>CP046179.1:3242500-3603164 GCA_014075275.1 Boseongicola sp.
TCTGTCAGTAGATGAGGGTGTTGGTTATGCTATCGAGGCCAAATCAGGTGGCGTAAATGGCTTGGCCGTTGTGGATCTCGTGGCCTTGTCGAAATCGCGGACGCGGTTGTTTGTTTCGCTTGATCTGCGCGCGTCCAGCTTTGGGTCCAGGTTGTTGCTGCAATCGCTCAGGCTGACCAAGTCGTCACTGACGAAACGGTTCAATGCGCGCATTCATGCGTTCAGCAGATCGGTTCCGACTGACGACTAATCGCCCAGTTTGGCCTGCACTTCCTCGAGGTCGATTTTGCCTTTCGGCATGGAATTAGCGGGATTGTGGAAGTCGTATTTGAATAGATTGAAATCACGTTTGTAGATTTCATAGACAAGATGCATCGACAAATCGTCAAAGTAGTCTTCGATTGGATGTGCCCGTTTGGGGCCGTGCCCCTCGCTTTCATTGAATTTCTGCAGGTTTTCCAGATCGATGGAATGCGGCGTCTCGATTGAACTTAGGACATCCTGCATGCCTTCGTTGAATTTCTCGGTCCAGATGATCCGATCATACTGGCTGCCATTCACGATGAAGGTTGAGATATGCCCGGACTGAGCGGACCAGTGAATGTCGGGGTCCATGGGTTTGCGAAATTTGATAGTGTCGCGTGCGAATAAAAGGAACCGTCGGAACATTGCGATCTGATCAAAATCGCCTTCGATATTGATGCCATAGCGCTGGGATAATTGCGGTATCAGATTGCCGCGGTAGCGGTTGCCGTTCCGTTGAATGCCCGCGATCTTGTCAAAAAAAGAAGAGAGAATGCGCGTGTAAGGGTTTCGCACACAGGTGAACGCGAAACTTTTGTGGTCTCTTACTGTGGACTCGATCACTTGTTGACTGTCGCCTTGAGACCACTTGTGCAGACCTTCGTGGTCATCGTGTATATCGCCCTCAAAAAAGGCGCCGTGATCAGAGTAATGCATGATCTGCCCGATCGTCGAACAGGCGCATTTTGGAACCACGCGATAAACCATGCTTTCGCTGCGCGTCATCCATGTGCCGGGAAAGCCCATAGTATCCTTGATCCCTGACCAGTTAGGCCCAAATGGCCGTTTGGCGCAGACAATCAAAAAACCAAGGGTTCTTCAATCCTTTGACTTCGGTTATGAGTATTTCAGTGAGGTAAACAGGCGGGATAATCGAGGGAATGGCGCAGATCGCCTATATCCTTCTCTGTCACAAAGACCCGGATGCGATTATTGCGCAAGCCGAACGGCTGACTGCGACCGGTGACAAGGTGGCAATACACTTTGATGCGCGCTCGCCCCGGTCTGATTTTGAGATGCTGCAGGCTGCACTAAGCACGAACTCGAATGTGGTTTTTTCCAGAAAGCGTCACAGATGCGGATGGGGAGAATGGAGCTTGGTCGGTGCGACGCTGAGCGCGCTGGACACCGCGTTGGCGGCGTATCCAAAGGTTACGCATTTTTACATGCTTTCGGGGGATTGTCTGCCCATTAAGACCTCGCAGTACGTTCACGATTATCTGGATGAGAATGACGCCGATTTCATTGAGAGTTTTGACTTTTTCGAAAGCGACTGGATCAAGACAGGCTTCAAAGAAGAGAGGTTGATTTACCGTCATTGGTTTAATGAACGTTCGCAGGCCAATCGGTTTTATGCGGCCTTTAATCTTCAGAAAAGGCTGGGATTGAAACGGCGCATACCGGCCGATCTGCAGATCATGATCGGAAGCCAATGGTGGTGCCTGAGACGTCGGACGGTTGAAGCCGTGGTGGAATTCATACGTCGGCGGCCGGATGTGTTGAAGTTTTTCAAGACAACGTGGATTCCAGACGAGACTTTTTTCCAGACGCTGGTGAGTCATCTGGTGCCGGAAACCGAAATCAAACGGCGAACTCCGACTTTTCTAATGTTTACAGATTACGGAATGCCAGTGACGTTTTATAACGACCATTTCGATTTGCTGCTGGCGCAAGACTTTCTGTTTGCACGAAAAATCAGTCCCGAAGCGCAGGACTTAAAAAAGCGACTTGGGGCGCTTTATGCGGAGACCGGTCGTGACTTCAAAGTGTCGCACGAGGGGCGGCGGCTGTACGATTTTTTGACGGGGCGCGGTCGTATTGGCGAGCGGTTTGCTCCGCGGTTCTGGGAGAAGGATGCGACCATCGGGCGCGAGCGCGAACTGATGATCGTGACGTGCAAGAAATGGCACGTGGCCAAGCGTCTTCTGGACCGGGTTGGGACGGTGTCGAACCTGCCTTCGATTGAGTATCTGTTCGACGAAGAAGCGACGCCTTTGCCGGACCTTGGCGGTATTCAGGCGACCTTGGAAAAGCGCACCCGGCACCGCCGCGCGTTGATGCGGATGCTGTTCGATTACTATGAAACCGACCGGTTGATGATCTGCTTAGATCCTTCAAATCTTGAGCTTTTCCGGGATTTTTACAACGACCGCAGCGAGACTCGTTTGCTGGAGATCGAGTGCCAGTATTCAGACGATTATCTGGTGGGTCATTCCAAGCGCGTGGGGCTTGCTGGCGAGGCGACTCCGGACGATGCGTTTCGGACTTTGTTGCCGACGATCCGCAATGATGTCTTTCATGAGAGCGAGAAAATTCGGGATGAGAATTTTCCAAGTTTCTATCGCATTCGTGAAAAAGTCAGTGCCGAGGAAAATGCTGGTCCTTTGGCGAAATTCCTGGGCATTGAGCGTGAGAAAGCGCTGGAGATTGCCCGCACCGATTACCTGTTTATAGACTGAGGACTGCCATGGCTTACGCCTATGATGACGCCAATATTTTCGCGATGATCCTGCGCGGGGACATCCCAAACAACACCGTTGCCGAAACCGAGCTCACGCTTGCTTTTCGCGACATCAACCCGCAGGCGCCAGTGCATATCTTGCTGATACCCAAGGGAAAATATGTGACGGCTGATGACTTTGCCGCGAATGCAAAGGCCGAAGAAATTGCGGATTTCTGGCGTGTGTTCGCCGGGGTTATTTCGGCTGAAGGGTTGGGTGCTGAGGGCGATGGGTATCGCGTAATTTCGAACGCGGGCGAGCATGGCTTGCAGGACGTGCCGCATTTCCATCTGCATTTGCTGGCCGGTCACCGGTTGGGGCCGTTGTTGGCGCGGTAAGGTTAATGGCGCGCGCGGTGTCTTTGTGGCTGCGCGGCCCTCAAATTGGTTAATGCCCTTATTTATATGGGAATCCGGCTGTCGGTATTACGTCGGTATCACGTCGGTGTTAATGCAGCGCGCGGTGGCTGGATGGTTTGGTTAACAGACCGCGCGGTGGGGGTCTGTTAATCAATTTAGCGGCGGCGGATCAGGCGCTGGCCATTCCGGCGATCATGGCCCCGAACGCGACGAGGTGGATCAACATCAGGGCGCGGTCTTTCCACATGTAGCCGACGATGAACCAGCCCACGACACCGACTAGGGAAAAGTATATATTCCAAGGTGTTAACCCAAACCCAGTGGCAGCATAGCCAAGAATTTGGATGATTGATGCGGCCCATTTGATGATGAATGCGGTTCTGTCGTCGCGACTGGTGGTTTGCATGGGCGTTCCATGAATATTTTCTACTGTCATTTTCGTATCTCATGTCTGTGAAGTTCTATTTGACCCATAAATAGATGGGTATATGGTCGTGAACGAGAGAGAAGTTCTGCTTTAAGATAATAGGAAATCTATTGGCTGATATGTTGCAGCTGCCACCGCTGAACGGGTTGCGGGCTTTTGAGGCCGCAGGTCGGCATCTGAATTTTCGGGCAGCGGCCGAAGAACTGGGTGTCACGCAAGGCGCTGTGGCGCAGCAGGTGCGAGGGCTGGAAGCGGTTCTGGGCCTGCGGTTGTTTGATCGGCACGCGCGTGGGTTGTCGTTTACCGGGGAAGGGCGCGGGTATCATGCGGCAGTTGCGGATGCGTTCCAGGGATTGAGTGCGGCCACGGCGGCATTGAAGCCGGGTAGTGAAGCCGTGACCATCAGTGTCACTCCGACGTTTGCGGCAAAGTGGCTGTTGCCGCATTTGCCTGAGCTGTCGAACAAGGCCCCCGAGATTGATCTGCGAGTGATGGCCACGGAAGGGGTGATGAGCTTTCGCGCCGATGGCATTGATTTGGCCGTGCGGCAGGGGCAGCCGCCGTTCGGGGCAAGTCTTGAAGCGCATCTTCTGTTTCGAAACCGGATCGTCGCGGTGGCTGCGCCGGGATTGCTGGACGGATTGGGTGGCGGTGGGCTGGTCGGTGCTTTGGAAAAAGTGCCGTTGGTGCATGATGTGCATGACCTGTGGCCAGCGTTTTATCGAAGCGTTTTGCGCCACGAAGCGCCGGCGCGACGGGCGGGACCGCGATTTAGCCAGACGTCACTGGCGATGGACGCTGCACTTGCCGGGCAGGGCGTTGCGCTGGTTCCGCAGTTCCTGGCGCGCCGGGATATCGATGAGGGAAGATTGGTGCAGGTGACAGAAGAGGCCCTGGAGGGGCCGGGGGATTTCTATCTGCTGGCGCAACGGCCGGTGCGTGATGGGGGTGCGATTGCGAAGGTTTTGGGGTGGATGACGGCGGCAGCGGAGGTGGAGTGATTTGGTGCTGGTGGGAGTTGAGTATTTGCGACGATGGGCAGAGGGGGTTGCTGAAGGTGGGTGTTTGACCGGCGGAAGTTGGGACATTGCTGCCGTTCGCTGCAAGTGCGCCAATCGATAGGCTTCCAATGTCTGCTCTGCGGACAAAGCTGACATTGCGGTAATCCGGATTAAAGCGTTTTTTGCTTCGCTGCTCTCTCAGAAGGCACGGAATAAAATCGTAAAATACAAGATCACTTGCTTCTGGTTCTGTGATACGCACAGTTACCAACAACATTAATTCGGGGGAAAACATGTCTGATATTGATACCGTTAAAGCGCTCGACGCGGCCATTATCGAGGGGATCAACGCGAAAGACGCGGACAAGGCCACCGCGCCCTATGCCGAAGACGGAGCGATCATGCCGCCCGGTGCGCCGACGATGTCGGGCCATGATGCCATCCGCAGCTATTGGCAGGCAGCAATAGATGGTGGCCTGAGCGATGTCGTGGCTAGCCCGACTGCCGCCGAGGTCAACGGAGATTCTGCCGTTACAATGGGAACGCTCGCCGCCTCTATGGGAGGACAGGGGCTGTCTGGGAAATACATTTTGTATTTCCGCAATGGCGACGATGGCTGGAAAGTCCAACGCGACATCTGGAACTTCGACGCATAAACTTGGCGGGGCGGGTTTACCCGCCCCCGAAACTCAATTCGGCCGGTCGGCGATTGCATAATTGCCTTTAGGCGTCGGTATGCTTTTGAGGGACACTGCGAAAGTCGCCAGTAACAGCGACACAGACCTTGGGCCAAATGCCAGAAACGCCCAATGTTCTGGTTAACATGCTATTTCGCGGCCTCTATCTTCGCCTCCATCTTGTCAAACGAGTCCTTCCAGAACCCAGCCAGGAATCCGGACGCTTCTTCTTCTGATATCTTGGACCTATTTCCGTCGGCGTCATGCGCCATGCCCATGGTGTAGCGCAATTCGGTGCCGGTGTCGGTCTGCGTCAGATGATAAGTCTCGGGCAAATCTATTCCCGGGCGAGCCGGATCTTTAATCCGGGTCGAGAAATAGATGAAGGGCTCCCAATCGGTAATTTGATAGATAAAATCTGCAAGCTCGTGGGCACAATGATACCTTGAACCGTTTCCAACGCGTCCGACTTTGTTGTCAGCCGAAACCGATTTTATGCCATCCATCCAGCTTTCTTTGAGGGTCGGGTCGACCAACAGTTCCCAGACGACACCGGTGGGTGCATTGAAATGACGGCGATAGGTCCAGACACCATCCTCTTCCTCAAGAAAGAAGCGCTCGCGTTCTGAACGGAATGTCTCCCAGGCCTTTGCAAGATCAAATACTTGCATCGGGACTTCGCCGAAGTGTTCGAATTCTTGCGAAAAAGGCTGCAAAGCCTCTTCGATGTCCATCGCTTTGGCGGCGGCGTCGCTAAAGAGTGCGTAGCTGCGTACGCCGGTGATTTTGGTTACATCTGTCTTGGTCATCCGGTGAACCAGAATGACATCGGCGCCGGAGATGTCGTTCACCGGCCCAACCTTCATCTCAGCGAACTGTCCGTAATGGGCGATGATTTTTAAATCTAGCGTGTCGACGTTCGAGCAAGCAGTACAGGTGCAGGTCGTATTCGAAATGATGTCCAGCCGCCGATTGGCAAAGCCGTTGTACAGGTTCTCACAGATGGCAAGGAACGTCTCGCCGGACGGAAACTGCTGCCTTGTCGAATAGGCCAGAATTGCATCGCCTTCCATCTTCCAGAAGTGCAATGGGTCGCCAACCTGTTCGACCAGCGACTCCAACAACGACTGCAGAATCGGATTGGCGTGATCCATTTCAGAAGATGTAAGAAATTGTGTATAACCAGAGATATCTGCAATCAACAAATAGCCTGTGTGAGTTGTCATCGCTTCACCCCAATCGATTTGTAATATGAAGTCTAGAATGTGTTGTGGCCAAATGAAACCGAATTGAGCGGAAGGTCTTTAAAGATTTGAAACGGTCGAGTTTTGTTCGTGTTGCGGACCATGGTGCATTTCAGATCCGCTCAGGGCTCAAACTTGGCATCCGATCGATGCAAAGGTCTTATCAGCAACGCTACACCCCCATTTCGACGCCTATTCCCACGCCTCATCTCAAAACTCTTGGCGGAATCAGCAATAAATGTTTCAATCGCGGTCCGGGTGGGAGCGACGGACGGAGACATGCATGCGCCGTATCGCGCTTTTTGGAATGGGAGCGGCCATAGGTGTCGGGGCTTTGGCCTTCACCTTTTGGCCGGATTCAGAGCCCGATTTCATTGCCGAAAGGGCGCCTGTCAGATGGGATGAAGAGCCTTTGTCCGAGCGCTGGACGCGGGCGTCTTTAAGAGCGCTGGAGACTCACGGTGCGCCGCTGATTGCTTTGGTGCCAGAGGATATCGGGGACTATTGCCCGGCTTACGGCGACGGCGGCGAAGAAGTGCGCAAGGCGTTCTGGCTGAACTTGCTGGCATCGCTGTCCTATCACGAAAGCACCTGGCGGCCGACGGTGTCGGGCGGCGACGGCAAATGGCATGGGTTGTTGCAAATTCTACCGGCGACCGCACGTGGTTATGGGTGCCGCGCGGGGGACGAAGACAGTCTTAAGGACGGCTCGTTAAATTTGTCCTGTGCGATCAGGATCATGGCGGTGACAGTGCCGCGCGACCAAGTTATCTCGCGCGGTTTCAAGGGAATTGCAGCGGATTGGGGACCATTTCATCAAGAGCGCAAGCGTCTGGACATGCAAAGCTACACCAGCGCTTTGCCGTTTTGCCAGAAATGAAAGCTGTTGTGTTTTCAATGGCGATCTGGGGGATCGTCACGTCCGCGATAGCTCAGGAAGCGGTTGTTGAAGGACCAACCAGCGCCGCGCCGGAAACTTTGTCCATCGGCCCATCGCCACGCGACAATGATGTGCCCCGCGCGCGTTGGGAACATCGAACAGGCGGCATGCTTTGGACGCGTGTGGCCGTGTCTGCGGTTGAAACCCACGGACAGGCGCTATTGGATGTGGTTCCACGCGACGTTGCCGAGTGGTGCCCGGCCTATCCATCGGCCAACAAGCAAGACCGCGCGGCGTTCTGGGCGGCGCTTTTGTCGACACTGGCGCGGTATGAGAGCACCTGGAACCCGAATGCGGTCGGCGGCGATGGGCGTTGGTTCGGGCTTTTGCAGATTTATCCGCAGACGGCCGAATTTCGCAAATGCAGGGTTCAAACCGGCGAAGGGCTGAAAAGTCCGGCGGCCAATCTGAATTGCGCCGTGCGGATCATGGCGATCACCGTGCCGCGCGATACGGCAATTTCGTTGGAAGAAAACCGCTGGAAAGGGGTAGCGGCCGACTGGGGTCCGATCCGCAACAGTTGGATGCGGCGCGACATGCAGCGTTATACGAAAAAGCAGTCGTACTGCCGCGCACTGGCCGAGGTGCGCCCAAGGGCGCGGCCCTGAACGGTTGTCAGGCGGCTTTGGACGCCATTTGCGCCGGATAATATTGACCTACTGTCACCTTGGGCGTCCCTGCGCGCTGGAATGTCTCGGCAAGCCGGGCGCGGATATTTTGCAGCTCATCGTTCCAGATACGAGGGTAGATGACCGTTAGGTTGCGCCGCACAAGGGCATCGAAGGCCGACTGAATTGTGGCGCGACGTTCCTCGCTTCCGAACTGGGATTCGTGGTCCAGTATGGCGGCGGCCCAGTTTACTTCCGACTGTGTGCCGGACATGCGTGCCATATCCATCAACGCGCCGCCGAACCGAGCGGTGTCGATGTGCTCTCGCATCTCGGGCGCGAGGTCGAGAACCGGAATGAGGCAAAGCGCATAGCCAGCCTGACCGAGGGCTTCGTCGGTGCGTTCTTCGGCGCGCAGAGCTTCGCCCAATAGGACATCCGGATTATCGCGACAAAAGTGTGCCAGTTGCGGCATATGGGTTGCATAAATTTCTGGATTTGAAGGATCTAGGTCAATCCAGTCTTCAAAGGCAGGTCGCAAACGGGTGCCGCCATCGGGCATGCCCAAAGCAAGCTCGTAACAGGCCCCTGCCACCAAGGGAGACATGAAGGCCACCGCGTCAAAGTGGTTCAGAATAGCTTCGGCTTTTAGATAATGATGCGCCATCCGGCGCCATGCGTCGGCGCGGTCTGCGTCGGGCCAGAAATCAGCGGGACAGCTTGCCGCAACCATGATGTGCGCACGTGCAGCCAGCACCGCCAGAATGTGATCCTGCGGGGCGGCACAGTGACGCTCGACAAAGCGGGCAACTTCGCGCTCTGCACGATCCAAAGATGCAATTGACGTCCGGTCGGTTTCATCAAGCAGCGACCGCAGCCCAGCCAAACAGGCATCAACGGCTATTTCGTGGTGACGGGCGCCGCCCGGCGTGGACTCTAATCTTTCTTCCCAATCGGCGATTGTTTTTGACAAGACATCCCATTCGCCCTGAACCGCCAGATGGGTGATACGGTTGATGACGCCTGCGCGTTCGATCAGATCGGGATCAGCCTGAACAACCGGGATCATGAGTTCACGCGGGATACGTTGTTTTGGTTCATCAGCGCTGGGCGCGTGTCGATCAGTTCGATATCGCCTGAGACTGCCCATGGTTGAGACTGCCCATGGTAATGGCACCCAGAAGCGTCAGTGAAAAGGCGACGCCAACCGGTCCGGTCAAAACCGGAGGAAGCGCTGTCAAAAATAGCGACAGATCGGGGGGCATTGTGCAGGTCTCCGCCAGAACAGAGACAATCTGGTCACGATTTCCGGCAAATTTGTGGCGATCAGCCTAAAAAACCGCTGAATTTGAACGAATCCAACGTGGAAATCGCGTGTTTTGCACCAATGACACGGTTGGCGCATAGCTGCTGCCCGATGCCAGCGTCGCGCGTCGCAACGGTTCAATGCCGTTTCTCATGCCAGTCATGTTCATCAAATTCGCAGCAGATTGATGACAGCTATGCAAGAATTCCGCGTCAGACTTCAGTGAAGTTGGGGGATTTCTGCGGTTGGTTAATGTGAGCGGAACCGGTTGGTCGTTTCAGAATAGGCGCTGCACCTTGACGCCCCGTGTCTGCAACTCTTCGTCAAAGATCCGTCCGGATGGGATGCAGGCCGCGGGCACATACAATCGCGGGCCAGAGTGCCGGAAGATGGTCACACGCTGCGAAAGATCCAGACCTGTGCGTGCCTTGACCATATCGATGTCGTCAATGGTGACCGAGGCACCCCGTTGCCCGATTTTCCACGAGATTTGGGTTTCGTCGATTGTCATCTCCGCCTGCGTGTTGGCGATGACGCCCCAGACCGCCGGGGATATCAGCACAGCAAAGACGGCAGCTACGATGGGATGCAAATTCATGAAGAATATCAGCAGGATCAGGGCCAGCACTGACAAAGCTGTCATGGTGATGTCCACAGGTTCGCGCGAGCCGCGTTTATGGTGAAAGACTTCGGCCATAGCGGCCTGACTAGGCGCTTGCCTGCCCCGGTGGCAAGTCCATTTTAATGCAGTGTTCAGCGCAAAATCATGAATTGGATAGGTCAGCGAACCAATCTGCTTGAAGATATGCAAGGTTCAAAATATGAAATCGGCCAGCGTCTGAAGACTTGAAGGAACCATAAATGACTGAACGCTTTCACAAATCGGGATTGTCCGTTGACCCGATCATGGCAGATTTCATCGATAATCAGGCGCTGCCCGGAACCGACATCTCGCCCGAGGAGTTCTGGGAAAGTTTCAGCGAAATCGCTCATGATCTGGCGCCAAAGAACGCGACTCTTTTTGCTGTTCGCGAAGAGATGCAGGAAAAGATTGATGCCTGGCATGGCGACAATCCGGGTCAGATCACCGATTCTGAACGCTATGAAGCGTTTCTGCGCGAGATTGGCTACCTGGTGGACGAGGGCGAGGATTTCGCACTGGAAACTGTAGGCACTGACCCTGAGATTGCAATGATCCCCGGGCCGCAATTGGTGGTTCCAATTACCAATGCGCGCTATGCGCTGAATGCTGCGAATGCCCGTTGGGGATCACTTTATGACGCGCTTTATGGCACCGACGCCATCGGCGACTTGCCGACTGGACGTGATTATGATCCGGCCCGTGGTGGGCGGGTGATCGCATGGGCCAAGGGACATCTGGATCAAGCAGTGCCGTTGGCCAATGGAAGCTGGGCAAATGTAACGTCGCTGGGAACTCATGAAGATGCTCTGACAGTGGAGCTTGCCAATCCGGCGCAGTTCTTTGGTTGGTCGGCGCGCGGTTCCGCCAAGTCTTACCTGTTCAAAAAGAACGGCTTGGCGATCGAGGTAACAGTGGATGCTGAACATCTGATTGGTAAGGACGACCCTGCCAACATAGCCGATATCCGTCTTGAAAGCGCCATGAGCGTGATAATGGATTGCGAAGATTCGGTGGCTTGCGTTGATGCCGAGGACAAGGTTCTTGCCTATTCAAACTGGCTGGGTCTGATGCGGGGCGATCTGAGCGAGGATATTACGAAACGGGGTAAGACTTATACGCGCCGCTTGAAGGGTGACGCGACATACACCGCTTTGGATGGTACCTTTTTTGCGCAGAAAGGGCGCGCTTTGATGTTGGTGCGCAATGTCGGCCATCTGATGACCAACCCGGCGATTTTGATGCGTGATGGCAGTGAAATTCCCGAGGGGTTGATGGATGCCATGGTGACGACGACGATCGCTTTGCACGATCTGATGAAGTCGGGCGGCACCCGCAATTCGCTGAGCGGATCAGTCTATGTTGTAAAGCCGAAGATGCACGGGCCTGACGAGGTTGCCTTTGCTGAAGAGATCTTCGCCCGGGTCGAGATGGCGTTGGGGTTGGCGCGCAATACCGTCAAGCTGGGGATCATGGACGAAGAACGTCGCACCTCGGTCAATCTGAAGGAATGCATTCGGGCGGCGAAATCACGGGTGGCGTTCATCAATACCGGATTCCTGGATCGAACGGGTGACGAGATTCATACGTCAATGGAAGCCGGGCCAATGATCCGGAAGGGCAATATGAAGAATACCGCCTGGATATCGGCATATGAAGATCGCAACGTCGATATCGGACTGGCTTGCAGATTGTCGGGCCGCGCGCAAATCGGCAAGGGGATGTGGGCCGCGCCGGACATGATGGCCGACATGCTGGAGCAAAAAATCGGGCACCCGCAATCGGGGGCCAATTGCGCCTGGGTGCCGTCGCCGACGGCGGCCACGTTGCATGCAACCCATTACCACAAGGTCGATGTCATGGCCCGCCAGGCAGAGCTTGCCCGTGGCGGTGCGCGGGGCAGCTTGAAGGACTTGCTGACAGTGCCATTGGCGGGCAAACCGGACTGGAGCGACGCGGATATTCTCGAAGAGATCGAAAACAATGCACAAGGCATCCTTGGATATGTGGTGCGCTGGATTGATCAGGGTGTGGGGTGTTCGAAAGTGCCCGATATCCACGATGTCGGGTTGATGGAAGATCGCGCGACTTGCCGGATTTCTTCCCAGGCTTTGGCGAACTGGTTGCACCATGGGGTAGTGACCAGAGATCAGGTGATGACGGCGATGAAAAAGATGGCGGCCGTTGTGGATGGGCAGAATGCGGGCGATCCGTTGTATCGCAATATGGCACCGACGTTCGACACAATTGCCTTTCAGGCCGCCTGTGATCTGGTTTTTGAGGGGCGCGCTCAGCCATCGGGCTATACCGAGCCTGTTCTGCACCGGCGTCGTCAGGAGCTGAAAGCAGCAACTTAAGCACAGCCCTCAAGGATCTGAATGCGCGACTTGCGCGCCTCGGATCTGCGCAAATTTCAACCAATGTGTGAAAACTGAGTGACGACTGTGCGCTTGAGGCGGTTAATTAACGCGTCCGTGTGCAGTATGCCGGACAAAATTGTCGGGATTGAATTTGACTATGGTACGACCTGTCGTTGGGATTATTGGAAACGCCTATGACCTGGAGGGCGACTATCCGGTTCATGCATCGGGGCGCATGAACTCGCAGGCCGTGCGCGATGTGTCCGAGGCTTTGCCATTGATTGTGCCCGCATCTCCGGCGCTCAGCGACCTGAACGATCTGATTGCGGCCTGTGACGGTTTTGTCCTGACCGGCGCGCGCCCCAATGTTCACCCCGAAGAATACGACGAAACGCCGACTGAGGCTTATGGCATGTTTGACCGTGACCGCGACACGCTGACGTTGCCGCTGGTTCGCCATTGCGTCGCCTCGGGTCACCCTATCCTGTCGATTTGCCGTGGGTTTCAGGAACTGAACGTCGCAATGGGCGGGTCGCTTTACCCCGAGATCTGGGACCTGCCGGGGCGCATGAACCATCGGATGCCGCCTGAGGGAACGATGGCGGAAAAATTCGCCCTGCGCCACGATGTATCCTTTTCCGAAGGCGGTGTTTTTCACGAGGTAATGGGTGCAGCCGTTGTGCGCACCAATTCGCTGCATGGACAGGGCATCAAGGAAAAAGGCGATCGCATCGTGATTGATGGCTGGGCACCTGATGGCACACCAGAGGCGATTTACGTCGATGCAGCCCCCGGGTTTACGCTGGGCGTGCAGTGGCACCCGGAATACTGCGCAGCAGATGATCCGGTGTCGCGACGGCTGTTTGAAGCTTTCGGAGATGCGTGCCGCGCCTGGCAGGCGGGTGAACGGCCCGAAAAGCTGCGCAGCGCTTAACCGAACGCTAACCATGTGTGCGTCTATGTGTGCGCATGAAGGTGACCTGCTATCCCATAGACGCCGATCTGTTTTTTACGGATTTCTTTGGCAGCAAGGCTGCGCGTCAGGGTGCGGTCGTGCGGCGCAAAGTTCGGGATGTTGAGCGCTTGGTCGGGCGAGACGTCTTTTTGCGGGAAGTGAAGCGGCGCGGATTTCCAGTGTTCGAAAATGCCGGGCAGTTTGTCGTGTTCTGCAATCGCGAGGCGATCCGGCGCTTGAAATGAGGGATGTCCGACGCGGACATCTGAATGGAAATCGACGCGATTTCCGGCTGGGAGATGAATTCCGTGTCGGAATTCAACTTGGGAAAATGCGTCATTTTCCCTTTTCCTGTCTCTCGGATCGGCGTAAATCCGGACCTATGAAACGCTCTCGCATCAACGATATCATGGCCGCTGCGGATGATATGATCCGCCATCACGGCTTTACCCTGCCACCCTTTGCCTATTGGTCGCCGGATGAATTTCGCGCCCGCACCGATGCCCGACGTATTGTCGAGGCCCGCATGGGTTGGGACATCACCGACTATGGTCAGGGGGATTTCGACAATCTGGGTCTGTTCCTCTTCACGCTGCGCAACGGCAGTCTGGCCGACCTCGAACGCGGTGGTGGCATGGTTTACGCCGAGAAGCTGTTGATCAGCCGTCAGGATCAGATCAGCCCGATGCACACCCATGTCATCAAATCCGAAGACATCATTAATCGCGGCGGCGCGACCATGGTGATCGAACTTTTTGGTTCGGACGACGACGGCAACTTCGCTGAAGACAAAGGCGGAACCGTCATTTGCGACGGTATTGAGCGCCGCTTTGGCCCCGGCGAGAAGTTGAAATTCGCCCCCGGCGAAAGCGTAACGCTGATGCCCGGCGACTGGCATGCGTTCTGGGGCGAGGGGGGCGATGTGTTGATCGGCGAGGTTTCGACTGTGAACGACGATCTGACCGACAATGTCTTCCGTGAACCTATTGGCCGCTTTGCGGCCATAGACGAAGATGTGGACCCAACTCACCTTTTGGTCAGCGACTACGATACCTGGTTGTCGGTCTAGAGCGAGAAAAATCCAAATAATTAAGGCGTCACAGAGCCGCGCATGGCCGTTATGCGCGAGAGTCGCATTGAGAAATCCCTTTCGCCGCTTTAAGGAGCGTTCAATCCGCCCAATTTCCGTTGGGTAAAGGGACCAATTCGAAGGGGAACAGCCCATGAAGATCGGAGCACCGAAGGAAACGGCAACCGGTGAAGCGCGTGTCGCAATGACGCCTGCAAGCGTGAAAGACCTGATGAAGCTTGGGCACGAGTGTATCGTGCAGAAGGGCGCAGGCGAAGCTGCCGGTTTCTCTGACAAGGCTTACAAAGACGCAGGTGCCGAGGTTGTCACGGGTGCAGCTGTTTGGGACACGGCGGATATTGTTGCCAAGGTGCGTCCGCCATCTGACACAGAGGCAAAGAAGCTGTCTGATGGTCAGACTCTGATCTCGTTCTTCTATCCCGTCGCCAACGAAGCCTTGATGGAAACCGCCAAAGGGCAGGGTGCCAGCGTCATTGCCATGGACATGGTGCCGCGCATCAGTCGCGCCCAGAAGATGGATGCGCTGTCTTCAATGGCAAACATCGCTGGGTATCGCGCGGTGATCGAGGCGGGTAATAATTTCGGTCGCTTTTTCACTGGTCAGGTGACTGCTGCGGGCAAGGTGCCCCCGGCCAAGGTGCTGATCGTCGGGGCTGGCGTTGCCGGTCTGGCCGCCATCGGCACGGCAACGTCGCTGGGTGCGATCACGCTTGCCTTTGATGTGCGCCCCGAAGTGGCTGAACAGATCGAATCTATGGGTGCCGAGTTCGTTTATCTTGATTTCGAAGAAGCTGCGCAGGACGGCGCTGCGACCGGTGGTTATGCGGCCCCGTCTTCCCCGGAGTTCCGCGAAAAGCAGCTTGCGAAGTTTCGCGAGTTGGCTCCGGACGTTGATATCGTCATCACCACGGCCCTGATCCCGAACCGTGACGCGCCGGTTCTTTGGACCAAAGACATGGTCGAGGCGATGAAGCCCGGCTCGGTCATTGTTGACCTGGCAGCTGAGCGTGGCGGCAACTGCGAACTCACTGTTCCGGACGAGAAAATTGTGACAGACAACGGGGTTACCATCGTCGGTTACACCGATTTCCCAAGTCGGATGGCGACCCAGTCTTCGCTGCTTTATGCCAACAACATCCGCCATATGATGGCCGATCTGACGCCGGAGAAAGACGGCGTTGTCGTCCACAATATGGAAGACGATGTGATCCGCGGCGCAACCGTGACCCACGGCGGCGAGATCACCTATCCGCCGCCACCGCCCAAGATCAAAGCGATTGCGGCGCAGCCGAAGAAAGACAAACCGAAAGAGCTGACGCTTGAAGAAAAGCGCGCAGCCGAGGCTGCCGCGTTCAAACAGACGACCCGACAGCAAGTTGGTCTGCTGGTTGTTGGTGGTGGACTGTTGCTGGCGGTGGGTGCTTATGCCCCGGCCAGTTTCATGCAGCACTTTATCGTCTTCGTGCTGTCAGTCTTTGTCGGCTTCCAGGTGATCTGGAATGTCAGCCACGCACTGCACACGCCGTTGATGGCGGTCACAAACGCCATCTCGTCGATCATCATCGTTGGCGCGCTGATGCAGATCGGATCGGGGTCGTTCCTGGTGATCCTGCTGGCGGCGCTGTCGGTCTTCATGGCCGGGATTAACATATTCGGCGGCTTCCTAGTGACACGGCGCATGCTCGCCATGTTCCAGAAATCGTAAGCGGGGCAGAGACAATGGAATTCGGATTTACCACTGCCGCTTACGTCATCGCGGCTGTTCTTTTCATCCTATCGCTGGGCGGATTGTCCAATCAGGAAAGCGCGAAACGCGCGGTCTGGTATGGCATCGCGGGCATGGCGCTGGCGGTTTGGGCGACGCTGATCGGCCCCGGTTCGGGCCTTTGGTTGCTGTCGGTCATCCTGATCAGTGCCGGCGGGATCATCGGCTACTACGTGGCGCAGCGCGTCCAGATGACTGAAATGCCGCAACTTGTGGCAGCCATGCATTCGCTGGTTGGTCTGGCGGCGGTCTTCGTCGGCTTCAACGCACATTTCGAGATCGGCAATGTCGCGGCGGCGATGATGTCGGGCGCAAATCTCAGCGAACTGGGCACATTCGGGGCGCTGATCGCCAAGAAAACGGTTGTCGAGATCAACATCCTTCGGGTTGAACTGTTCCTCGGCGTCTTTATCGGGGCGATCACCTTCACCGGTTCGGTTGTTGCCTTTGGCAAACTTGCGGGCAAAGTCACCACGGTCGCGACGAAATTGCCGGGCGGGCATCTGTTGAACGCTTCGGCCGCTGCAATCTCGATCCTTTGCCTGATCTGGTATTTCAACACCGGCGGATTCTTCCCGCTGTTCCTGATGACGCTGGCGGCCCTGTTCATCGGCTATCACCTGATCATGGGCATCGGCGGCGCGGACATGCCTGTCGTTGTGTCGATGCTGAACAGCTATTCCGGCTGGGCGGCGGCGGCGATTGGTTTCAGCCTTGGCAACGACCTGTTGATTGTTGTTGGCGCGCTGGTCGGCTCGTCCGGTGCGATCCTAAGTTACATCATGTGCAAGGCGATGAACCGGCAGTTTGTCAGCGTGATCCTTGGCGGCTTTGGGGCCACAACCGGCCCTGCGCAGGATATCGAGGGCGAGCAGATCGCCATTGATGCCGATGGTGTGGCGGCTGCGTTGCAGGATGCGGATAGCGTTGTGATTATTCCAGGCTACGGCATGGCGGTGGCGCAGGCGCAGCAGTCGGTCAGCGAGCTGACACGGAAGTTGCGCGAGGCTGGCAAAAACGTGCGCTTCGCAATCCATCCGGTGGCCGGACGTCTGCCGGGACACATGAACGTGCTTCTGGCCGAGGCACGGGTGCCTTACGATATCGTGCTGGAAATGGACGAGATCAACGATGATTTCCCATCGACAGACGTGGCGATTGTGATCGGCTCAAACGACATCGTGAACCCGGCGGCACAGGATGATCCGAACTCTCCGATTGCCGGGATGCCGGTATTGGAAGTCTGGAAAGCCAAGCAGGTGTTCGTATCCAAGCGCGGGCAGGGCACCGGGTATTCGGGCATCGAGAACCCGCTGTTCTTCAAGGATAACACGCGAATGTTCTATGGCGATGCGAAGGCCTCGGTGGATAGTTTGCTGCCGAAGCTGGATTGACGGCTTGAGTGAGACTTAGCGAAAGGGCCCGCCGTTTGGTGGGCCCTTTCTTTCTGATGCCAGAGAACCAAGAGGGGACCAAGTCCCCAAGGCACCCAATGCTGGGTTATGCGACCAGCACCGAGGTATGACGGCCGGGCAATTGCAAGGGCAATAGCTCGATTCGGGGTTTGGAATCTCAAATCGAGTCGCCGTGAGATGCACGTTTGCGAGTATCCAGACGTTCGTTATGCCCGTTCCGAACCTCCTGATTGAGCCTGCTAGTTCTTTTCGAGCCAAGCTGCATGCCCTTGGAGGCGTTGTTTGGCTTATGAAATTCTGTAATATGTTTGGGGAGACGTTGAACGAGATCTTGGAGGTGATTTTCCTGAACAATCTCATAGGGCTAAACTTCTGTGCAGAGTTACTTTCAAGTATGCTGGGAAGTTAAGAGCAAGAGAGAACAGGTCGGTACCTGGTCGCCATATTCCGGATTTTCCCGGAATTTTTGGTCAGCATTCGTAACTACGCGCCTTGCCCGTTGACAGATCCAAAGCATGAGGATAATAGCAGTTTCACGACACCTGCCCAGGTGGCGGAATTGGTAGACGCGCTAGCTTCAGGTGCTAGTATTCGCAAGGATGTGGAGGTTCGAGTCCTCTCCTGGGCACCATTTATCCCAAACATGTCTGAAGTCAGCGCCTATGGGTCCAATTAGGTTAATTTGATAAGAGAGTTTTGTTGGCTCATCGTAACCACTGAGGAGTGGGACATGAGACAGACAACTGGAACTCGCAGGAGCCCCGGCGAGCAGATCGTCAAAGAGATCAAGCGCGCGACGCGCAAACAGTATTCGTCAGAAGAGAAGATCCGGATCGTGCTGGATGGCTTGCGTGGCGAAGACAGCATTGCTGAGTTGTGCCGTCGTGAGGGAATATCTCAAGGTATCTACTACAAATGGTCCAAGGACTTCATGGAAGCTGGCAAACGGCGGCTTGCTGGAGATACGGCGCGTGCGGCTACGACCGACGAAGTCAAGGACCTGCGCCGCGAAGCCCGAGACCTGAAGGAGGTCGTTGCCGAGCAAACACTGGAACTGCGTCTTCTCAAAAAAAGCATGACCGGCGGTGGGGGCGACCAAGAATGAGGTATGCTGCATCTGAGAAGTTGGAGATCATCCGGCTTGTTGAGGGGTCGCATTTGTCTGCTCGTCGAACATTGGCAAAGCTGGGCATCCCCCGCACCACATTTTACCGTTGGTATGATCGGTATCGGCAGCGCGGCGACGCTGGCCTTGTGGATCAAGCGCCTAAGCCCAGACATGTCTGGAACCGCATCCCCGACGAAGTCCGGCGCAAGGTCGTCAAGCTGGCGCTGCAGGAGACGGAGCTGTCGCCGCGCGAACTGGCAGTGACGTTCACGGATCGGGAGCGCTACTTCGTCTCGGAATCTTCAGTCTATCGGGCCCTGAAGGCCCACGATCTGATCACCAGCCCGGCCTTTATCGTGCTCAAGGCGGCAAACGAGTTCAAAGACAAGACCACTGCGATCAACCAGCTTTGGCAAACCGACTTCACCTATCTCAAAGTGCTTGGCTGGGGCTGGTTCTATCTCAGCACAATCCTGGACGACTACAGCCGCTACATCATCTCGTGGAAACTCTGCACGAACATGCGGGCAGAGGACGTGACGGACACCCTGGATTTGGCGCTACAAGCATCAGGGTGCGATCAGGTTCACGTCATCCACAAACCCCGCCTCCTCAGCGACAACGGGTCCAGTTACGTCTCTGGCGATCTGGCTGAATGGCTGCAGGACAAAGGCATGAAGCATTCTCGGGGCGCACCATATCATCCCCAGACACAGGGCAAGATCGAGAGGTGGCATCAAACCCTGAAGAACCGCATCCTATTGGAGAACTACTTCCTTCCGGGAGACCTCGAAACCCAGATCGAAGCCTTCGTCGATCACTACAATCACAAGCGCTACCACGAGAGCCTGAACAACGTCACACCCGCCGACGTCTACTTCGGGCGTGACAAAGCCATTCTAAGACAACGGGAAAGGATCAAACGAAAGACGCTCGAAGCGCGGCGCTTGCATCACCGCCTGCACGCCGCATAATCAAACCAACCAGATCAGCCAAACTCTCTCTTAGTCTAGGCCGCCCTTGGTTCCAAAAACCCTGACGACGGACATATCACGGCTACCTTAGCCCCGAATCCGTTCAGCAAACCGACCGGAAGCGTTCGACTATTGCGTCCAGAACTTCGCCTGGATCGCGTTTCCACCAATCATTGGTCGAAAAAACTTCCACTTCGCAGGCCCCCGCATAACCGGCGTCCTCAACGACACCCCTGATCGCTTTCAGGTCAGCCACACCGTCGCCCATCATTCCCCGGTCCAAAAGCATATCAGAGGTGTTCTCCAGCCAATCACAAAGATGGTAGGCAAGAATGCGATCCCCGGCCGCGGCGCAACTTTTGTACAGATCGGTGTCCCACCAAACATGATAAACATCTACGGCAATGCCTACGTTTGGCGCGTCGATCATCTGGCAGACGCTCAACGCATCACGCACCGAGAAGATGCAAGTCCGGTTGCCGCCAAACATCGGGTTTAGGGGTTCCAGTGCCAGGTTGACGCCCCGCTCAGCCGCATATGGCGCAAGTTGCGCAACCCGTTCGGCCAGGATCTTCTGGCTTTCTTTAACGCCCTTTGTATCGGGCTCGGTGCCGCCAGTGACGATGGTCAGAGTTGAAGTGCCAAGACCTGCCGCCATGTCGATGGCGGCCTGCGCTTCGCCTACAAAGTCGGCTGGCGCTTCCGAGCCGGTCAGATACGGTGTTCGACAGAGGCCCACAACTTCCATGCCAGCGGCACGAACGCGTTCGCCAATCTCGAAAGCACGGTTTCCGATTTCCCGCCGCCAGAAAACAATCCCAGCCATCCCGCGTTCGGCGCAGGCATCAATTGTTTGCTCGGGCGACCAACCCGCACCGTGGCCGGCGATGTTGTGCCCGAGCGTTGCGGTGTTCAGAGCGAGCGCTGAGTGATCGTTGGCGAAGTCCCACATCAGACGCCGTATTGTCTGAGCATTCCGCTCATCCTCTCAAGTGCCAATTCGGGGTCGCGCAGCAGGCCGTTCTGATCGGCCAGTTTAAAACAGTCGACAAAATAGGGCAGGGGCCGCATGGCTTGCGCGCCGTTCAGCATGATGAAGTGATCCTGAAACCCGTTTAGCCACGCCAGAAAGACGACACCGGTCTTGTAATACTGAGTGGGCGCCCGGAATATCAGGCGCGCAAGTGGAACTGTCGGATCGAGCGTTTTACGAAAACCCTCAGTGTCTCCGTCTCCCAGTTGGCCAATCGCCTTGCCCACTGCGACGGCAAGCGGGTCGAATATCCCGAGAAGGGCATGACTGAAGCCCTGCTGGTCGCCTTCTATCCATTCCGGGTAATTGAAATCGTCACCGGTATACATTTTGACGCCTTCAGGGAGCCGGCGGCGCATGAGAATTTCCTTGTCTTTGTCGAGAAGCGAGATCTTGATGCCGTCCACTTTGTCGGCGTTTGCTTCTATGATGGCCAACGAAGTCTCTAGCGCGGTCTCGAAGTCGTTTGTGCCCCAATATCCTGTGAGCGACGGATCAAACATGTCTCCAAGCCAGTGAAGAATGACCGGGTTGTCGCTAGACGAAAGCACCTCGCCGTAGATTCGTATGTAATCGTCAGGCGAGTTGGCGACGCGCGCCAGTGCGCGACTGGCCATGAGAATGATACGTCCGTCGACTTTCTGGATTGCCTCTAGCTGATCCAGGTAGGCCGCCTTAACATCGTCGAGGGACCTCGCGTCAGCCGGATCGAGTTGATCGGTACCACAGCCGTTGAACACAAGCGCATCCGGCAATTCAGCCTTTGTTCGTTTGATCAGTTCAAGTGCGCCCGGCCAATCAAGCCCCATGCCGCGCTGAGCGGTGTCCATTGCTTCGGCGATGCCGATGCCGAGATCCGCAAGGTAGCGGCGAAATTCCATTGTCTTGTCCCAGTCAACCGTTGCTGTGCCTGTTGGATCATTTGGCGTGAATGGGTCCGCGACGACGTGCGCTGCGGAAAACACTGTTCGCGCAGGATCGGCGCCCAATTGAGAAGGCGAGATCGGCGTGCCGCTTAATTGATAGTCCGACAACTGGCCAGTTTTGCCTGGCAGCGCGATTTTCATCTTACGTCCTTTCAAAACCGTGGCACGAGCATTCCGCCGTCAACTGAGATGGCCTGGCCGGTCGTATAGGGGAGTTTTCCGGTCGCTAGGCTTGCAATGACCCGCCCAAGCTCTTCTGGCTGGCCGACACGGGGCAGCAGACACAATCCGTCCTCGGCCCGTTTTTGATAGTTTTCGATGACCGATCTGGTCATTTCGGTCGCGATTAGGCCGGGCTGCACATCATAGACAGGGATGTTCTCAGAGCCCAATCGCGCTGCGAATACCTTTGATACCATCGCCGCCGCCGCCTTTGACACGCAGTATTCGCCGCGCGGCACCGCCACTGCGACGGCATTCGAAGAAGTGACGTTTACGATGCTGTAGAACGAGTCTGGGCTTCGGTCGCGGCCCAGCGTCCTCTTAGCCCAGGCTTGCGTCAGAAAGAACATCGACTTTGAATTTACATTCAGACAGCGGTCCCAGCTTTCCTCTGTCACTTCCAGAGGATCGCCGCGCGACATCACTCCAACGCCGGCATTATTGACCAAAGTGGTAATGGGCCCTAGAGCATCTTCGATCAGGGCAAACGCCTCCTCGTGGGCGTCGATCTTCGAAACGTCGAAATCCGCCTTGTATGCTTTGACCCCGGCGGCTTCTACGGCTTCAACCGCGTCGTCCAATTCGCGGCTGTCCGGAAACGAGTTCACCGCGATATCGAAGTCTTCCCGAGCCAGTTCCAATGCTGCTGCCAGCCCAATGCCCCGGCTTGATCCCGTGATGAGGGCAACTTGCCTGGTCATGCAGTTGCTCCATTTTTGATAAGTTCGCGTGCGATGATCATACGTTGGATCTGATTGGTTCCCTCATAGATTTGTGTGATCTTAGCGTCTCGATAGAGGCGCTCGACTTCAAAACCGCGAATGTAGCCGGAACCACCAAAGACCTGGACCGCGTCAGCAGTCCGCGCGACTGCCATATCGGCAGCGAAACACTTGGCCATCGAGCAGGCCTTAGTTGCCGAGACGCCAGCATCGATCTTGGATGCTGCCGAATGTACAAGAAGCCGCGCAGCTTCGATATCCTTTGCCATATCCGCCAAAAGCCATTGAACACCTTGAAATTCAGAGATCGGCTTTTTGAATTGTTTGCGCTGTTGAGCGTAGTCCACAGCGGCTTCAAGTCCGGCCTGGCCCAGACCAACAGCCAGCGCTGCAATGCCAACACGGCCTTTGTCCAACACACTCATCATCATGTGAAAACCGCGGTTCTCGTCGCCCAGCATCGATCCGGCAGGTAGTTTCACGTCGGTGAATGTCAGGGCACCAACCTGGCTCGCCCTTTGTCCCATCTTATGCTCTTTCGGTCCTCGTTCGACACCATCGGAATGCAAATCGACCATAAAAATCGACATGCCCCGGTTGCCGGCCTCTTTGTCAGTTCGGGCCAAAACAAAACCAACGTCAGCAACTGGCGCGTTGTGAATCCAGATTTTGCCGCCATTGAGGATCCAGCCGTCGCCGTCTCTTATGGCCTCAGTTCGGATGCCGGATACATCCGTCCCTGCTTCTGGCTCGGTGATGCAATACGCAACTTTGATCCTCGAAGTCATCACATCGGCAAGATAGCGGTCGCGCTGTGCGTCGGTGCCGTGGCGAACGAGAAGTGTCGAGATTAACTCGACCAGACCGCACTGATCCGCGACCGAAGAATAACCGCGGCTCAGCTCTTCCATGACAAGCGCGTAAGTGATCGTGTCAAAGCCGGGGCCGCCCAGCGCTTCGGGCACTCCAATTCCGAACAGGCCTAGTTCACCCATCTGTTCGTAAATTTCGGCAGGAAATCGTTCTTCGCGGTCCAGTTCCTCGGCCATCGGGCGAATGACGCCGTTGGCAAAGTCTCGCGCCATATCGCGAACCTGATAGTGCAATTCTGTCAGATACATAGGGTTTCCAGTAGTAACTATCTAGTTACTTTACGATCTGACGGTCTGTAAGGTCAAGGGGGTATGAAGGTGAAATCGTTCTTGCAACTTGCGGCTCTCAGCGTTAATAACCATTTAGTTACTTAAAGAGAGCGCCATGCAGCCTGGAACAAAGAGTAAGTTTGGTCGCGTCGATCTGGAAGTTACAGCCTTTGGTTTTGGCACAGCCCCGGTTGGCAATATTTTCCGCGAGATCGACGAGGCAACATCGGATGCGATGTTCCAGACGTCCTGGGATCGTGGTGTTCGGTATTTCGATACAGCGCCTATGTATGGCCATGGCCTGTCGGAGTTACGCACTGGGCAATCCCTGCGATGGAAGCCTCGCGACGAACTTGTTTTGTCGTCAAAAGTTGGCCGCCGTCTTGTCCCAGCCAAACGCGAAACCATCGACTTTGCGCCCTGGAATAATGCCGCTCCATTTGTGGTGGAATTCGACTACACATACGATGGCACAATGCGCGCCTTTGAGGATAGCCTTCAAAGGATGGCACTTGAGCGCATGGACATTTGCTTCATCCACGACATCGACGTCTTCACACGCGGCGACGAACAACCCGAAGTTTTCAAGCAGGCGATGGACGGCTCGTGGCGGGCACTTGAGAAGTTGCGCGACGAGGGGGTCGTAAAGGCGATTGGTGTCGGCGTGAATGAATGGGAAGTCTGCCACGAAGCATTGAAACAGCGTGACTTCGACTGCTTTTTGCTTGCAGGGCGTTATACGCTTTTGGAACAAGACTCGCTGAACGAGTTTCTGCCGCTTTGTGAAGAAAGAGGCGCTGCGGTTGTTGTGGGTGGCGGTTTCAATTCAGGTATTCTCGCGACTGGCGCGGTTGAAGGGGCCAAGTACAACTATGCTCCGGCACCTGCCGACATCATGGAACGCGTCGCCAAGGTCGAAAGAGTCTGCGCAGAGTACAACGCGCCGCTGCCGGCTGCCGCGTTGCAGTTTGTTGTCGCACACCCAGCGGTACCTTCGTTTATCGCGGGAACTCGGACGGTCGAACAGTTAGAGAAGAACTTGGATTGGTTCAGTTATCCAATTCCGCCTGAGTTCTGGGCTGACCTAAAAGCCAAGGGCTTGCTGCGCGAAGACGCGCCGACCCCTAATTGAGCGGTCGGCCGCTCCCGGAAGGCCGCTCCCGGTTTGACGACATCTTGATTGGCGACTGGTTGCAAACCGGCACGACCGAAATCACGGCGGATATGCTCGATGCTTTTGCTGAGATGACTGGAGATAGATTTGAAATTCACATGAGCGATGAGGCTGCTCGGGCCAAAGGATTTGCTGGTCGCGTCGCCCATGGTCTTTTGGTTTTGTCTTTGATCGACGGATTGAAGAACCAATCGCCCGCTCAGTTTGACGCAATTGCCTCGCTCGGCTGGGATTGGCGGTTCTCAAGGCCAATTCTCATCGGGGACATGATTTCAGCGCGGATCGAAGTCATAGGGAAACGCGTATCGCATCGAGCAGGGCGCGGAACATTGACACTCGATGTTAGCGCCACAAATCAAATCGGCGAAATCGTTCAAGAGGGCATTAATTGGTTGATGGTTCATCGCTGAGGTGCTGCCAATTAGACCTCAAAATCAAAAACGAAAACACCATCGGCTCCACCATCAAGCTCTGCCACGATCCTTGCTCCGATGCTTTGATGTACTTCGTCGTTCAGATAAATGTCGCGCACATTGGTGTCGCGGAAATCGAACCAGAATACATCGCGAAAGTCGCGCACCAAGGGGTCCTCGACACTGACATTGGGACGTGCCTGAAAATCAAGAATGCCATCTATTCGTTGATTTAGCATTGCCAGATCATCATAGAGCGCTTGTTTGGTGGCCGCCGACGTTTCCGGCTTGAACCGCAAACCGACAAGATGCCGTATCATGTGTCATCCTTTCCAAAATCGGATGGGCGTCGCTCGCGAAACGCAGATAGCCTTTCCTGGAGTTCCGTTGATCCCGCCGCGATCGTGCCGGCAAGCGACTCGATAATACGCTCGCGTTCCTCGCCCTCGGCTGCATTGATCATCATCTTTGTCAATTAGGTAGCACGTGGAGCGCGGGCAAGAACGCGACCAGCTGCATCCTCTGCTGCGGCCATTGCTGCCCCAGTCTCAGTCACGTGATCCACAAGGCCAAGTGCAAGCGCCTCATTGGCGGTGAAGGTTTCGCCTAAAATTGCCATACGGCGCACGACTTGCGAACCGAAGCGTCGCACGGTGCGCTGCGTACCTGACCAGCCCGGAATAATGCCCAAGCCTGTTTCCGGTTGTCCGATTTTGATGTGGGATTCAGCGATGCGCAGGTCAGCGCAAGCCGCAAGTTCGAGGCCGCCTCCAAGTGCATGGCCGTTGAGTACGGCGATCACCGGTTGTGCGAGGCGTGCCAGGGCGTCGAATGCGATATGCCCATCGCGCACCCAGTGACGGCCGAACTCTTCAGGCGTTTTGTCTGACCAAGCATCGATGTCGCCGCCTGCGGAGAATGCTTTGCCTGCCCCAGAAAGGATCACCACGCGCGCCTCAGATCGCCCGATCTCGCGACATCTTGCGGCAAGATCATTGACCATTGCGGCGTCGAGCGCGTTGTGTTTGTCCGGCCGGTTTAGAACGAGCCGCGCAATTCCGCCGTCGATGCTGAGGAGAATTCGGCTGTCCGGGCTCACGGTGTCAATCCGATGGGGCCGCTCTGAAACAGTCTTGCATCCATGATGCGAAGGTTATTGGATA
This sequence comes from Boseongicola sp., assembly GCA_014075275.1. Lineage (NCBI taxonomy): Bacteria > Pseudomonadati > Pseudomonadota > Alphaproteobacteria > Rhodobacterales > Paracoccaceae > Boseongicola > Boseongicola sp. The sequence continues at coordinate 3,268,969 of CP046179.1, forward strand.
CCTGTAGGGGCGCGCCGGCTTGCGAAAGTACATCGCACTCGAGATCAATTCCCGGTGCGATTTCAGTGACTTCTAGGCCGTTCTTGGTCAGGCGCATCACACATCTTTCTGTTATATAGGTCGCTTCTTGTCCCTGGGCGATAGCGCGAATGCCAGAAAACGATACTTGATCCACCTCGGGCACGATCTTCGCGATCTTTCCTTCGCGATTGATAACTAATTTACCATCCTCAACCGCCATCTTCGCCCCGGCATTGAAGTTGCCTGAGAAGATGATTTTCTTCGCGCGCGCCGTGATGTCTACAAAGCCACCCGCACCTGCCGTCCTGTGTGGAGTTGCCGCCAGACGCGAGACATTCACCGAGCCATCGGTGCCGATTTCGAGAAAGGACAACAAAGAGCAATCAAATCCACCGGCCTGAAAGTAAGCGAATTGGTGAGGCGAAGCCACAAAAGCTTCGGCATTGGCAGCGCAGCCAAACTTGAAGTCCAGTAGAGGAACACCCCCGACGGCGCCTTGCTCGATTACCCATGTAACCGCGCCATGATGACCCTCTTCGATGAAGATTCGAGGCACATTTGCAGATACTCCGAACCCGATGTTCACAGCCCATCCGCTTTCCAGTTCTTGCGCTACCCGGCGCGCAATCACTTTCTGAACCCCGAAATCCATATTTTTGAAACTGTCCAATGGACGGATCAACTCGCCTGAAATGGCGGGATCGTAGACGGTAGCCGTAGTTTGAAGCATTTCCGGCGCTTCGACGACGTGATCCACAAGAATGCCGGGGACGCGAACATCGTGCGGCCGGATTGAACCGTTCTGCGCGACCCGCCTGACCTGTGCAATGACGATGCCGCCGGTATTGTGTGCCGCCAAGGCCATCTCCATTGCGCCGAGATAAGCGCCTTCGCTTTCAAAGCTTAGGTTGCCACGCTGATCTGCCGTTGTTGCGCGAATGATCGCTACGTCAGGTTTCAAGGCATCAAAAAACAGCCAATCCTCACCACCGAAGTTTTCGTGCCGAACAATAGGTCTGGCACGTGCCGCGTCGTTCATGGCGCAGCCTTCCAGATCGGGATCGACGAAGGTTTCCATTCCGACTTTGGTGAACACACCGGGACGATGTCCTGCGCCTTCGCGTAGCATGTCAAAAACAATACCCGAAGGCACGTTATAGGCTTCGACCTGATTGGCGGTAATCATTTGCCAGATCAAAGGCGGGTCGGCTTTCGTTGGTCCGGATGGGTAGGAGCCGCCGATAATGCGCGATAGACATCCCGGCTTGGCGATGTGATCGACGCCTTTGGTGCCAAAGAAGTCTCCTGCGGCAATAGGATGAATTGTCGTGAGATTCCGCGGTGATCCGGAGTTGTCAAAGCGTTCGCCGAGCGCGGCGAGCACTGCATCGGGGCAACACAATCCACTGGACGAATTCACCGCAACGACGGCTTCGTCGGCGATAAGCGCAGCTGCCTCGGCGGCGGAAATCTGTTTACTCACTTGTCCTCCCCAGGGTTTGTTATTGCATAAAGTAACTAGTTAGTTATTTCGACTATGCCAATGTAAGCCCCATGATTCAAGGAATATTCCGAGAGTCGCGTGAAATTCTCGCTCACTACTCTTTCCATTAAGTAACTAGCGAGTTACAAGTTAGGAACACCATCAGGGAGCGTGTAATGAACATCTATTTCGAGAAAACACATCAGCGCGCATTCGGGACTTTCCCTCTAACGGGCGACGTTGCGCGGGAAGCGATTCTGGAAGCAGCCAAAGTGGGTTATCGCGCATTCGATACGGCACAGATGTATGAAAACGAGGCCGAAACAGGCGAAGCGCTCGCTGCCACTGGTCTGGCAAGGGGTGAAATGTGTGTCACGACGAAAGTGCATCCGGATAATTTCACTGAAGGCAAATTTGTTGCTTCTGTCGAGCAAAGCCTCAAAGATCTTCGTGTGGAATATGTTGACGCTCTATTGGTTCATTGGCCACCAATTGAAGACAGTATAGCGCTTTCATTGAAGTTGTTAGAAGACAGCCTAAAACGAGGTCTGACGAAGAATATCGGCGTTTCGAACTACACTGTTGCTATGATGAAAGAGGCAGTGATGATCGTTGATGCGCCGATAGTGACGAACCAGGTCGAATTTCACCCGCTTTTGAACCAAGATGTTCTGCTGAAGGGGGCCAATGAAGCGGGCATTCCACTGTCGTCATATTCTTCGGTTGCTCGTGGCGAAGTCTTCAAGCATCCAGAGTTCGCTGAGATTGGCAAAGGCTATGGCAAGTCTGCTGCGCAAGTGGTCCTGCGCTGGATCGTGCAGAAGGGTGTCAGTGTGAACACCATGTCTACCAAGCCGGAAAACATCCGCGCTAACTTTGAGATCATGGATTTCACACTAAGCCATGTGGATATGGCGAAAATCGAAAAAATGACACACACCGGCTATCGCATCGTCGGATCCGATCTTGTGCCATGGGCACCAGACTGGGATTAGGAACTCACGGTTTCTCGCTGGTCTGCGACGCTCGTATTCGATCGGACAGAGGTGTTTTCGATACTTTTGCCACCGATTTGAACTTCGGGTGTAGGGCAAGGAGCGTTGGTTGCGCATCGGCTTGCAGAAGCCCGAACGCCAACCTTCCGTAGAATTTTGCGCTTGGCAAGAGCAGAATATCGGGCTTTGCGACCGGGGATATTCAGGAAGCGCATGAAAGTGACCGAAAAAAAGATGGGCGACAGCTGACGCCCATCCAGTCAGGGAGGTTAGGTATTATTGGTTGCCTCGGATCATATCACTGGCTTTCTCGGCAATCATGATTGTCGGAGCATTGGTATTTGACCCTATGAGACTTGGCATGATTGAGCTGTCGCAAATTCGGATGCCCTCCAACCCGTGAACGCGAAGCTGAGGGTCGACACCGGACATTTCGTCCGTGCCCATCTTGCAGGTACAAGTCGGGTGATAGGACGTGCGCCCATATTGGCGGGCATAGTCTTCTAACTCAGACTGCGTTTTGACGTTGTCATCCGGAAAGCGGATCTGCCGTACGTACTTTTGAAGAGAATGCTGCGAGAAAATTTCGCGGCTGATTTTCACACCTTCGACAGAAGTCTTCAGGTCGTCTGGATGTCCTAGGAAATTTGGGTCTACCAAAGGTAAGTCGCCAGGATTGGAGGAACGCAACCGCACAGTTCCCCGCGATTTCGGGCGTAAGGTGTATGAATTGAGCGTTATCCCTGACGATCCTGGAGGTACACTTGGCACGCCAGCCTCGGCACCTGCACCTGCCAGGAAATGAAACTGCAGATCGGGGACGCTTTGCGAATTGTCGGCGTACCAGAAGGCCCCGCCTTCAACGACGTTTGAGGTGACCGGGCCGGATTTGAACAGATAATATTGCGCTCCTGCCCAAGCAGCCATGTACCACTTGTTGTACTTATCAAGGCTGTAGTGGCCGGTCAGTTCTGCGACGATGTCGATGCCGAAATGGTCATTCAGATTCTCACCAACACCAGGCAGATCAGCGACGACGTCAATGCCATGTTCTTTTAGGTGCGCAGATGGTCCGACACCGGACAGCATCATAATTTTCGGAGTGCCAATCGCGCCGGACGTGATCAGCACTTCGGCCTCTGCTTTTGCGATCTTGCGACCCTTTGGGGTAGTGTATTCCACTCCCGTCGCGCGATTTCCTTCAAAGGTGACCCGATGCACAATGCATCCGGTTTCGACGGTCAAGTTTGCGCGCTTCAATACAGGGCGAAGATAACCGACCGCAGCAGAGCAGCGCTTGGCGTCCTTTGTTGTAGTCTGATAGGCGCCGCAGCCATCTTGGATTTGGCCATTGAAATCTGGATTATAGGGAATGCCAAGTTCTTGGCAGGACTGCACGAATGCCCGTGTCATCGGTTGGGGATCGGGTATATTGGAAACCCCGAGCGGCCCGTCGGTACCGTGCCAGCCGCCTGACAGGATCGTGTTTCCTTCGGATCTAATAAAGTATTTCTGGATGTCCTTGAATGCCCAGCCTTCGCATCCTTCCTCGTCAGCCCACCGGTCATAGTCGGAAGGCGTGCCCCGCGTGAAAACTTCGGCGTTTACTGAAGAGCCGCCGCCTAGAACACGGCCTTGTGCATAGGGAATTTCGCGATTGTTTGCATGGGTTTGTGGGACAGTATTAAATCCCCACATATGGGGTCCGCTTGTCATTTTGGCAAACCCAACTGGCATGTGGATCAAGGGATGCCAATCCTTGCCGCCCGCTTCGAGCAGCAACACGCGTGTACCGGTGTTGTCGCTTAGACGGTTTGCCAATACGCAGCCGGCTGATCCGCCGCCTACAATCACATAGTCGTATCCGTTCGTCGCCATTACTCCACCCAAGGACTGCGCTTGCCTATTTCAATGTGAACCGATTTGACCTGAGTGTATTCTTCAACGCCATAGATTCCTGCTTCGCGCCCCCAACCGGATTGTTTCATGCCACCAATTGGTAGCTCCGGGCCACCTGATAGCGTTGTATTCACCCAGAAGCGTCCGGCCTGTACGCGGCGCGTGACCAAGAGCGCTTTGTCGATGTTTTTGGTCCAGACGCTGGCAGCCAGTCCGTACTCAGTGCCATTGGCGATGTCGATCGCCTCGTCCACTGAGTCAAATGGTATGACTGTAAGAACCGGTCCGAATATCTCTTCACGAGCAATAGCCATGTCCTTGGTTACATCAGCGAAAATCGTTGGCGCAATGTATTGACCGCGCCCAAGGTCGAGTTGTTGGCCGCCATGGATCAACCGCGCGCCTTCCTCCTGGCCTTTGGAAATGAAACCCATAATCGTTGTGTTCTGGGCGTCTGTTGTGATTGCACCTACTTGCGTGGCTTCATCAAGTGGATCGCCCACAATGACTTTGGCTAATTTATCGGCAACCATCTGCGCAAACTTGTCAGCCACCGAACGTTCTACGATCAGACGAGATCCTGAGACACAACATTGACCCGTGTTGAACGCAATTCCGAAGGCCACACCATCGGCGGCATCTTCGAGGTCGGCGTCGGCGAAAACCACCTGAGGGTTCTTTCCTCCGAGTTCGAGGCCCAGCTTTTTGAAGTTTGAATTGGCCGACGCTTTGACAACGGTGCGCCCGACAGCGGTGGAGCCGGTGAAAGACAGCATATCAACGTCCATATGCTCGATCAGAGCTTGACCGACCGACCGTCCTGAGCCTGTTACCACATTGAAAACGCCATCGGGCAGCCCGGCATCCGACATGATCTCGGCAAGTAGAAGCGTTGTTGCCGACGTCATTTAGGATGGTTTGGCGACCATCGTGTTTCCAGACGCAAGGATGTAGGGAACCCTCTCGCAAAGGATAAGGAACGGAAAGTTCCAGGGTGTGATCAGACCAACGACGCCAACCGGTTCGCGGGTGACTATGCCGAGCGATCCGTCACCAAGATTGTTGAAACTGTCGCCATGAAGAGAGCGTGCAAGGCCGCTGCAATATTCGAACATCCCAATACAGCCTTCGACCTCGCCGCGCGCTTGACTGATTGGTTTGCCATTCTCAAGGGTTTCCCAATAGGCGATCTCTTCGACGCGCTCGCGCATGATGTTCGCGGTCTTCAACAGCAGTGCGGCCCTGTCCGCGCCGCCCAGTCCCGACCAGCGGCGATCTTCAAATGCCTGACGGGCCGAGGCGACGGCTGAATTTAGGTCTTCGCTTGTACATTTGACCAGGTTCGTGACCGGAACGCCGTGGCCGGGAGAATTCCGGGTCAGCGTCTCGCGGCCGCCTGCCGGAACATAGGCACCGTCGACAAAAAAACCGAATTCTCGCGGTGTTTCGGGCAGAGAATGCTGCCTTGATGCCTTGTCCATGGCGAATCCTTCCAAGCGTTTTTATCTCTTCAATTTAGTATAAGTAACTAAATGGTTAATTCAAGAGAAGATCAATCCAAGGCACCAAAATTGCACAAGATGGTTCGGGTAATTCATGTCTCGACCCGTTCAGCAAAATAGGGGTAATGTCATGGACGGCAGACCTGCACAGAAGCTAATTCGGTCGCTTCCATCCAGCGAATGACCAGCGGTGCGGCCTGATAGCTTTCCATGACCGGTGACCATTCCTTGAACCATTTGGCTTCAAGATGCGCATCGTGGTGGGACTTTGTCGTCCATCTTTCGACGACCGTCAGGCGGGACGGATTTCCTGGATCACGCCAGAGTTCATAGAGTTCGCAGCCGCTCTCGGCGCGCGAACGTGGAACAAATTCGGCGTTGAACATGCGCACGAAATCTTCCGCGCGATCAGGAATAACGTCAAACTCGACGATGATGGGCCATTTTTCCACAGAAATGTGCCGGTCAGTTTGAAGCGTCGAGGCCATCGCGCCAGTCGTTCCAGCCGCCATCAGTTGAGGAAGGTGCTTCGTGCCATTCGTGAAGGATTTCACCTGTGGCAGGATCCTTGTCGGGAATTGGCAGGGACATGATGCTCTTGCAGGCACGATAGTAGAGATCAGGTGTAAGATGGGATTCCTGAATGTTGTCCCAGTCACGACCGCCGGCATATCCGCCACACATCATGATATCATCTGAAGCGATTATATGTTCGTGACTAACACCCGCAGGCATGACGATCACGTCGCCGGCTTCGACGCGGACTTTCGTCCAACCACCTTCCCCGACCGAGAGGTTGAACTCCATCCATCCGGCAGCGCAGCCGAGGCATTCGTGGGTTGTGGAATGGAAGTGTGGGTAATGATAGACGCCTGGATACTCCCAGTTATTGCTCCAACCGTTTTTGCGAAAGCGTGACTTGACCGCTTCTGTTCCGCCGCCGGGGATTGCATTGCGGTGAACCAATAGTGGAAAGCGGCTGTTCGGGATCATGCCTTGAGGCTTGGATGTGTAGGCTTCGGTCGGCATTTCTAACTCCCTAATGGATTGGCGCTAGGCCATTACGATCTGGGTCTTCAGGTCTTTGGGTCGATCCGCAAGAGTTTCGAAGGCATTTTGGATGTCTTCAAGCGGGTATTCCGCCGCGACAAAAGGATCTGTGTGGATGCGTCCGTGAGTGAGAAGCGTAAGCGCGTCGTGCATATCTTCGCCCATGCCGGCGACAGAGCCTTTGATCGAGTTTTCTTCCAGAATCGTTTTCAGGATATCAATAGGCAGTGTTTCGCCCGCGCCTGTGAGACCAAATGCAGCGAGGTGTCCGCCCTTGCGTATCAGGCGCTGAGCCTTAGCATAGAGGGCAGGGTGACCGACGCTTTCAATAACAATGTCAGCGCCGCGTTCTTCAGTGGCGTGTTTGACGGTTTCTTCCAGTTCATCAGATTCACTGATGCCAATGTCCGCGCCGCAATCCAGCGCCATCTGCACCCGGTCTTTGCTGATATCCGACACGATGATCGGGGCAGCACCAATGGTGCGAAGCAGTTGTACGTGAAGGTTCCCGATAGGGCCCGCACCTATTACTACCACCGACTGACCGAATGTGATTTGCGCTTTGCGGGCGGCACGAACGACGCAGGCGAGCGGTTCAGTGAGCGCCAGAACTTCGGTCGGCACCTGCTCGGAGGCGGGAATTACAAGGCGGGCAGGGACAGAGATGTACTCCGCAAAGGCACCGTCCATTGTGATGCCTATCTGCTGCATTTCGGGGCAGTTGAGAATTTCGTTCCTGCGACACCAATAGCAGCGTTGGCAGCCGATGTTCATGTCGACGACAACAGGTTGTCCCTTAGTCAGGCCTTTCACTCCACGACCAAGCTCTGCTATGTGACCAGTGAATTCATGGCCTGGGATCATCGGCAGGCTTTCGGCGGCGTAGTGGCCGTTGAATATGTGCATGTCGGTGCCGCAAATTCCGGTGCGTGCGATCCGAACGAGCGCTTCGTCAAAGCCCGGTGTAGGGCGCGAGATGTCGCGCAACTCGAACCTGCCGGGTTCGACAAGAACCGCCGCGCGCATCGTCGTCATTTTACCACGCCCCGGAGTTTCGAGCGATCGATTGTGAGTGCGATTGCGGCAATCAGAACGAGGCCAAAAACCATCTGTTGCTGGGTCGCGTCTATTTCCAGATAGACCATGGCCGAGCGGATGACGACGACGATAAGCGTGCCGATCAGCGTGTTGATTACACCGCCGACACCGCCAGTCAACGGCGTCCCGCCGACCAGAACCGCGACGATGGCAAGAAGTAGGAAGCCGTTGGCAAGATTTGCATCTCCACCCGAAAGCTTGACTGAGAACATCAAACCCGCGACGGCCGCAAAAGTGCCGGAAATGGCGAAGGCGATGATCTTGATGCGGTCGACGTTAAGACCGGATGCCACTGCGGCAAGTTCTCCCGAGCCGACGGCTTTTAGAGCGCGACCAAAGGTTGTCTTCGTTTGCAGAACCCAGGCAACGAAGAGAAGAAATCCCGCGATAATGAGTTCGTTGGGAGCTCCCGCGGTGGTTTCGAACATCCAGCCGAAAGACTCGTTACGAAGTGTTGCGTCCATGGAAAGCGCGCGTTCGCCTGAGAGGTATTTGGCACCAGACAGCGCAATGAAGCCTACTGCCAACGTCGACACAAATGACGGCACATAGAGCCGCGTTGTCACATAGCCAGAGATAGCGCCGAAGACGAAGCCCAGCGCAACGCATACAAGAGCAACGCCCATACCTAACTGCGCAAGGTAAACTGTGGCAACGACAGTCACCAGATTGGCCATTTGCTGAACCGACAAATCGATACCGCCAATGTAAATGGCGAAAGTCATGCCCAATGCCATGATGAACAGAGGCACGATATCAGCGATCAGAGCGATCATTCCTGACGGATTGAAAAAGGCCGGGTTCGCCGTGCCAACCAGAAGTGCGAGGAAAATCAGGGTCAACCAAGGCAGATATGGTCGGATTTTTTCGATGTTCATTGTAGCGGCCTCAGATCATGTGATGGACGAGATCATAAAGCGACGGCTTGTCGCCCGGTTTCCCATCAAAGCGTTTTTGAAATTCCCCGTCTTTGAGGACGAGGATGGTGTGCGAGAGTTCGATCGCTTCTTCCAGAGTGTCAGCCACGAGAATGATGCCGGCGCCCTGATCCGACATTTCGCGAACCATCTCGTAAACGTCTTCCTTTGCACCAATGTCGAGGCCACGGGTCGGGTGGTCGAGCAGGATGATGTCCGAGCCGCCAGAGCGCCACTTGGCCAGAACTACTTTTTGCTGGTTGCCGCCTGAAAGGCCGCCGCAATCCTTGTAGGTATCCGGCGTCTTGATCGCGAGACGGTCAATCCACTTTCGAGCGAGGGCTTTTTCCTCGCCCGATTTCAGCAGACCACCTGTGGCGTATTTCTGCATCTGGCTGAGGGTCATATTTTCGTAGACATTCATGCCCGCGACAATGCCCTCAACTTTGCGCTCTCGAGGAATGTAGCCCACGCCAAGATCCACGCCGCCTTTTGCGGTGAAACGGGTTATTTGCTGGCCCTTAATTGCCACCGTTCCCTCCGTCGGTGTCTCAAGTCCGAAAACAGTGCGGAGAATTGCTTCTCGACCAGACCCTTCTGTGCCGACCAGACAAAGAACTTCGCCCCGATGCAGATCAAAAGATATGTCATCAAACTTCCGACCGTCGCTGACGTTCTGGAAAGACAACACGACCTCGTCCCGGTAGTCCTGTTGCTTTTGCTCCCGGTAATATTCCTTGTCGACATCGCGCCCAACCATCTTGTGCTGAATGGCGTCGACTTTCGCCTCGTTTTGGCCGACAACGTCGACTACTTCGCCATCTTTCATGACGTAAATGCGGTCTGACAGCTCCAGAACTTCGTCCATTCTATGGCTGACGAAAATGAAACTTGCTCGATTGGTGAGTTCGCGCACAAGGTTGAACAGCAGCTCGACTTCTTCTTTGGCCAGCACCGACGTTGGCTCATCCAGCAAGATAACGAGATCGCCGTCAACTCTCTCTTCCAGCGTCAAAACCTTAGCAAGTTCAACAAGTTGGCGCTGGGCAAAGCTGAGTTCTGACGTGATTGTTGAAGGATCGATGTCCAGTTTGACTTTGCTCAACTGGTGCCTTGCCGCCTGCGCCATGGACTTCCAGTTGATGACGCCGTAGCTGACGAACTGGGCCTCGTAGCCAAGAAAGATGTTCTCCATGACCGTCAGATTGGTGATCAGGGATTGTTCCTGAAAAACCATTCCAATGCCGTGGTCCATCGCCTGTCGTGGGTTCTGGAACCGAACTGTGGTGCCGTCGATAGTGATGTTGCCGCCGTCGGGCTGGTAAGCACCGTAGATGACTTTCATCAGCGTCGATTTTCCAGCACCGTTTTCTCCAACGAGGCCGACGATTTCACCCCGGTTCACTTTGAAGTCTACGGCCTTAAGCGCGTGAACACCCGGGAACATTTTGTCTACTGCGCGAAGCTCGTACATATCCGCCCCCTATTTCACGAAGCTGACGGACTTGCGGTCGGTCGAGAGGACGACCGCCGCGATGACCAAAACGCCAAGTGTGCCGTTCTGAACCCACCCGGGCAGGCCGATCACGACCATCCCGTTGTTGATGACGTTGACGATCAGGACGCCGACAAGCGTATTCCAGACGCCGCCGAGGCCGCCCCAGAGTGCGGTTCCGCCGACGACAACGGCGGTGATTGAGACGAACATGAAGTTGTTCCCGGTTGCGGTTTCGGCGATGCCGATTCGCCCGACAGCGAGCAGCGCGCCGACAGCGAAGAACACACCTGCTAGCGTGAAGCCCATCAGACGAACGCGTTCAACGTTGAGGCCGCTTGCATGGGCAAGTTCTTCGCCGCCTCCAACAGCGTAGAAGTTGCGACCGAGTGTTGTGTGAGACTGGATGAACCAGGCGATCAGAAGAAAGGCGAATGCGACGTAGCACATGATCGGGAAGTTAAACCAGCGGTCGGTCAATAGAGATCGGAAGACTGGATCTTCGACCCGGATCCGGTCGCCACCCGTTAGAAGCAAGGCAAGTCCTGTGCCGACGAACCCCATGGCGAGTGAGGCCATGAAAGACGGAATTTTGAGTTTAATATGCACAAGGCCGTTGATGAAGCCCATCACGGCGCCGACGACCAGCGCCAGTGGCATGGCGATCCACGCCCAGCTCAAGACTGTACCACCCCAGGCTATGAAGGCGAATGCGAAGATTACAGCGCATACCGAGACCGTTCCTTCCATCGAAAGGTCGATCGACCCCATGATGATAATGAATGTCACGCCAATGGCGACCATCAGAGCAGGGGCCGACGAGATCCCGATGCGGGCCGCGTTGCGGATCGACAAAAAACGCGAGTCAAGCAAGTAGACGTGATCCTTACCATCTCGAAAATCCTCCAGCCACTCAAAGAAGGGGAATAGGACGATCAGAACGAATAGTACGAGGAGCGGCGCCCATTTGACGACGCGCTCGCGATTAAAGAAGGAACCCGCGCCCACAACGGCCGAAATGTCAGTCATATCTCACGTCTCCGATATTCGGTGTCAGGGCCGGCTGGGAGGTGCCGGCCCTGTAGTGGGATCAGATGGCCGGGGTAGTTGGGCCCCAGAAATCCGACCAATCATACTCGGGCTTGGCATCGATAAAGTTGGCTTTGAACGCGGCTGCGTCAGCTTCGGTCACCATGATCGAGGGGCCGAAGAACTCGCGATGTTCGCGTGGTTCCTCGGACGGATTGAACGTTCCAATGGCGGCATGATACGCGAGCGAAGAAAGAGCGCCGCCTGCCCAGAATGGATTGGTATCGACGGTGACTGTCATTTCGCCCTTCTGTATTAACTCAACTGCCTGACTAGTGCCGTCATAGCCGCCGACCTTGGTTGTTCCGGCCATGCCCTCAGCACGCAGCGCTTCCAGAGCGCCAAAACTCATAGTGTCGGAGGCGCAGATCACGCCATCTATATCGCCGTGGCGGGTGATGAGCGAAGACATGACCTCGGCTGCCTTCTGGGTGTCCCAATTGGCGGGCTGATAATCGAGGAGCTCGATGTCAGGGTAGTCTCTGAGCGCGTTCATCATGCCTTGGCGGCGTTCGATTGCTGGCGGATTCGATGGAATGCCTCCGAGACCGACAACACGACCCTTACCGCCCATGGCGTCAAACACCACGCGTGACGCCTGATCGGCGGGATCAACAGACGACCACGAGGCGTGTGCGACGTAGTTGTCACCGAAATCCCAAGGGTGGAGGTCTTCGGTTTTATTCCAGATGGTGCAGACGTAGGCGTTAGCATCGGCCACTGCTTCAACGATGGGCCTTCCGTTCGGCCCATCGTTGGCGTCAATGGCAAGAGCAAGCTTCGAGCCCACTTTCGCGAGGAGAGCTTTCACATCGGCCAGTGATTTCTCGGATGATCCTTCGTTAATCAGCTGAACCATTTCGGACTTACTCATGCCAATCGATTCGACGAATGCCTCCCCGCCCGAAGCGATGGCGTTCCAATAGGGATTGGATCGATTGCGAAAACTCCAGGCAACTGTCGGTGCGTGCCCGTCCGCCATAGCTCCGCGGGCCCAGGGTGCAGCGACAACCCCTGCGGCACTTGCCAGCAAAAAGTTGCGGCGACTGATTGTGAGGGCGTCTAGGTGAGACTTGATGAATGGCATGGAATTCCTTCCGGTTCAGGGGACCAATGTCTCTCGCCAATTGTTCTTGGCTGTTCTTATCACATGTAGGTGACCAGCCCGAACGGGACGGGCTGGTCAAAGGATATCACTTGTAGACGATGGGCCCGTTGGAAGGACCCCAGAAATCGGTCCAGTCATAAGTTGGGACGTTGTCGATATAGTTCGTCTTGAAGGCGGCTGCGTCATCCGGTGTGACGAAGATTGACGGGCCGTTGAACTCGCGATGTTCGTTCGGCTCGTCCGACGGTTTAAAGTGTCCGGTCGCCGCGTGATAGGCGAGTGCAGCTGTAATCCCTCCGCCCCAGTGCGGGTTCGTGAATACAGTGGCAAGGATGTCTCCACGTGCGACAAGCTCAACAGCTTGTGGGTTGCCGTCATAAGACACGACCGGCATGCCTTCGATACCTTCGGCACGCAGCGCTTCGAGAACCCCATAGGCAATAGTGTCGTTGGCGCAGTGAACGCCGGTGATCTCGTCACCGTAGCGGGTCAGGAAAGAAGACATGACCTGGTTGGCCTTTTGTGTATCCCAATCAGCGGGTTGTGCGTCCAGAAGTTCGACGTTTGAGTAATCCTTGAGCGCATTCTTGAGGCCGTTTAGACGTTCGATGGCCGGATTGTTCGATGCGATGCCACCCAGATGAACGACACCTCCCTTACCGCCCATCGCGTCCAGAAGGATGCGCGCGGTTTGTTCGGCGGGACCTTCGTCGGACCAGCTCATGTGGCTTACGTAGTTGTCGCCGAAGTCCCAGGGGTGCAGATCATCCGTCTTGTTCCACAAGGTCGAAACATATGCTCCGGCGGCGACGCAAGCCTCGACTACCGGACGGGCATTTGGTGCGTCATTGGTATCGATGGCAAGTGCGAGGTCGCCGTTTGTTTTCGATAGAAGCGCTTTTACGTCCGCCAGGGACTTCTCAGACGAACCTTCGTTGATGAGGTGCGTAAGGAAGTCCTTGGATTTGCCGAGACTTTCGACGAACGCTTCTCCGCCCGACACGATCTCATTCCAGTAGGGGTTTGTGCGGTTTCGATATGACCAAGCGACTGCCGGGTCGGCGATTGCGGCGCGTGCCATGCCTGGCCCCATGAGCCCCACGGCGGCAACGCCGCCAAGGCCATAGGCCGATGCGAGCAGAAGATCTCGGCGATTAACCGTTTCCTGGTCGATGAATTTTTTGATGAACTACATTTGGTCCTCCCATTTGATCCCCGTGTCGGGGGCGCTCCGATCTTGAAGCGCTACGGTATAAGTGTTCGATTCGATAAGTAACGCACTAGTTAGTTACTTCCGATTTCTCTTTATTGTCAAGTCGGGTATAACGAATCAAAATCTGGTAATGATCCGGATACAGGCGACTGAATTTCAAAGCCTTGGAGGAAAGGGTAGGAAAAGGGATGGCTAAGACCAAACAGAGGACAAGAGACGCCGATGCCACCAAGGCGCGAATCCTCGATGCTGCAAAGCAAGAGTTTGCGAAACTAGGGTTGGGCGGCGCGCGGGTCGATGAGATTGCTGACCGAGCAAAAGCCAATAAGAGAATGATCTACCATTATTTCGGAAGCAAAGAGGATCTCTTCAAGGTCGTCATGGAAGAAGCTTACATCGGCATACGCGCCGCTGAGCAAGAACTGGAGCTGGAGAACATTCCTCCGCGTGATGCCCTGAAAAGGCTGGTTATTTTTACTTGGCAGTACTACCTAGAAAATCCCGAGTTCATTCGACTTGTTAACAGCGAAAACCTGCACCAGGCCCGGCATATTCAGGGATCGGACCGATTGCAGGATGTCAGTCGGAAATTTACGGATATGGTTGGCGAAATCCTGAAGCGTGGCGAGGCAGATGGTGCATTCCGAAAAAACATCGATCCGATAAATCTAAACATCACAATTGCGGCGATTGGGTACTATTATTTGACCAATCGCTTCACTGGTTCGTTTTTGTTTGAACGGGATTTCATGGTGCCTGAGGCATTGGACGGCCGGCTTGAATTCAACATCGAGACGATTATGCGTTTGGTTGAATCTGAATAGCGGAGACTGAATTCAGCGCCTCGGAATCGTTGATTCGGTATTGCCAAAATTACGTTTATTGGGCGGAGTTGGGCAGATTTGTAAAGCTTCAGATGGGCAATGTCAGAATAAACCGCCGTGAGACGGGTTGGGGCGGTTGCATAGCATCGTCAAATGACCAAATCCAACCAATTTCACATTTAATGACGAGTCCAGAGATCATCCGTCTGGCAGTGATTTTGCATATTAGCTTCTCGCTGTAACTTTGATACGTTGAGGATCTTCTCCACTAGCGTGGCATCGAAATCAGTCATTAGTCAGTCCGGTTTTGGTGGAACAGGTTTGGCCCGATGCTTGCGGGCGAGATTAAGAAACGTAGAATTCATGGATTCCGGTCCAACAAGTGGAAGTGGTATCTGAACGCACCGGAACAACAAACCACCGGTCGCTGGGTGAACAATCGCGTGGAGAATTCGCACCTGCCATTTCAACGACGAGAGCGGGCCATGCTGCGGTTTAGGTAGATGCGTTGCTTACAGAAATTCGCTTCCTTCCACACCACGGTCTACAATAATTTCAACCAAAATCGGTTACTTTCTAGCCGAAACACTTTTAAGCTGAACCGAACCACCGTTTTTGCCGAATGGCACAACCTTTGCGGCGCACAACGGACAGTCATATTGCCGTAGCAGAAACTGGTTCGCATCGGTCTGACGCCACCGCCACCTCAAAGCAATCACTCAGATTTTTGCCCAGAGCGCTTTCCAAACTGTATCAAACATCTGCTCAGCGCATGGTCAAAGGGTGACCACCTTGACGGGTGAGCTTAGCCCCTTCAAGTCCAGTGATTGGGCATTTTCCGTTGAAATGTTAGCCGCTGACGCCAATGCATCTGAAGCCAGCGCCTGACCACCATCGGCAACTGACGCAAGTCGGGCCGTCACATTCACCGAGTGTCCAAAGATAGAGATGTCACGGAATGTGCCTTTCCCTGCATCGACGGTTCCAATGTACACTGGCCCGGTGTGCAATCCTGTGCCGGCTGGTACCTCACTATTGCCAGCAAACGCTGCTCCCAGGGCTTTGGCTGCAGCGACTGCTTTTTTTGCATGATCCGGACCGGAAAACCCGGGCGGCCAGACTGCAACCACGCAATCACCATAGAACGCCATCACAAACCCATCGTTTTTGGTGATGACGTCCGTGGCGCGTTTCAGGAATGTGTTAATCCGTTTCCCGACATATTCGGCGGAAGAACTTTCCGCAGTGCCGACAGAGTTGCGAACGTCGACATAAAGGATAGACATGTCGACTTCGGCTCCACCCGGAAACGCGTCTAAAAAGCCATCGCAGGCATTGCAGTAATGCGGGTTGCGTGAAGATGGGGCTTTGCCGCGTTTGGACATGATCCATCCGCCAATTCCGCCAAAGGGGACCAGACACATGCGGCAACGTGGTGCCGAGGGCAGCATCTTGTGCATTCGATGCTGTTTTTGCAAATCAGGATGCCCGGGACCGAACACCGTTGCCCAAAGTTCGGTATTGCCTTCGGTTTGCTCGTAACTCATGGAGCGGATCCCCAATATTTCTTCGGCATGGGGAAGATGCCGAACACGTCGTAATCTGTGTTAGGGATCCGGTCGGGAGTGTTTATCACAGCAGTGCAATACATGAAAGTCGAGCCCGCTGTGATGGCGCGTGCGGGTGTGATGCCGCGATAAAGAGCACTGTAACTTTGACCCTTAGTCAAAGGCGGTTCTGGCGGAATGGTAATGTCGCCGGTATCGAGATCTCGAACATGGATGGACGGAATGGTGATGACGGTTCCTGCGGTTAGCAATGTGTCTTCAAGCCAATCAACTGGTGTCACCGGGTCTGGATCGTGGCCTGGGTCAGGGCTTGGTGGAATTGCCAGTGATCCGACGAAATCAACATCGGGACCAAACGAACGTGTTTCAAATTCCGAGCTGGAAAGCATCGCGATCTGTTTGTTTGTGATATGAGCTTCGCTGCCTTCACCCCAAAGGAAATAGGTAGCAAAATCAGGCAGTTCTTCGTGATGTGCGTAGGGTCGAAATAGCACGATCCGTTCAACTGTTACGGTGACATCCGTGATTGCCGGAATTGCCCGATCGCATTTCCATGGGAAGAAATGCGGTGGCATTTGGTCTGGCGGTGGAAAAGGTCGCATGCCGACAAAGATATTGCCGCGCAGTTCTTTCTTGGATCCATCCGCATTTCCTGCGGCGACAGAGGGGATGGAAAACCAATCGGCTTTGCCGTCGCTGTTGCAGAAGAACAGAGCCTCGTCCGGATATTCTTTTCGCAGATCGCGGAGCGCATCGTCCTTGCCATTTAATGTAATCTTGAAGATCAGCTGATACTTGTGCAGTTCACAGTGAAACTGCGCCATATGAACCGCGAAATGAGTTTTATCGCCGACCAGAACGAAGGCGTGCTGGTGGGGAATGTTTTTGACATCGGGTTCCGGCATATGCGGCTTCATGTGGACCATTGTTCAGCTCTTCTTTGGGGGCAGTGGTGTCAAACCGTGCCTGTGAACGATTTTTTCGACAGCTTCTTCGACAACGTCGCGAAGGGTGTCCCGCAAGTTGGGAATAAAGTTGCCTCGAGCGGTGTTGCTTATCCATGGATTTTGCATGGTCGAAATCAAGAATCCGACGTTTACCCCAGCGACTGGCGTTGCACCGGCGCGCTGAACGAAATGATCGCAGAACTCTTGCCCATGCATTTTGGGACTAAAGCTGTGCTCCGTCAAAAACAGCCGTTGAATAGGGACATGATAGTTTGGATTTTCTTGGATGCTGCAAGAGTCGAAGATCATCTTATTAAGCTCATTCATCCAAGCCAGATTTGTGTTCAATCCTTCCGCGGAGCGAAAGTTGAAAGCATAGCTGAACACCGTCAAATCCGGTCCCAGTTCATCAAAAAGCTCTTTTAGTTCAGGATCATCCCGAAGATTCTGCTCTAGCACATTGTTGTTCAGGCCAACGATTTTTTCGTCGATCAAGGAGCGCTGTTCGGCGATTTCAACCGGAGTCTTGCCAGCCCTTTCGGCTGGCAAAGGCTTAAATGGCGTTACTTGGAACGTGTCGTTCCTGTCGGCCATTGTAACAATGGCTGCATAGAACCGTTTTGCGTTAAACAGGCAGCGGCCTAGCAGATCGCCGTAGCCCATTTGGTTGGTCGGGATCGACTGATGCGATAGATAAACGGCTGTCGACGACGCACCAGGGCTTGACCCCGCAAGCGCGCATGCGCCCATCGTTCGAGCATCGCCGCCGTGATAAACGATATCGGCAACGACAGTGATCATACCCGGCATAGCGCCATTGCGATAACAAAGAGCGCCTGCAGGGTAGGGGATAAAGCCTGCCTTGTGAGGATCAACTGTGATTGTATCTGCACCGCCCAATGCCCGGAATTGACGTTCGACATAATCACTCATCGGGGCCAACGGACTGGTTGCGCCAAATGGGCCGACATTCGCCGGGCGCAGAATTGAGGCGAAGTAACCACCCCAGGCCGCATCTGCGTGGACAGCAAAATCTAATCCCTGGTCCCGGTATTCCTCGCGGATTTCCAGAATCTCAGCTATGGGATCAACGGCGCTTTCTGTAGTCGTGCCCATGACTGCAACCACCATCAATACCGGGCGTTTCTCCGAGAGGCATTCACTAAGGGTGTTGCGCAGCGAAATCATATCCATGCGTCCGTCATTATCGACGGCCACAGGGATCATTTGGTTCATCCCTATGCCAAGTATGCTGGTCGCGCGTTGCCAAGAATAGTGCGCGGTGGCGGGAACCAAAACGACGGGCGTTGGTGTTCTGGACTGGGCCGTCCTGAAGAAATCCATCAAACCCGTTGTTTGCACGGAGAAATCTTCCAACGCCGCCGCCACCGTTTCTGATGGAATGCCTGCCGCTCCAGTAAGGCGTTTTGGCAGCGCCAACATCTCGTCCACCGCGATATTTATCAGCTCCCACTCTGACAACTGGACGATGGGCGCGCGACGACCATCGCAGGTTTTGACCGTTAGTGCGCGAGCTTTCTCAAACGCCTCGTTGGTACGAATGGCATGAGCCAATGCGACCGCTTGAAAACGTAGATTCCTGGCTGCCCATGCAGCTTCGACATTTGCGATGGTTCCACCAGCGGCAATGTGCCCCCAGGGCTTAGGATCAGAGGTTGTGTCGTACCCCAGCATCTCGCAAAGTTGCTGACCGACAACATACTCGATTGCCGTTGTGACAGGCGAGGCTTCGGCGGCCGCCTGGTTCTGGTTGTGCAACAAGCCTGCCAAATAACCTACAATGCCCGGCAGGGTGATGTCCCAATACATATGCGATTGGTTGCGGAAACTGGAAAGCGGGATCGACCCTTTGAGTTTGTCGTTTAGGTCGCGCAGTGCCGACCGCATCTTTTCGCTGGAATTGGCAAAGTCTGCGTTGCGGTCTTCTGCATAAAGAAAATCCGGGTCGTCCGGTTCATAGGCGCGTCGGTTCTTAACGTGGCCAGCAAGTGCTTCTGTCAACAATTCTTGCAAAAGCTCGGCATTTTCTGCATTTCCGCCCAGAAACCATGCTTCAGAGCCCACCGGGCGAGGCTCGGCGTTGGATAGGTCTTGAACTATGCCTTCAAGCGCGTTGGGCCGGGGATATTTGCGTGTCATTCCATTCCTAGAACTAATAAGAATCAGCGCTTTACGGCATTACCTGCAGCTTTTCTGCTGATACTTTAGTGAAGCGATGGGCCTTGGTCTATATCTCTGTCTTGCACACTTAATTTGACGCAAACATGGAAGTAACTTGACCAAAGGTCGGTGCAGCTTCGATATGTGCCCATGAATATTCGAAATATCAAAGATATCATGCAAGACAGTGTTCTGGCTGCGTCGATGGATCTAGCCGACTGTCGGGCGCTGTTTGCTGATGCGCGGCGAAGAACATTTGATCCTGGCCAGATGATTTTTGCTGAAGGTGAACCTGGAAACATGGTCATGTTGATCGAGACCGGTCGGGTTGAGGTTTCTGTGACATCGGCGTCTGGCCGCAAGTCAGTTCTTGCACATATGGGTCCCAGTGAACTTTTGGGCGAGATCGCTGCTTTGGATGGCGGAGCACGCAGTGCAGATGCTATCGCGGCTGGTACCGTCTCCGGGCTTGTATTATCCCGCCAGAACCTGCTCGCATTTGTGGCAGAGCGGCCGAATGTGGCCCAGGCAATTATCACCGAGCTTTGCCGGAAAGTTCGCAATGCTTCAGATATGTTTGCCACCCAATCCGTTACGGAAGGCGGGCCGCGATTGGCGCGCGCACTTTTGCAATTATTTGATCGGTGGGGCGAAACTGGACCGGACGGGGTAGAACACTTGAAAGAACGTTTCTCGCAGGGAGAGATTGGTGAATTCAGCGGTTTGGCCAGAGAGAATGTGAATCGACACATCAAGACCTGGGTGAAGCAGGGGTATCTACGTTCGGAAAGTCGCCAATTGGTATTGTCGGATCGTGAGGCACTGGAAGACATGATCGGCAACTGAGGCAGCATGTTAGACTGCGAGTGACCCGTGAAAGTCGGTTGGTCAAAGTCAGCAATATATTCCATTCCTTAGACCGGACGGGTGTCCGTGATGACAAAGGCACCATCCATGACCCCGTGACCGACCGCGAAATCGCGCACACCGGACCATCCGGTAGCTTCGACAGTCGGTGTTGCGATCTTTTGCATTCCCAGGGCAAGGCCCTTTGTCAGCTTAGAAATAGCCTTCCCATTCAGCAGTACGATCAGCCGGATCAACCAACCAATAAGGATTTCTGAAACGATACCCATCGAAACTTCGTGGCGTTCTTTTGGGCTTGGATCGGATTTGAAGGTCATTGTTTGGGTTTTTTTGTCGAAATGAAACTTCATTGAGGCCTGGTACCAACTGGTCAGCACGGCGCCCAGTGGCAGATCTGCCGTTGTCACTGCTTGAATGGAAAGGGCTTTTTGCGCTGCAGCGATACGAAGCCCTTTTATTATGGGTTCCACCGTCCAAATACCTTTTCGTTGCTTACCAAGGATTATGTGTCTGGCGTTGTGCACCGCACCACTTTTCAGAGTGAACTTTGACTTTGGTCGGAAGTCACTTTGCACGACCGGCAAGAGCAAGCGTTCGTTGAAGAACCTGCTTGAGAACGCCAAATAGGCACCCCCCTTCGTTGCGATCAGCTTTGGATCGATGTTTCGCAAAGGTTTGACTTTGTTGGACAACGCACCTGCGATTGCCAGATAGTGACGATCGTCCGCTGTGGCTATGTTGGCCCAATCGTGGTGCGGCATGTCAAAAACAGCGCCTTGGGTGGAGCCTCGCGTTTTGACCGAGGCAAAGACATAACTCACATCTGCGGCATGGGCAGACAGGCAGGCGGCGGCAGCAGTCTTCAGGATTTGCTTGTGGGCAGCACTCATCGTCTCGGCAGGATCTTCAATATCCAATCCGATAACGCCGTCGCCGGCCTTCGCACTTTCTTCGAAATCAAAGCGAAGTTCCTGACTGCCGGGATTATCCTTCATCGGCAACATCGATAGCGAAAGTCTGGCCAACAGAGTGACGCCAGATATCTTCAATGGACGTCGATGGCCGGGGATGCCTTTGAGGGTTGCGTTTTCAATTGGAATTGCCACTTCCAAAAGCGAGACTGAACCGCCCGGTCGGATGGACCAGATGCCAAATTTTCCAGTCAGATGCAGGGGGTCACCATCATAATCGAACGTAGTGATCAGCTGATTATGGCGCGCAGCCATAGCCTTGTTGACCAATGTCACATCCGCAATCGTCAGCAGATCCCATCCCTCAAGCGACAACATGAAGCTTCTCCTGAATACGTGCCGCCATCCGGTCGGCAAATTGGTTTTGAAATGCTAGGGCAGGGGGCATGGCGCCCAAGGCTTGCATCGGCGTGTCGACATATTCCCCGCCAATCTGAAGCGCGTAATTTAGGCCCGCAAAATCGGGCTGGAAACTGCCGTTTGCGCCCCAAGTTACCGCTTCGTCCAAGTGGGTCGTCAACAGATCAATCGGCGGACTTTCTTCGCCGGACAAAATCCGGGCGGCCATAACTGCGGTAAAGGCAACCATGGAGCCATACAAAGCCACGTAGACCGGCGCAGCGACGGTCATGCCAAATCCCAGAGTGCAAATTGTCACCGCAACGGCGATCACAGCCGCCAGAATGCCTAGAACAGCTTTGGCAATCTTCATCCCTTTGGAAACTTCTTTCCATTTCTCTTCTTCAGGAGTGCCAACCTTTTCAACTGCGATGGTCTTGCCACCGTCATCGCGATCTTTCAGGGCGATGGAGTAGCGCCCGCGGGTGCGACAGTGCCCCCAAACTCCCGGAATGATCTTGGTCCGGGTGTGGGCGGTGGTGTCGATGTAGCCCTGCCCCAGGCGAAGCTCGAGGTATTCCAGCCTTGGGTCGTAGGTTTTGCCTTTGTGCTCAACTGCTTTGAGCATTGGTTTGCGGTTCAGCGTAATTCCCTCGTCGTCGTCGAGATAGTCAATGTCCTTGGCCTTCAGACCATCAAAGGTAACAGGCAAAGCGGGGGCAAGAACGTCCCGGATAAATCGACGGCGAGACAGAAGGAATCCAACGTCAGAACCATCTGGAATAACGTCAGCTTCGATCTGATTTAACAGACCATCTGTGGCGCGATTCTGGGTCTGGCAAAGCACGCCCAACGTCGAGCGTTCTGGATTATCCATATTGCGGCCAAAGGCATAACTGATGGCTGTTGGCTTTAACTAGGCGAAATCTTCACCGTGTTCCACCGTGCGATATAGTGTGATGGCCGCGAAGATATGGGTGAAACGAACAAGGTTGTCTTGCAGCCAAGATTGCAATGCGGCCCCGGCATAGCCTTCGTCCATGATGCCCGAGCCACCTGTGATCTCGACGCCGGTAACGCGTGCTGGAAGTGTTTTGTGGTCTCCGTCGGTGTCCAGAACCAGCAACATCGTTTGCTTTGGCATTGCCGCGCATTTTGCCGTGTCTTGTTCAAGAGGCAACAAGTCCAGGCGAACATCTACACGGGCGGTGGCCTTAGCGAATTTTTTGACTTTACTGCCATAGTCGATGGTCAGATCATTCAGATCCATGTCCAAGGTCAGGATTTTGCCATCTCCGTCGGGGCTGATCTGCCACGGCTCAAAGTCTGCCGATACTGATACGTCGTCATCGCCAAGCTGCGAAAACCCGTCCGGCGTGGTTTGCCCGATGACGATGGCTTCGTTTAGGGTATCTATGTGAATTGAGGACACCATGTCCCATCCACGTGCGGTGGTTGTCAGCGGCATTGCATCGCTCCAGAATTTCAGTGTGTGGGGCGGCGCATTTCAGCGCCGCCCGAGGCTGCATCAGGCCGTGAAATGTGCCTGTCCAAGAGCTTGCAGAGAGCCATTGAATTGTAGTTGATCGACTTCAAACCCGGTGTTTCCGGGGAAAGAAACCGGGGTCATGACCTCGGTCGTGAACTCGCGGAAATTAGGAAGTTCCTTCTGCGCGTCCTTGTCGGCCATGATCGGCAGGAATTGCTCGTAAGCAAAACCAATTCCAGACATCATTCCCATGATGACAGCACGCCGCGCCGTGATCTGGGCCATGACCCATTGGGACATTGTCACAGTTTCGCCAGAGGCAACTGCCGCAGCCGGTCCGGCACCAGCGGCGGTGCCCGCAGCAATATCGCCAGCAGTTGGAGCGGTGGTTTGGACCATCTGCCCGGCGACCGCTGCACCGCCTTCGGTGGCTTCTGCGGCTGTGCCAACCCATTTCATATAGCCCCACTTCATTGCCGGAAGAACAACGGCCAGAATAGCCAGACCCAAGAGAACGTAGTAGATCACTTTCGCGGCCTTGGTTTTTTCGACCGTGGCGTAATGATGGAAAACCGTCTGATTTGGGTCATCCGGTTTGACTTCCGGGGCAAGGCTGAACTTGCCATCCACCAGCTTGGCCATCGAACGCGAACGGATGTCATGGTGAATGGTCACCAGCCACCAAGCGCCCCATTTATTGTAAGGATGCCAAAGGTTCTCAAAGCTGACGTCAAGGTAGCTGTCGCCTAGGCGGGCAACCAAGGTGTTGGCAGGTACTTCGACGCGAACGCCGTCTTTCCCCTCTTCCAGTATCATTTCTTCAATATAGAGATCGGCGGTATTGGTGACCGTGTTATCCAGGTCTGCCAGATCAAAGTAGTCATCTGGCCAGACTTTGGATCTGTCTTCCTTGACCGGGCCAGTGAACAAATCTTTCATGCTGTACAGGATCATCTTTCGCAGGAAACGTTCCTTTGAGATCAAAAAGGAACCGGTCTTTCCAGCTGTGAGAGTATCCGGGGAAATCATTTGGGCGCGATGGGCGCTTTCGCGTCCTTCGGTCATACAAAGAACGCCAAATACGCCGTTCTCGACTGTGCCATCGTCATAAACAGCATAGCTTGTGTCGGTTGGGCGCAGCCACTGAAAGTGCTCTTTGTCGGCTTTGGAGTTCAAGTTGACTGTCGCGAAGACATGGTCGAATTCTTGGGCGTTTTTGTTCAGCCAGGTTTCCATCAGCCCACGCAAATAGAAGTTTGTTGGTGTGTCCGTTTCAGAGCCATCGTATTCGACCGACTCCACTGTAATGAGCGGAACACCATCAGACAGAAAACTATCTTTCGGTGCGATCAGCCTGAAGGCAAAAAGTTCTCCGCCCTGGTCACCGCTGCCAACGGGGACTGGTTCCAGTGCAACTTTAACCGTGTAGACAACGTTAGTGCGGGTCTGGTCGGTTTTTCCTGTTCGGGTTAATGTGACGGTTGGTACCGGGATTTCCATCATTATCAGGCGTCCAGCGCCACCACCCGTCAGTTGCCAGTCTCCGAACGGGCCAGTTATCGTTGCGACGTCTCCGTCGGTATCAGTGGCACTTTCGCTGAAGTCATCCGGACTTGCCCCAGACGCGACAATGGACGAATTCACATTGGCGTAGCGAATGCCAAAAACTGTATCCCAGCCTTCCAGCAGATCGCCAAACTCCATCGGTGGGGAACCGAGCGTTGTCGCCTCGGTTAGGTGCATGTTCATGATCAAAGCTCCTTTGCTTATGCAAAGGCAGTCTGTCCGCAATGAAAAACCGCCGCTGTGATGACAATCACAGGCGGCGGTAATTACTTGTTAAGAAATGTGAGAGACTTAACTTAGTCGGCGACGCAGACCCAAAAGCGCAAGGCCGGTAAGCAACAAAACACTTCCAGCGGGGAGAGGGACATGCGTCACCGGGGGGACATATTTGTCAGCGGTAATTGTTATGCCAGTGTCATATACTGCGTTCTCTATCCAGCTGGCTTGTGGCGAAAATCCGTTGTCGAACGTTTCCATGAATCCGTCGCGAATATACGAAACGCGTCCGTCGCCTTGGAAGTCTGGAACAGTTGTGCCCCACCATCCTCCAAAGCCCTCGCGCCACGAGATCGACAGAGAATAGATACCGGCGACCAGATCAAGGCCAGCACCGAAGAACGTTTGCTCGCCGCCGCCGGAAAATAGTGCGCCGTCTTCAAGAGAGGCGATGCTGATGCCATTAATGACATCGTTGCGCGTCAAGAATACTTCGCCACTGCATGGGTCATTCAGACAGATGAGATCGATCGACATTGCGACGCTTTCCAAGTCTTCATGCACTTCGAAGACCACCCCTGCGCCGTAGTACTGCGCCGATGGTCCCAGCGAGGATACGCCGTCCTGCTCCCCTTCGACTGATAGGGCAGTCGAATTAACAACCGCTGCTTCTGCAGTTCCACTTAGGAATGCAAAACTAACCAAGATACATACATAAATATTCTTCACAACGCTTCCCCGTTCCATACACGAGGTTCAAAGCACATGTTTAGATGGCCTGTCTGTGATGCACGTCACAGATGCGGTACTCTAATCCATTTTTGTGTTCGATATCAGTTGTGTGGTAGGTTTTTTGCAATCAGCGAAAAGGGAATGTCTGCTTTACCTGTCAGGGTATTTTACGGCGTCTTTTCAAACTAAAACCTAAATTCTATTCAAGCGGTGCTTCTCAAGCAGTCCAATAATCAGTGCCTTGGCAGTTTGTCGGTGACCATAGTGAATAATGGCCGCTTTTTCCGCGTCGCCCGACTTGATGGCCTCATACACCTGGCGATGATCTTCGTTAGAACGAGATGGAACTGGACGCATGAACAACGTGATATGACGGGCGCGGCGCACTTGATCGCTCATCATCGCGACAATCATTTGAACGCGGGAGTTTCCACCCAAGCGGACCAATTCCCTGTGGAACAAGTCGTCGGCGTCTGCCCACTTTTCCAATGCATTCTCGGCGATGGCCATATCCATATCTTCGATGGATTTGGCCAATGAGCCTAGCTCTGCCTCTGACAGGTTCTGTTCGGCTGCTTTTCTTGCCGCCAAACTCTCCAACTCGGTCAAAACGTCGTAAATCTCGCGCATATCATCCACGGAGACGGGTAGGATGCGCACGCCTTTTCTAGGCCGGAGTTCGAGCAACCCCTGACTTTCTAACGTCAACGCCGCTTCACGGATTGGCGTTCTAGACATATCCAGCCGATCAGCCAATTCGCTTTCAAGATGATCCGAGCCCGCAGGAAGATCGCCGGAAAAGATCAACTCGCGCATTTCCTTTATGGCGCGCTGGGTATTGGAGGGTGGCTTGTCGATCTGAGTTTTCACAGGCGCTCCAGATGTAGTTTCTTTTCTGTTTCGGCCGATGAGTAAATCGCCTCTTCAATGTTGATGACCTTTAGATACTCTTGCGCAGTATTTTCCAATGGGGAACCGTCCAGTAGGGCGGATACGACGTGTTCTTGCAACTTATGCACACAGTCCCCTCCAAATCCTTCCCAGCTATCGGGCGGCAAAAGACACCGTCGTTCGGTGTCTTTGAATGCTCGAAACCAAAGCGACCCGTCGCCTTGCAAGGTGACTGAACCTTTGGTGCCTTCCACCAATGCTTCACCCATTGTCCGGCGGTGGTTGTCGGCTGCATGATCCAGATGGCGATTGCCGTCGAGCAACGCCCGAACTCCATTCGTGTGGTCCAGCAATACATAGCCTGCGTCTTCGCCCGCGATTTCAGGATTCATTCTGCGCAAATCAGCATAAACAGCGATCGGGTCACCCAGCAAAAATCGAAATGTGTCGATCCAATGCACAAGCGTTTCGTGCACAAGAAATTTTTCCATGCTCTGAAAATATGGTTGCCGATCCATGTAGGCATCGGCGCCCTGACCGTCTCCTGGCCGAAGACGAAATGTGATTTGGTGCAACTTGCCGACCAAGTCAGATCTCAGGATGTCGTTTAATTTTCGGTACCAAGGTTGGAAGCGAAAATTCTCATGAATAATGATCTCGGCACCGGCTTCCTTGGCCAATTCAACCATCGCTAAGGCTTCTGCTTTGTTTTCGCAGAACGGTTTTTGACAGATCAGTGTTTTCACGCCAAATCTTAGTGCGGTCTTTATTGTTTCGGCATGAACGACGGGCGGTAGAATGATGTCGAGCAGGTCTGGTCGTGTTTCTTCGATCATGGTTTGAAGATGGTCATAGGCTGGTAAACCAGTTGCGTGCGCACCATCGATATCGCGGTTGCACGAACCAACCAAAGTAACGCGGTCCATGCGGGCCCAACTGCCATAATGGAACTGGCTAAAGTAGCCAGCCCCAACACAAGCAACACGCAGGGGTCCGGTCATTCTATCCTCAGTGCCGATTGGACCGCGATTGCGGCCTCGATTGTACTGGCATTTCCGCCCAGATCACGCGTCAAAACTCTGCCCGCAGAGACGACCATTTCGACAGATTCGCGCAATTTCGCACCGTCAGTCACCAAGTCATCAATTTCGTGTTTAACCCCAAGCCACTCCAGCATCATGGCTGCCGACAATATCATTGCAAATGGGTTTGCAACACCCTGGCGGCAATATCGGGCGCAGAGCCATGGCACGGCTGAAATACCGCGTGTTCGAGACCGATATCCGCCGAAGGGGCTAAGCCAAGTCCGCCCATCAAACCCGCGCCAAGATCTGACAGAATATCGCCAAACATGTTTTCAGTAACCAGCACGTCGAAGTCCCAGAGTTTTTGCACCATCCATAGTGCCGTCGCATCGACATAGGCGTGATCTGCGTTCAAATCCGGAAACTGCTTTGCCTCAGCATCGAAAATTTCGCGAAAGAATGCGAATGCCCGAAAGACATTTGCCTTGTCGACACAAGTGACTCGACCAGGCCCTCGGCCTGACTTTTTGCGACTAGCTGCCAACTCGAATGTGAACCTGAATAGTTTTTCGGAGATATCGCGCGTAATCAACAAGGTTTCGCGAGCATCATCTTGAGTGACCTGCCCGTTGCCTTGAGAATAAAACAAGCCTTCGGTGCTTTCGCGCACCAACACGAAGTCTATTTCTTTACCCTTGGGGATATTCAGAGGGCTGGCTTGGCCTGCGCGAACTGTCACGGGGCGGATGCCCGCGAAGAGAGTCAGTTCCTTTCGGAGGTCAATTTGCGGCGAAATTTCTGTGCCGTCCGTGTAGCGAACGTCAGGAAGACCCATCGCAGATAAAAGAATCGCGTCGGATTTTCGAGCGATTTCCAATGATTCCGCTGGCAGAGAATCGCCTGTTTCAGCGTAGTGCGCCGCGCCTGCTGGTGCAGATGTGAAACTCAGCGAATAACTATCTGATTTCTGCGACAGCAATTTTAGAATCTTTACCGTAGGATCAATGATTTCGGGACCGATGCCATCGCCATCAAACACCGATATTGAAAGACTCTTGGTCATTGCCGTAGCCGGAAATTGAAGGTGATAGATGACATGTTTGTTCCATTTCGAAGTATTAAAGTTGACAATGCATTAATTAACGCATACGCAAAAAAAGTCAATAACAAACGCACTGTTCGGGAGGACGACACAAAATGAAACTTGGAATTGCAAAACTTGCTGGCGCCGCTGCTCTGTTTGCGGGTCTGGCCACCGGTGTTGCTGCGCAGGATTATCCGTATCGTGACATCACAACTGCGGTTGTTTTGGGGGCCGGAGGCGGTACCGACTCGATCAATCGCATGATCATGGCGGAAATGGAGAAACATCTTCCAGTCTCGATTAATGTTATCAACCAGACCGGCGGAGTCGCAGGTTCGAATGGCATGGTTTACGTGATGAACCAGCCAGACGACGGCTACACCTTGGTCGGTCTTTCAGAATCGAATGTGACTGCTGCGGTTCAGGGTGGATGGGATAAAAAATTCGACTACTGGTATCCGTTCATTGTGGGAGGTTCTCCGGACTTGATTTCCGTGCCAGCTGAAAGTTCTTACAACACTTTGCAGGAATTGGTAGAAGCGGCCAAAGCGGCACCAGGCTCAATTCCGGCCGCAGCGTCTGGCGCAGGCTCCATTCACCATTTGAATTTGCTAGCCATCCAAAATGGGGCAGGGGTTGAATTTAAGTTCGTGCCCTACAAGGGTTCTGCACCTGGTCAGGAAGCGGCTATCGCGGGCGAAGTTGCATTGGTTGTGACCTCACTAGCTGAACAAGCTGCACTGATTGAGGGCGGCTTACTGAAGCCACTTGCAATGCTGACACCAGATAGCGTTGAAATTGGCGGAAGCTCTGTGCCATCGGCATTTTCGATTTATGATGGACTGGACAAATACCTACCGCTCAAGCAAGCCATTGGCTTTGCAGTGCATAATTCCGCATCGGATGATGTAAAAGCCGCGTTAGGTGGTGCATTTGAAAAGGCAATTGCATCTGATGTCGTTGCCGAGTGGGCGGCGGCGAACAACTACGACGTTGGCGGCCAATACGGTGAAGATGCACAAGCGTTGTTTGCCAACCTTGAAAGCACATTTGCTTATACATTGAAGGATCTTGGGGTTACGACAGTCGACCCAATGTCGTTGAATATAGCAAAGCCCTAATGTGCCTTTGACAATAGACTTGGAAAGGCGCGGATCGACCGCGCCTTTCGCCTACGCGGCGGAGTGAAGAACTTGAGCGACCCCCATGACAAGGCTGTCTTAAGAGCGAGAGACTTTTGGAGTGCTCTCTTCTTGATTGTCATTTCTGTTTTCTTTCTTTGGCGCACTTCCTTCATACCACTGTTTGGTAGTCACCGTGCCGGCGTGAGCGGGGCGGATTGGTATAACTCGGCGGCCATTGTTCCTTTGGGAATTTTTGGAAGCCTTTTCGTTCTTGCGATTGCCTTACTGATAATCGCCGTGCGAACCGGGGGCGCGCGTGTTGCACTGACCGCAGTAGGTATTGGTTGGAACCGCGCTGAGGCGCTTCGTTTTGCGACCATCGGTGCAATCTTGTTCTTTTATATTGTCGGGCTTGTGCCTCGCGTTGATTTCATCATTGCGTCGGGACTTTTGATCACGGGTCTGATCCACGGTTTCCATCTTGGCAAACCGGAGAGAATGAAGTTGGTCGCCGTTGTGATCTCGGTTGCGGGTCTTTACGCATTGGTGTCCAACTTTCCCCAATAGGAATGGTCGCAACACGATGATGATCTAGTTTCGCTTGTTCTTTGGATACTTTTGATGATCTGGGTCGTCATCCAGCATAGGAGCACGATACTGACCTGGGTCATTCCCGCCATCGCGATTTTGGCACCTTTGATTTTGGTATGTGCCATGGCTTTTGGGTTTCGGCAGAACGTTCCAAACCGAGGTGGACTGATCTTTAAGCAGATCGAATACCATTACTATGTAACGCTGCGACCGATTTGGAGACCCTGACATGGAGTTTGTGTTTTCCCAACTGTCAGGATTTGGCAGTGCGTTGTTCGGTCTTGTCATTGATCCACTAACTTATGTTTATCTTGTTACGTCAGTTTTCCTGGGCATCACTTTTGGGGCTCTGCCAGGCCTGACTGCTACACTGGCAGTGACAATCCTAACCGGGTTCTTTGGCAACAAAGTGCCATTGGATTACTCGCTGATCGCGCTGTTGGGTGTTTACGTCGGTGCTATCTACGGTGGATCGTATCCATCGATCTTGCTCAATATACCCGGCACGGCCGCGAGTGCTGCGACGGCCATGGATGGATATCCGCTTGCGAAATCTGGTCGTGGGGGAGAAGCCCTGGGGCTGACAACGACGGCGAGCTTTATCGGGACATTAATCGGTACAATAGCTTTGCTCATTTTTGTCTGGGTGCTGCTTTTAATCTCAAAGAACATAGCAAGCCCAGAAAAAGCATTGTTGGCGCTGTTCGGAATATTATTGTCCGGCACGCTTATGAGTGAAGACTTGGTAATCAAGGGTTGGATCGCCGGTTTAATTGGACTTGCAATGGCGATGGTCGGTCTGGATCCGCTGTTGTCCGAGCCACGCTATACATTTGGCTGGTCCTACATGCTGTCTGGCTTCCAGGTTGTGCCGGTATTGATGGGTGCTTTCGCGGTGCCGCAGATTATCGAAGGGCTGAGGCACGTCAAAACAGCCGATATATTGGCCTTGCAGGGCCGGATTATGCCCAACTTGGCGGCGGTACGCCGACATCTTCCGACGATCACACGTTCTGGAGTTATCGGGACTGGTGTTGGCGCTCTTCCGGGCGTGGGAGAAGATGTTGCCGGTTGGGTCAGCTACGGAGTTGGAAAGTCGGTTTCTCAGGATGGTGAAAACTTTGGAAAGGGTTCAATCGATGGCCTTTTGTCCTCAGAAACTGCCAATAATGCATGTATAGGCGGGGCGCTCATACCGCTGTTGGTTCTTGGTATTCCGGGGTCACCACCGGCTGCTGCCTTAATGGGTGCATTCAAGATCAACAACGTAATTCCCGGTCCGACCATCGACCCTGATTTGATCTTGCGTGTCGTTGCAATCATGGTGCTGGCATCACTGACAATGTTCATTCTAGGACTGTTTACGGCCAAGGTGTTCATCCGCATATTGCGGATCCCGCAAACGGTGTTCCTGCCGATCGTGATGGTGTTGACTGCAATTGGGTCATTCAGTGTTGGTGGAGGGATCAACGATCTTTATTTAATGTTGGGTGTCGGTTTCTTTGCTTATTTCATGAACTTATTGAAGTATCCAATCGCGCCGCTGGTCATAGGTGTAATATTAGGTGGCCTGTTCGATGAGACATTCCGCCGCTCGCTATTGATTTCAGACGGGGATTTATCTGTCTTCATTTCTCGCCCAGGAGCGGCGATCCTGCTTACTCTCAATATTGCTTTGATCTTGGCGCAAGTGCCTTTAATGCGTCGCGGTTTTGCGGCGCTTCGCGGAAAGCTGACAATCTGATGTATGTCGTTACAGTCGCATTTGAAATCGAACCGGGCCAAATGCAGGCGTTTCTTCCGTTGATGAATGAAAATGCGCGAACATCAAAAGATGTTGAGCCTGATTGCTTGCAATTCGATGTGTGTGTGGATGATGCAGGAGTTTTTCTGTACGAAGTTTACCGACATCGCGAAGGGTTTGACGCGCATCTTAACAGCTACCATTTTCGCACGTTTGACGCCGCTGTTGCCAGGATGGTGACTGGCAAACAAGTGCGTGTCTTTGAAAGGGTGACGAGATGAGCGATTGGGAAATTTACGCCATCAAGTATGCCGACAGAAATGCGCGGACCCGTGCGGACAGTTTCATATTTGATGACAACCACGACGCCCCGCACCCACTGGACTACTTTGTCTGGCTGCTTCGTTCCGGTGATCGAAATATTTTGGTCGATACAGGATATGACGAAAAAGAGGCTTTGGATCGCGACCGTCCAATTCGAAGAAGTCCAGTTGAAGCCTTGGCGCCATTGGGGTTGATGCCACAGGACATAGACGAAGTGATCGTCACACATCTTCATTATGATCACGCAGGTGGATTGGCCCTATTTCCCAATGCGCATTTGCACATGCAAGCGGCTGAGATGGAGTTCGCGACAGGACCGTGCATGTGCCACGATGGGCTTCGAATGCCTTTTTCTGCGGCCCATATTTGCGAGGCTGTGACGCGGCTATATCGCGGCAAGCTGACGTTTCATGACGGGGACTCCGAAATCGCAGATGGAGTGACGGTTCATTGTATCGGCGGGCATTCTCGTGGCTTACAAGCAGTTCGAGTGCGAACAAAAAGCGGATGGATGGTGTTGGCATCGGACGCAGCGCATTACTATGAGAACCTCTGGTTTCGAAAGCCGTTCCCGATCGTCGTTGATCTTGAGGATATGCTAAAGGGGTTCAGTCTTTTGGAAAGCCTCGCGTCGAAGCGCGAGCTGATCATACCAGGGCACGATCCCTTGGTATGCAGCTCATTTGGCAAGGGTCCAGCCGATCACATTTTCCGGCTGGACGGCGGTCCCAAAACTGAGATCCGTCTATGAAAATTGGTGTCATTGCCGATGATTTTACGGGCGCCTCCGACATAGCGCTGACTTTGGCTGAAGCGGGCATGTCTGTGGCGCAGTTCATTGGGTGCCCCAAGGATGATCCCGAGACGGAATTGGAAGTTGGTGTCGTTGCGTTGAAAACCCGCACAGCGCCGGCGACGCAGGCCACAAACGAAAGCCTCGAGGCGTGTAATTGGCTATTAAAGAATGGCGCTGAACAGATTGTTTTCAAGGTATGTTCTACGTTTGACAGCACTCGGGAAGGCAACATCGGACCAGTTCTGGAAGTATTGGCTGAGCGTCTTGGCGCAAGCAGCGTCGTTATTTGCCCAGCCTATCCCGAGAACGGCAGGAGCGTTTATCAGGGGCATTTGTTTGTCGCGGATAAATTACTGAGCGAAAGCGGAATGCAAAACCATCCGTTAACGCCTATGAATGATCCGGATTTGCGCCGGGTGTTGTCGGCGCAGACCAGTTGGCGCGTGTCTCATATAGGGGCACCGACTGTGGCGCAGGGGCCGCACGCCATTCTCGAGGCGATGCCGGTCGAGAAGTCTATGGTCATTGTGGATGCCATCTACGATGTCGATCTGCTGACCATCGGCAAGGCAGCACGTGGTGCAACTTTGCTGTGTGGTGGCGCTGGCATTGCATTGGGGTTGCCCGCCAATTTTGGAGCTGTTCCATCGCTCCCCAAATGGTCTGCGGTTGAGGGCCGGGGCGTGGTTTTGTCAGGCTCCTGTTCCAAGAGAACCCGCGAACAGGTCAACACTTATTCGGCTATCGCGCCTGCAAAAGAAGTAACCGCCGAAGAGGCGGTTTCAGGTTCCGTGACGATAGAAATGCTCGCCGAATGGGCTGAAAAACAAACCAAGCCACCCCTTATCTACTCTTCAGCAGATCCTGATGTTATTCGTGCCGCTCAAAATGAGTTCGGCAAAGAAAATTCATCAAAGGCCATTGAAGATCTATTTGCCAATTTGGCCTCCGAGCTCGCAGGGCGGGGCTTCAGGCGGATTGTTGTGGCGGGCGGAGAAACGTCGGGGGCGGTGGTCTCTGGTTTGGCAGCTCGACAATTGAAAATTGGGCCCAGGATTGCCGCCGGCGTGCCCCTGGCCCTTGTCCCCGAAAGTGGAATTGCCGTTGCATTGAAGTCGGGAAACTTTGGTGACAGCGACTTCTTTGAAAAAACGCTGACAATGATGGAGACATCGGCATGAACGAGCAGGTTCGGGCGCGCGAAGATATCTGTAAGATCGCGAAGTCGATGTTCGACCGTGGTCTGACCTGTGGCGCCTCCGGGAATATTTCGGTGCGGTTGTCCGATGGAACACTGCTGGTAACGCCGACAGGCAGCTCCATGGGTTTTCTTGATCCCGCGCGCATCAGTCATCTCGATAACAATTTTAGACTTGTCTCAGGTGATAAACCGACCAAGGAAGTTCAGCTCCATAGCGCTTTTTATGATACTCGAAATGGTACGGGGGCCGTAGTTCATCTGCATTCTATTCATTCGGTTGCGTTGTCGATGTTGCCGAATATAGACCCGGACAATGTCCTTCCAGCGCTCACGCCATATTCAATCATGCGTCTTGGGCGGGTTAAGCTGCTGCCGTTTTTTCTACCGGGCGATAATGCCATGGGGGAAGCGGTGCGGGGGCTGGCTGGAAAAAGATCCGCGGTCTTATTGGCAAATCACGGGCCTGTTGTTGCAGGAAAAGACCTCTGGGCAGCCACCTACGCAATTGAAGAACTGGAAGAGACAGCCAGACTTGGACTGATGACCCGTGGAATGAACGGCATTGGCTTGTCGAATGAGGACATTGATAATGTTGTTCGTTCATTCGATGTCGATTGGTGAGACGCTGCAGTGTTTTTCGCGAAGAGTAAAGAAGCAGAATCGATAGCTAGGTCTGACGTGCAACAATAGCCTCGGATAGAACGCACATAAGTTCAAACATCAGAGAAATTCCAAGCCAAGCTGTGCCGCCGCCCGGATCGAATGGCGGTGAGACTTCGACCAAATCCGCGCCGATGAGATTGAGGCCCCTCAGTTCGCGAATGACTTGTTGAGCCTGAAAGCTGTTCGGTCCGCCGATTTCGGGAGTGCCGGTTCCCGGCGCAAAAGTTGGATCGACGAAGTCGATATCGTAAGTGCAGTAAGTTGGCTCTTTACCGACAATCGCGCGCACCTCGGTCATGACATCTGCAACTCCCCGGTCGAAAAACTCTTCGATGCGGATAATACGGATGCCTTGCGCTTCGCCCCATTCGATGTCCTCGACATTGTAGGCTGTGCCGCGAATGCCGACTTGGACAAAGCGTTTTGGGTCAACCAGACCCTCCTCGACAGCACGTCGAAAAGGGGTTCCGTGCGTGAACTTTTGACCGCCGAAATAGCTGTCGAACAAGTCCGTATGACTGTCGAATTGGATGAGGCCGACGGGGCCGTCGCTCGCCAGACCGCGCAATACCGGAAGCGATACCAGATGGTCGCCGCCAGCTGTCATTGGAGTAATGCCGCGCGCAGAAAGATCGCGATAAAAGGACGTTATCCGCTGCATGCTATCCTGAATATCGACGGGGTTTGGCGGCACGTCACCCAGGTCGGCGCAATTGACCGTGGCGAAAGGGTTGATCCCATTTGCCGGGTTCATTGCACGGATCATTGTTGAGTAATCGCGAAGCTGGCGGGGCCCGTGACGCGGTCCGGGGCGGTTTGTTGTGCCGCTGTCCCAAGGGACGCCAACAATGCCCATTTGAACCTCTCGGTAACGCGGGTGATCTGAGGTCATCGATGGAAGGC
The DNA here is from genome assembly GCA_014075275.1 of Boseongicola sp. Taxonomy (NCBI): domain Bacteria; kingdom Pseudomonadati; phylum Pseudomonadota; class Alphaproteobacteria; order Rhodobacterales; family Paracoccaceae; genus Boseongicola; species Boseongicola sp. Next base: position 3,304,885 of record CP046179.1, read on the forward strand.
GCATAAATGTTGGGACGCCAGCGAATCTTGGCAACTCCATTCCAGATACCGGCTGAAAGAAATCGTCGTTCATGGTGCAGCACCAACGTTTTCGGCCATCATCGAAATCATCTCGAACATGATTGCAGCGGCAGTCAATGCCGTTATTTGATTGGGCGAATCCTTTGTTGGCATCATGCAGACCACATCACCTCCGACAATGTTCATTCCGCGTACGGCATGCAGCAGCGCAACCGCCTCGTCGATATCAAATCCCTTTTCTCCAGCTTCGATATTCGAAACACCCGGAGCAATCGTTGGATCAAGGCAATCGAGATCGAATGTGATGTAAACGGGTCTGCCGGTCATGACCTCTTTGATTTGCGCCACGACGTCTTCGACGCCGCGGTTGCGGAAGTCCTTCATGGTGACGACGTTATAGCCGTAGTCATAAGATGGTTGCAGCCAATCCAGAGTGCGTGCGTGACCACGTAAACCGATCTGCATTGAATGGGTCGGATCAACATCACCTTGATCCGCAAGATAGGCACCCCAGTGCGCCGCAGATTTCTTGGCACCCAAGAAATGATCAACTTTGGTAAAGACATCTGTATGCGCGTCCAGATGCAGAAAACAAACCGGTTCACCCTTGGTTATCTTGCGGCGCCCCAAAGCCTGGACAATGCCTCCGGTGATCGAGTGGTCGCCACCAATTGAAACCGGACGCGCTCCAGCGCCGTCGATGTCAGTGTAAAACCGAGTGATCTGTTCAATGCAATGTTCGTTGTCGTTGGCGCGGGGAAAGGGGACGTCTCCAACATCGACGATCTTTGCAGCTTCCCATGGGTTTAGGCCGAAGCCGCCATGCATACGACGTGATACCGCCGAGACATTGCGCAAAGCTCGCGGCCCAAGGTGCTGGTCACGCTCGGTTGTTCCATTTCCCGTTGAATGCGGCACTCCAACTAGAGCGATATCTTTGCCTTCGGGGCCTTCGTTTGGGCAGCGAAACAGCGTTGGAATTCCCCACCAGTAGAGGTTCTCCATCATTGATTGCTGATAAGCGTCTGACATGCCGGATCCTATATGCGCCTGCGGAATACCGCAGGCGCCGGTTCATTAGAGATCAGATCTTTTCGTCTTCACGGCGAAACGCACCTTGAACGATCCGATCAAGGACCATGGCAACGAACAGAATTGCAAAACCGCCCAGAAGTCCTGGACCCTTGGCGGCATACTGCAACGCTTCAAGGATCTCTTTACCAAGCCCGCCACCACCGATGAGCGAGATGATCACAACCATCGACAGACACATCAGGATCGTTTGGTTCACACCCGCCATAATCGAGGGCAATGCCAGCGGAATTTCCACGTCCTTTAGAAGTTGCCAACGTGTGGCACCAAACGCGACCGCGGCCTCTTTAATGCTTTCTGGAACACCTCGCATTCCAAGGGCAGTTAATCGGATTACCGGCGGCATGCCAAAGATAATGGTTGCCAAGATACCCGGAGGGTTCCCAGTGCCAAAAAAAGCGATGATTGGAATGAGATAAACAAACGCAGGTAGGGTTTGCATCAAGTCCAGTACAGGTTCGGCGATCCTATAGGCGCGGCTAGATTTGCCGAACCAGATGCCAAACGGGATACCAATAACAACGCAAAGAAGCACGGCTGCTCCTACCAACGCGACTGTCTCCATCGCAATGGACCAATAGCCCAGAACCGCCAGATAGGCGAGCGAAGCGGTCGTGAATATGGCGACACGCGGGCCGGCGGCACGCCATGCCGTGACCACGATAACCAACATAACAACCGGCCATGGTGATCCATTTAGCGCCACTGTTAATGCATCCAAGACCGTGCGCACGCCGCCCACGATCCCGTCGAACACATCTCCACCAGCTCGGGCGGCAGCATCTATCTGCGCTTCCATCCAGCTTGCGATTGCCGAGAACAATGTTCCGCCTTCTGGACCTAAGAATAGTGACGAAACCCAGTCTTCAGGGAATTCATCCAAGAACGCCAAAGAGTTGGCGATTGTGAATTTATAAACAATGAGCGGCGCAATTGCTGCGGTCAGAACAATTCCCAGAACCAGATTTGCCTGCTTTCGACCACTTTCTGTCTTGCCGGAATTGATCCGCCAGCGAGAATATTGCTTCTCGTAGATGGAGTTTCCATAGAAGCCTTGGATGAGCTTCACTATTGCCAAAATCACCAATCCAGTAAGCAGAATACTGGAGGATTCCGCTTGGGCTGCATTTGCTTGTTCCAATGTATTTGATGCAGCTTTTTCAATGTTCTCTGCAAGTTTCGTAAAGCGATCGATGTCTGCCTGTTCACTTGCATCTGCAGCTCGTTGGCGCAGCTCTTCGGCCCGTGTTTGCTGGCGCTCGGCACGCTCAAAGAACGAAGCCCCGGGGTTTCCCCAGGCACCGCGCCCGATCTGAACCCAAGCAATGATTTCTAGGATCAAGAACGCCCAAAACATTCCCCAGATTGCTCGTGAAGCGGCCCATACGGGTCCGAGGACCGCCGCCCACAAGTTAAAGGTTTGCGGCAACGTTCCAGTGTTGTCGTGGATTTTGTGAAATGCCTCGGCATAATAGTCGCCGTTTTCCTCCGCAAACTCCTTGATGGACTTGTTCAGAGCTTCGCGATCAACTTCGATATCCGAGGCGGCCGTGACTTTCACTTCGGTTGCTGAATCAGTCATTCTTGCCTCCCTGGATACCGCGCAGAAGTGTTGGTTTGGTAACGACGCCGACTTCTGAGCCACCATCTGTTATGACAATTGGCTGATCAGCTCCCACCGACAAATCGATGAGCTGGTCGAGATCTGCGCCATGGTCCGCGCGGGGGGCACCGCCAAGGTCGCCTGAATAGCTCTCAAGCGGTTCCATGATCGAGTGTGCCTTGACCAGTTTGAGTTTAGAAATGCCCTGTACAAACTCGCGAACGTAGTCATCTGCAGGGTTCATAACGATTTCTTCTGGCGTTCCTATCTGGACGATCACACCGTCTTTCATGATTGCGATGCGATGACCGATGCGAATGGCTTCATCCAAGCCGTGCGTGATAAACAGTGTGGTTTTTTGAAGCTGGGCGACCAGCGCCTTGAACTGATCCTGCAGTTGTAATCGAATGAGCGGATCAAGTGCAGAAAAGGGTTCATCCATCAGCAGAATTTCGGGGTCAGAAGCGAGCGCGCGGGCAATGCCGACGCGCTGTTGCATGCCGCCTGAGAGTTCTTTGGGAAGCCTGTCTTCATATCCGGTCAGATCAACCAGACCGAGCGCGTGGTCCGATACGGCCCAACGCTTTGATTTTGAAATCTTTCTGATCTCCAAAGGGTAAGCCACGTTGTCACGAACCGACCGGTGCGGCATCAGTGCCATATGTTGAAAGACCATTCCAATTTGTTGGGCGCGAATACGTCGCAGTTCGCCATCGCTAATTGAGGATACATCTTGCCCAAGTATCTCGATTTTGCCCGCCGTAGGTTCAATCAAGCGATTGATATGGCGTACAAGCGTTGACTTGCCAGAGCCCGACAGGCCCATAATACAGAAAATTTCACCGCGAGGGACTTCGAAACTTGCCCCTTGAACACCAACAACACATTGATATTTAGCAAGGACTTCGGGCTTGCCGATCCCTTCGCCTTTAACGGCCGCCATGGCTTCTTCGGCTTTCTCACCAAAGATCTTCCAGACGTCAGTCAGCTTTACAACCGCTTCGCTCATTCTCTGTCCCCGCTTAGTTAGAAAAGGCCGCCGCGATTGTTCGCGGCGGCCTGCAATCGAGGGCTTAGTTAGTCAGCCAGTTGAGAACTGTATCCTCATTGGCGTCTACCCATTCTTTTGCGAAGTCTGCAGCTTCGCGGCCGTCAACAGCCAGAGCTTTGCCCATGGCACTAAGACTTTGTCCGTCCATCTGGAAATTAGCGAACAATGCAGCCACTTCGGGGTGCGATTCTTCCAGTTCTTTGGCGAAGTGCAAGTGCAACGTCGCACCGTTCCAAGCTGTCGACGCTTCAGATTTAGCCAACCAGTCCGGGTCGTCCGTTGGCTGAACAATTGTCCAAGTTGCAGGGTCGTGGGCCGGTTCTTCGATCACATGTAGATCTTGAGTTACGAAGATATAGTGCGGGCTGTAGCAGAAGCCGATCCACGCTTCGTTTGCAGTTGTCGCATTTGCCAGGTTGGCATAGGCGATTGTTTCTTCGTATTCTGTTAGCTCGAAGATTTGATCGTAACCATATGATTTGGCACGAATTTTTTCGACAACGGTCGAAGCCCAACCTGGTGCCCCGATCCAAACTTCGGGTGTACCGTTCCCGTCGCTATCGAAGACCGCCATTTTGTCCGGATCGCTTAGATCATCGATGGTTTTGATGTCGTATTGTTCGGCAATGTAGCTTGGAACGCACATTCCCTGTTCGGCTGAGACCGGGTTCTGGTTCATCACAACTGAACCGTTGTCTTTCACGTAAGTGTCGTGAAGATTTTGCTGGTTTGGCATCCAGACTTCTGGATGCGCATGCATTGAACCTTTGTCCATTGCTTCAAACACGATTGGGTTGGTGCCGTTTTGCAGTTCGACATCAAGTCCAAGGTTTTCTTCGATTACGATCTCAAGAACATGCGCAGTCGCATTGACCGATGCCCAATTCGGGACTCCGATCACAATGTCTGCCGCCATGGCTGGGGCAGACACTAATAGCGCCGTTCCCGAGACAATAGTTGTTAGTTTTTTCATCTTCCTCTCCTGGTAAATTGTTGGGCGAGTTTTCGCCTCGGTTTGTTTGGACGACCTGATTAGGTCAGTCTGGTTGTCGATATTGCGACCAATGAAGTCGCACCAGTCAAAACTGGGAGTACTCCATCATCTTCGCCCTACTTCAAGTCGCAAGCCTTTTCGGCCAGATTTGTGAGAATTCGGCACAAAATGCGCTACTTTTTTGCAATTTGGTAATCCGCGTTCACTACAGGGTCACTATAACGAATTTCCCAAAGACCCATAAGTCCAGTTGGCTGTGTTGGTTCTGTCCAATGGTAAGCAACAGGAGAATCACAAATCTTGTGGGTCAATACAATTCCATGGCGCATTCCACCAAAATCTTTCCTATGATGCGGCAATCTGCCCGCGAAAATGTCAACGGGATCCGCATGTCAAACAAGGTTGCAAGTATATCGTCCGACTTAGACAATCGTTGCGGCCTCACATACTGCCAGGAACTGTGATTTGAAGTGAAACCCTGCGGTTCCTCTTTGCCAAACCATTTGAGTTCGACACCGCGTGACGCAGTCAGCGCGAGAAACTCTTGGCATGCTGCTGCATCAAAATGCGAGATGCGAAACTGAATGGATGAGCCGACCATCTCTTCATTCGCTGGGCGGTCCGGCACATTGAAGATGTTCGATTTGCGAAGTTCGTTTTCAACGGCGCCATAGCGTGCGTTCCAACGGGTGATATTCTCTTCAATAGACTCAAGTTGCGGTATCAGCAGACTCGCACGCAAGTTGTCCATTCGAGCTGACAAATTGGGAGTTTCCAATCGGATATCTGTAAAAAAATGTGCGGGTGGAGCTGCGCCATGCCGTTCATAGAGCATATAGCTTCCAGAATAAATTATTGCGCGCGCCATGAATTCCGGATCGTCCGAAGTCAGAAGCCCACCTTCACCAGAGTTAATGTGCTTATAAGTTTGAGCCGAAAAGCAACCGGCTAACCCGAAATTACCGGACCGGATCCCATTCCAACGTGCACCCATTGTGTGCGCACAGTCTTCTATGACGCTTATATTTGCCGACTTAGTAATTTCAATCAACGCATCCATATCGCAAAGGTGCCCCCGCATGTGCGAAAGAAGGAGATAACGAGCACCCGAACGCGTGATTTTTCCCGCCAAGTCCATTAGGTCAAGACGAAGATTGGAGTCTGTTTCCACGAAGATCGGAGTGGCACCCAGCGCTGCAATGGCTCCGGGAACTGGTGCTAAAGTGAAGGCATTGGTGAGAACGTTGTCGTCAGCCTTAACTCCCGCAGCACGCATCGCAATCTGAATGGCTTGACCACCGGATGCGGTCGCAAGACAATATTCCACCCCTTGCCACGCTGCGTAGGCAGCTTCCAACTGCATAGTTGGCGAAGCCTCACCCGGTGCCGTGTTGTAGCGATGAAGGCGTCCCGACTGCATGACATCAACAGCGGCGTTGATTGCAGTTTCAGGAATGGCTTCCTGTTGAGTAAAGTTGCCATCGAAGATTAGTTTGGTCATGGTCTCGCTCTATTCATGCTTCTCAGCTTCAACTTCGCATCCGTTCGAATTCTGGATCATAAGGGCAGGGCGGGTGTCTGAAGTCAGCGCCTATGGGTCCAAATAGCGTTATTTGATAAGAGAGAGTTGTTGGCTCATCGTAACCACTGAGGAGTGGATGATGAGAAAGACAACCAAAAGCCCCGGCGAGAAGATCGTCAAAGAGATCAAGCGCGCGACGCGCAAACAGTATTCGTCAGAAGAGAAGATCCGGATCGTGCTGGATGGCTTGCGTGGCGAAGACAGCATTGCTGAGTTGTGCCGTCGTGAGGGAATATCTCAAGGTATCTACTACAAATGGTCCAAGGACTTCATGGAAGCTGGCAAACGGCGGCTTGCTGGAGATACGGCGCGTGCGGCTACGACCGACGAAGTCAAGGACCTGCGCCGCGAAGCCCGAGACCTGAAGGAGGTCGTTGCCGAGCAAACACTGGAACTGCGTCTTCTCAAAAAAAGCATGACCGGCGGTGGGGGCGACCAAGAATGAGGTATGCTGCATCTGAGAAGTTGGAGATCATCCGGCTTGTTGAGGGGTCGCATTTGTCTGCTCGTCGAACATTGGCAAAGCTGGGCATCCCCCGCACCACATTTTACCGTTGGTATGATCGGTATCGGCAGCGCGGCGACGCTGGCCTTGTGGATCAAGCGCCTAAGCCCAGACATGTCTGGAACCGCATCCCCGACGAAGTCCGGCGCAAGGTCGTCAAGCTGGCGCTGCAGGAGACGGAGCTGTCGCCGCGCGAACTGGCAGTGACGTTCACGGATCGGGAGCGCTACTTCGTCTCGGAATCTTCAGTCTATCGGGCCCTGAAGGCCCACGATCTGATCACCAGCCCGGCCTTTATCGTGCTCAAGGCGGCAAACGAGTTCAAAGACAAGACCACTGCGATCAACCAGCTTTGGCAAACCGACTTCACCTATCTCAAAGTGCTTGGCTGGGGCTGGTTCTATCTCAGCACAATCCTGGACGACTACAGCCGCTACATCATCTCGTGGAAACTCTGCACGAACATGCGGGCAGAGGACGTGACGGACACCCTGGATTTGGCGCTACAAGCATCAGGGTGCGATCAGGTTCACGTCATCCACAAACCCCGCCTCCTCAGCGGCAACGGGTCCAGTTACGTCTCTGGCGATCTGGCTGAATGGCTGCAGGACAAAGGCATGAAGCATTCTCGGGGCGCACCATATCATCCCCAGACACAGGGCAAGATCGAGAGGTGGCATCAAACCCTGAAGAACCGCATCCTATTGGAGAACTACTTCCTTCCGGGAGACCTCGAAACCCAGATCGAAGCCTTCGTCGATCACTACAATCACAAGCGCTACCACGAGAGCCTGAACAACGTCACACCCGCCGACGTCTACTTCGGGCGTGACAAAGCCATTCTAAGACAACGGGAAAGGATCAAACGAAAGACGCTCGAAGCGCGGCGCTTGCATCACAGACAGCGCGCCGCATAATAACATCAACCAGACGAGCCAAACTCTTTACTTGTTTAAGCAACTCTTGGTTCCCAAAACCCTGACGACGGACACCAAAAAGCTGTGACGGTCGCGCCCTGTTATCTCGATCCGGTTGAATCCATTGACTTCGCAAAGACCGACGTTTTTTACGACGTTGCTTATTTCGTCGCCAACCACCTGGAATGTCTCGTCGAAATCAAACCCCAGCTTAGTTCGAAATTCTGGTTGCGGCTTCACATACTCGACGCGCTCCCACCCGTTGACCGTTGTAAATTCACACCCCTCCGCCGCCAGAACGGGTGTCAAAGGCGTTGTCCTGGCTGGGCGTCCCGCAGGACGATGTTCGTGCGGAAAATGGAACCTGAATTCGTTTTGATAATCTTCAATTGCTTTTAAAGCAGTCAATTCTACATTTGCGTGGCCTGTAAATCGGCGCGGGTCCAATGACCAAGTGTCAAAGCAGGCATCGCCATGCACGATCTGCTGCGCCAATAGCCAACCTTGCCCACCGTCTTCGCCAATGCCTGCTCGCAAGCCGATTATACAGAAAGCATTTCGTTTTCGGGGTATCGGTCCAACAAGGGGGGCACCGTCGATGGTGTAAGTAATTGGACCATTTACGACAGTTCGAATGCCTGTTTCGGCTAAAGCAGGCATCCGTTCGAAGGCACCCTCCAGAACACCCATGACGCGGTCCAGGTCATCCGGACACAGGGCGTTTGTGAAATTAGGATCTATGCCGTCCATGCCCCAGGTCTTGCAGTCTTGCTCATAGAATCCGACCAAAAGACCATTCTTCTCCTGCCGAGCGTAGTAGTCGCTGATCGGGCAGCGAAGCAGTGGCATCCGGTGGTTCGCTTCCACTATGTCAGGAATATCTTCGGTCAGAAAATACTGATGTTCCATCGAGACCACGGGGTGATGAACACCCATCATGGCGCCGACTTCGTTCACCCGATAGCCGCAGGCGTTAACAACGATGTCACAGTCAATGTCGCCCTGGTCCGTGTGAACTGTCCAGGTATCGTCGTCTTTTTGCGTCAGTCCGGTGACCGGTGTGTTGCGGTACACTTTGGCGCCAGCGTTGCGCGCACGGCGCGCCAATGCCTGGCATAGCTGAGCGGGATCAATATCACCGTCCAAAGGATCCCAAAGGCCGCCGACTAAATTTTCTGTAGAAATCAACGGGTGCCGTTTGGCACATTCTTCTGCATCGATGACCTCAAAGTGCACATCCATTCCACGCGCCATCGACGCAAAATGACGATATCCCTGCATTTGTTCTTGAGTGTTCGCCAGCCGAATACCACCGTCTGCGTGGTGATAGTTTATGGGGTATTCAGGGTCTTCAGACAGTTCTTTATAGAGTTTGATCGAGTGCGACTTAAGGCCGACCATCGTCTGGTTCATGCCGAAATTTGTGACTTGAGCTGCCGAGTGCCATGTGGTGCCGCTGGTCAACTCGTCCCTTTCGAGCAGGACGACGTCTGTCCATCCCTCTTGGGTAAGATGATAGAGCGTCGAACACCCAGCAATTCCACCGCCGATCACCACTACTTTTGTGCGGGATTTCATGGCCAATTCGCTCCAGTCGATTTTTTCCCATTCGCAACGATACGAGCAAAAGCAGCAATCGAATTTAAACTAATGCGAAAAATTGAAAATTAGAAATCGATTATATCAGAATAACTTCTTTGAAGTTGTGATGCCTCAACGGTCTCGGCTTCTGTCGGCATATCACATTTGGTGAATGGAATGACTGTGCCACTGGAGCCAACGAAACGTGGTGGAAGAAGCGGGCGGCTGGCAAGGCGCGCAGCCGGGCCGCCGGTTGATCCATGCCCGCCTGGGCAACCGGGCGGCTACTATCGACCGCTGACCGAGTCCGAAGTCCACCAAATATATGACACCGCGCTCGACCTTCTTGAAAAACTGGGGATGGGCGAAGTGCCCAATCGACTAAGGGGCGACCTAATCGCCGCGGGAGCGTCCGAAAACTCTGAAAATGGCCGCATTTGTTTCTCGCCGGCATTGGTGGAACAGGCCATTGACCAAGCTGCCAAGACGTTTGTTCTGCACGGAAGGGATGACGCGAGGTCGATCGAAATTGGCGGTAATCGCGTTTATTTCGGCACGGGTGGTGCCGCCGTTCAGACGCTCGATCTGGAAACTGGAATTTACCGCCCTTCAACGCTGATTGACCTCCATGATTTCACCCGTTTGCAAGACACTCTGGCAAATGTCAGTTGGTTCACGCGTTGTTGCGTTGCGACCGATGTCCCGGACACTTTCGATCTGGATATGAACACCGCGTATGCGCTGGTTCGAAACACCACAAAACCTACGGCAACATCGTTCACGCTTGCCCAGAATATTCAGCCCATTATTCAAATGCTCGACATTGCGGCGGGCGGCGAGGGTAATTTTTCTCGGCGACCATTCATGAAGGCCCACATCAGTCCTGTGATTTCACCCATGCGATATGGGGACGATGCAGTGGATGTGGTCTATGAGTGCATTGCTCACAACGTACCGATTTCTTGCATTACCGCAGCGCAGGCCGGTGCAACCGCCCCGGCCACTCTCGCAGGGTTTCTGGCGCAGTCTTTGGCTGAAACCCTGGCAAGTCTGGTTATGGTTCACGCTATTCAACCCGGCTTTCCGATGGTGTTTTCGAACTGGCCTTTAGTGATCGACTTGCGCACCGGGGCGTTTTCGGGCGGCAGCGGGGAAACGGCGCTTTTGAATGCCGCATCAGCTCAGATTTCGAATTGGCTGGGTTTGCCGTCGGGCGTTGCCTGTTCCATGTCCGATGCCAAAGCGATCGACGCTCAGTATGGTGTTGAAAAAGGTATCACTTCGTTAGCTGCCGCGCTTGCAGGTGGAAATCTGATTTACGAGAGTTCTGGCATGACCGCGTCGTTACTCGGAGCGAGCTTTGAGGCATTTGTTCTCGATGATGAAATGCACTCGCACAGCTACCGGATGCTTCGTGGCGTGGAAGTGACGGAAGAAAACCTGGGTTTTGATGCCATTTGTGATGCAGTTTTAGGAGATGGTCATTTCCTTGGCGGACAACACACTTACGCTGCAATGGAACGCGACTATTTCTACCCAAATCTTGCAGATAGATCTGAACCGCGAACCTGGGCGGCCAACGGAGCAGCGGACGCTTGGGGGGTTGCGAAAAGCAAAGCACAAAGTATCCTCAACACCCATCGACCAGAATATTTAAGTGTTGCGGACGATTTGAAAATTCGCAATAGATTCAATATTTTGTAGACCAATATCTCATTGAAGCAGGCGAAAGCGTGACGCAAGCCACGGTGCCTGTGCGCAAAGAGGATTGATGATTTGCCCGGCTACAAGCGAGCGCATTTTGTCATCGAAGATATCCAACACACTGCGTGAACAATCGGGTGTTGTTGCAATGGCCAATGTGCGCCCAAATTCTTTGGCCGGAAATGGCTGCATGGAAAGTTGCGACTGAAAGCGCTTGGCACGTGAAAACAGTAGGGGAGTCGTTATTGTCCATCCGGCACCTGCGGCCACCATCGCCATCAGAGTTTGATTGCTGCTGCATTCAAACCGATTTTGCGCTGAGATTCCGACGCGCCTTAGTTGCCCCTCAATCTGCCTGGCTATCATCAGGTTGGACGAAAACCTCAAAAATGGAATTGAGGAGTTTCCATTTAGGATGTCGTCCGTTTTTTCTTCACTCGTTCGAGGCAGGACAGCGACGAACGGGTCGTGGAGCAACGGACGATCATGCAGATCCCGAAGACGCTCAGGCGGACTGCTTGTGACACCCAGGTCGATTTGCCGGTCACGCAGCAGCTCGATGATATTCTGGCTGGTGTCGGTAATGTAGGTGAAGTCGCATTTTGGCATTCTGGACGACAGGAACACAGCCAGATCTGGAATGATATCGCTGTCAAAATCTTCTATTGTTCCGATCCGCAAGTAGCTTGCCTCAGCAATGTTTCCGGCACTTGCTTCGGCTTTTGCCTTGCGGATTGAGTGTAGCGCGCTGTCGATGTTTCGAAGAAAAACCCGGCCTTTTGGTGTTAGCACGAGGGGACGTCTCGCATGATTAAAAAGGTCAACGCCCAGGCTTTCTTCCAGTACCCGCAAATGGTGAGAAACAGTACTTATTGACAGGCCCGCTTCATCGGCAGTCGCCTGAAGCGAACCTTTCTCAGCGCAAATCTGGAATAACTCCAGGCTTTTGAGGCTGAAATCTTTTCGATTTGAGTGGCTGGGCAATGTGCACTCCATTCAGCGGGAGCTGCAAGAACATATGAGTATCGCAGTCTTATCAGTCTCAACATGTGCACAGCCGAGAGCTAAAAAGTCAAAGAAGAAACCTTGACGGTTTACCAAAAGCCGACGCAATCCATGTCCTCGGAAATGAACAGGCCGATCAGTATCAAATTTCTGCGCGCAGTCGATAACCTGGTGCAAAGGTAATGCGCACTTTTGTGACGACTTTGTCGCCATCAAAGGTCAGGCGGTCCAGCGCGAACAATGCCGTTCCCGGCTCGCATCCAAGACTTTCTGCGTCAGTACGGCTTGCATTGGTCGCAAAGAAACCGATTTCCCCGGAAGTGAATGGAATATTGGCCAACAACCATTCGTTCGCACTGATTTCAACGAAAGTCTCTGCATTTGCATCCGGGGCAGACCTTAAGTTGATCCATCTTTCTTCCAGTGCATATGGCTGGTCGTCAGCCAGATGCAGCGCACTAAGTTGCAGCACATCATCGTCGGCATGGGTGCGCAACACCGCTCTAATCGTGCTGTCAGGTCTACGAAGTTCGCAATTCAAAAGACTATAGCCGTATTTCATACCCCGCTCTTCAATGTCCTGCCGAATGACGGCTATTTTTAGGGTCGCTTTGGCTGTTGGCTGTTTGGCGACTCGGGTACCTGCCTTGCGTTTCCGGTCTATCAGACCGGCTTCGGCTACTGCCCTAAGGGCCCTGTTCACAGTCGCACGGGCGCATCCGAATTCCTCCGCGAGATGTGTTTCGTTGGGAATGAGCTGTCCAGGGGGCCATTCTCTCGAATGAATGCGCCGTAGAACTTCTTCGCGAACGTCCCGCCAATTGCGGAATCCAACCTTATTCATAGCGCGTCTTTCAATTCAGTGATGACCTTTCGGTACCGGCCGACGATTGAGTCTCGACGGATATGTTGACCGTCATGAACAAGATGCCGTCCGGCGGACCAGACATCGGTTACCAGCCGGTCATCACCTGCAAAAATCCAAGCATCCAACACGGCATCTCCTTTGCGTTCAGCCAAATTGATGGACAAGTGATCGAGGCTAAGCAAGTCCGCCCAATTCCCAACACGCAGAGCCCCGGACGTCCGATTTGTTGCTTGCACGCCGCCGTCTATGATCGCGTCAAAGATCCTGCGACCAGTCGACAATTCAGGCGATGCCAAAGCGGCGCGTGTGCCGTCGCGCAATCGCTGAGAATACTCCAACGTGCGCAATTCCTCGCTAAGCGAAATGCGAATGTTGCTGTCGGACCCAATCGCAATTTTTCCTCCTGCATCCAACCAGCGGACGCCATCGAAAATACCATCGCCCAGACTGCTTTCTGTGATTGGACATAGACCGCCAACAGCACCGGTCGCAGCCAGTCGCTGTGTCTCTTTCGCTGTCATTTGTGTGCAATGGATCAGGCACCACCGATCTTGCAGTTCCATATTTTCCAAAGCCCACTCGACCGGCCGCGCGTTCCACAAACTTAAAACTTCATCAACTTCCTGTCGCTGTTCGGCCAGATGCATATGGATGGGTCCATTCGGAAATGCATTTCCATAGGCTTTAAGAGTATCGCTTCCAACCGCGCGCAAAGAATGAGGCGCGACTCCATAGGTGCCGTCGTCAGGCAACTCCGAAAAGGCCGTAATGGCGGCATTCTGTAAGTCTTGGAACTGGTCGAATGTATTTCCAAAACGTTTCTGGCCCGCACTCAACGGACGACCATCGCAACCCCCGAATTCATAGTGAACCGGCAATAGGCAAAGTCCTATGCCGCTTTGTAGGCTCGCTGCTGCGATGCGGTTAGCCATCTCGGCGATGTCGTCATAGGGGGTGCCATCCGGATGGTGGTGCAGATAGTGAAACTCTGCGTTCGTAGTGTAGCCCGCCTCAAGCATTTCCATTTGAACGAAGGCCGCAATAGCTTCGACGTGTTCTGGCGTTAGGCGCTCAAGAAATCGGAACATTAACTTTCGCCATGTCCAGAAATTGTCCGAGGCTTTGGGGCCTCGTTGTTCGGTCAATCCTGCCATCGCACGCTGAAAGGAATGCGAGTGAACATTGACAGGCGCAGGCAACAGAATACCGCAACTATGTCCCTGAATTGGTGTGCTCGACGCGATATCTGCAATGCGGCCATCATGACCCACAGAAACTAAGACATTCTCTGCCCATCCATGCGGCAACAAGGCTTTATGAGCCCATATTCTCTTCATGTCGTCTCACTTGACAGATTATTATGTGCAGACATAAAGATAATAAATGCAGACAAAAAGCAAGTGAGTCGCGCAGGTGCTTCTGACAAACGCAAAAATCGCCACGCTTTCAACGGGCCGGGACTACGACTTGATCGATGCTGGAACCATTGTCGTTGAGCGACAGAAAATCCAATGGGTTGGACCGGCAGATGAATTGCCAGAACACTATAGCGACTTGCCAGCGAAAAGCCTGAGTGGGCGACTGGTAACACCGAGTCTTATTGACTGTCACAGCCACATCATTTTCGGGGGAAACCGCGCCCTGGAATTCGAGATGCGCCTGAAAGGAGCCAGCTACAGCGAAATTGCTAGAAACGGCGGCGGCATCAATTCTACGGTCCAAGCAACGCGCAAGGCTGATGATGCGTCACTATTGGAAAGTGCGCTCACTCGAGTGGATGCCATGATTGCGGAAGGCGTCACGACGCTGGAAATAAAGTCCGGCTATGGGCTGGATATCGACACTGAACTTAAGATGCTGCGGGTCGCCCGTAAGATCGCCGAATTGCGACCCATCGAGGTCTGTACAAGTTTTCTTGGGGCACATGCCATTCCACCCGAGTACACCGGCAACGCAGACTCATATATTGACGACATTTGCATCCCGGCACTTCGCCAGGCACACGCCGAGGGATTGGTCGACGCCGTTGATGGGTTTTGCGAAGGCATAGCATTCAATCCCTCGCAGATTTCACGCGTATTCGATGCCGCTGGCGAATTTGGTCTGCCGATAAAATTGCATGCAGAACAGCTGACACATTCCGGCGGCACAAGATTGGCGGCGCGATACAAAGCTCTCTCTGTGGACCACGTGGAGTATGCGTTGCCGGATGACGCAGCGGCGCTAGCGAAATCTGAGACTGTGGCTGTACTGTTGCCCGGTGCATTTTACACATTGCGCGAAACTCAAGTGCCACCCATCCAGTCATTTCGGGAAAACAAAGTGTCGATAGCGTTGGCAACCGATTGTAATCCTGGCTCCTCGCCGCTGACCTCGCTGTTATTGGCCATGAATATGGGATGTACGTTGTTTGGCTTAACACCTGTTGAGGCTTTGCTTGGTGTGACGACGAATGCGGCCAAGGCGCTGGGTCTAGCGGATCGTGGCCGTGTCGTTCCCGGAATGCGAGCGGATTTATGTGTTTGGGATGCCGATCATCCTGCTGAACTATCATATAGGATTGGGTTTAACCCCCTGATTTCTCGCCTCTTTGGTGGTGAAGAATGAGCGTTGTATTGACACCAGGAACCGCGAGTCTGGAACAGCTTCGGCTGATTTGGAGAGACGGTCTGGCTGCTAAACTCGACCCATCCGCCAGACCTGCCATCAAAGCTGCGGCCGACCTCGTTGCCGAAGCTGCATTAGGCGAAACAGCAGTTTATGGGGTGAATACAGGATTTGGGAAGCTCGCCAGCGTCAAAATAGCGGCAAATTACACAGCCAGACTGCAGCGAAACTTGGTTCTCTCGCATTGTTGCGGCGTCGGAGAGCCATTGGATGCAGCTACGACCCGATTGATTCTGGTTCTTAAATTGCTCTCAGTTGGTCGGGGTGCGTCCGGTGTTTCGCTCGAAACAGTGACGCTTCTGGAAAGCATGTTGGAAAACGGTGTTCTTCCCGTCATTCCATCTCAGGGCTCGGTTGGAGCATCTGGCGATTTGGCTCCGCTGGCCCACGTAGCGGCGGTTATGATCGGCGAGGGCGAAGCGCGTTTTGAAGGCGAGCGTTTGCCCGGAGCTGCGGCCATCGAAAGGGCAGGGTTGTCGCCTGTCGAACTTGGCCCGAAAGAGGGGCTGGCGTTAATCAATGGAACTCAATTCTCGACGGCATGCGCTCTTGCCGGGCTATGGGGGCCTGGGAGAATGCATCCGCAAGTATTGTAACTGCGGCGCTTTCGACAGATGCGATCATGGGGTCGACAGCCCCTTTACAGGCTATCGTCCATGCACTTCGCGGTCACCGGGGTCAGATCGAATGTGCCAGCGCACAACGCGCCCTGATGCTCGGCTCTGAAATCCGTGAAAGCCACCGTGAAGGTGATACCCGTGTCCAGGATCCATATTGCATCCGGTGCCAGCCTCAAGTGACCGGTGCGGCAATGGACTTGTTGCAGTTTGCCGGGCGTACACTGGAAATAGAAGCAAATGCAGTAACCGATAATCCACTGGTAGATGTAGAGACCGGAACAATTGTTTCAGGCGGGAATTTCCATGCTGAGCCGGTGGGTTTTGCTGCCGATCAGATTGCGCTGGCCATCGCAGAAATCGGTGCAATAGCGCAGCGGCGCGTTGCACTTATGGTTGACCCGACGCTCAGTTTTGATTTGCCGCCTTTTCTGACACCAGAGCCGGGATTGAACTCCGGTTTGATGATTGCTGAGGTGACGACGGCGGCTTTGATGAGCGAAAACAAGCATCTCGCGAACCCGTGCACCACGGACAGCACACCGACTTCTGCAAATCAAGAGGATCATGTCAGTATGGCGGCACACGCGGCACGCCGCCTGATCAAAATGAACAAAACCTGAACGTAATACTCGGTGTCGAGGCGATGTGCGGTGCGCAGGGCATTGAATTCCGTGCGCCTTTGAAAACCAGCCCAGCACTTCAGTCCGTCGTTGCACAGCTACGGCAGTCTGTGCCGACAGTTGTCGAAGATCGCTACCTCGCGCCTTCGATCGAAAGTGCCGCGGCATTGATTGGTGAAGGTAGCCTGACAACCAATGTGGACTTGCCAAAATTTGTAAGGGGGCGCTCGGAATGACGCCTGTCGAAGTACAGCGTGGCGACGGCCCCATTGTTTTGGGCATGCCCCATACCGGCACTTACGTGCCTGACGAAATCTTCAAGAGTCTCAATGCCAACGGACGAAGGCTGGCAGATACCGATTGGCACATTGACCGTCTGTACGATGGGCTCTTGCCTGGCGCGACGACAGTCCGCGCGACATTTCATCGATATGTGATTGACGCAAACCGCGATCCAAATGGAGCCAGCCTTTACCCAGGCCAAAATACGACCACGTTGGTGCCATTGACCGATTTTGATGGGGTGAAAATCTGGTCAAAGCAACCAGATGATGCGGAAGTCAAAAGCAGACTCTCAAATTATCATCAAGCGTATCACAATGCCCTCAACTCAGAGATTCAAAGAGCTGCCGGGCGTCATGGTATCGCGATCCTTTACGACTGCCACTCGATCCGCTCCGAAATCCCGTTCCTATTTGATGGAACCCTACCAGATTTTAATGTGGGTACGGACGGGACGACGACATGCGCGCCCGAATTGGAAACTCATGTCGTCGAATCTTTAACCATGGCAACGAGTTACACTTCGACCTTGAACGGTCGATTTAAAGGGGGATGGACAACGCGCCACTATGGGCACCCGGCTAAAAATATCCATGCGATCCAAATGGAATTGTCACAATCCACATACCTCGCGACCGAGGCCGCGCCCTGGGAGTTTGATCCCGTAAAGGCGCAAAGTCTGCGTCCGATCTTTCAACTTGTATTGCAACAATTGGCCGACTTGGCCTCCAAACTCGGAATATTGAAATGACAGATATTCGTCACAACTCTCGCGACGTATTTCCCCCAACTGGAACCGAGATATCAGCAAAAAGCTGGCTGACCGAGGCTCCAATGAGGATGCTGATGAATAATCTGCACCCGGATGTCGCAGAGAATCCGCACGAGCTTGTTGTCTATGGGGGCATTGGTCGTGCAGCCCGGACATGGCAGGACTTCGATGCGATCGTCTCCAGTCTGAAATCTCTGGATGATGACCAGACTTTGTTGGTGCAGTCGGGCAAACCTGTTGGGGTATTTCGCACTCACACGGATGCCCCGCGCGTGCTGATTGCAAATTCGAACCTCGTTCCACATTGGGCAACTTGGGATCATTTTAACGAACTCGATAAGCGTGGACTGGCAATGTATGGCCAGATGACTGCCGGGTCCTGGATATACATTGGCACTCAGGGAATAGTCCAAGGCACATACGAAACGTTCGTCGAAGCCGGTCGACAACATTATGACGGCAATCTGGCTGGACGGTGGATTTTAACAGGTGGCCTGGGCGGAATGGGCGGGGCTCAGCCGCTTGCTGCCGCGATGGCCGGTGCGTGCTGTTTGGCCGTTGAATGCGATGAAGCGCGAGCCGATTTCCGCCTTCGAACGCGGTATGTCGATGAAAAGACAGATGATTTGGACAAAGCGTTGGCGTTGATTGACAAATGGACCAGCGCGAACGAAGCCAAATCTGTTGCGCTGATAGGAAACGCTGCCGAGGTTTTCCCTGAACTGGTTAAGCGGGGCATTAGACCTGACATAGTAACTGACCAAACCAGTGCGCATGATCCGATACATGGCTATCTGCCAATCGGATGGACGGTTGCAGAATGGCGTTCGAAACAGGACTCGGACCCAAAATCGGTCGAAGTTGCGGCGCGCGCTTCGATGAAACTTCAGGTTAAGGCAATGCTCGACTTCTGGGACGATGGCGTTCCAACGTTGGACTATGGCAACAACATCCGACAAATGGCCCTCGAGGAAGGTTTAGAAAACGCCTTCGATTTTCCCGGCTTTGTTCCAGCTTACATCCGCCCGCTTTTTTGTCGCGGCATTGGCCCATTCCGCTGGTGTGCTTTGTCGGGTGATCCCGAAGACATCTATAAGACCGATGCCAAAGTAAAAGAGCTGATCGACGATCCTCACTTGCACAATTGGTTGGACATGGCACGCGAACGCATCTCATTTCAGGGGCTGTCTGCGCGCATCTGTTGGGTTGGTTTGGGGCAGCGGCACAAATTGGGACTGGCCTTTAATGAGATGGTCCGAACCGGTGAATTGAGTGCACCAGTTGTTATTGGTCGCGATCACCTGGATAGCGGTTCAGTCGCCTCACCCAATCGCGAAACTGAGGCAATGAAAGACGGCTCGGATGCTGTGAGTGACTGGCCTCTCTTGAACGCAATGCTGAACGTCGCAAGCGGCGCGACATGGGTATCACTGCATCATGGCGGTGGTGTGGGCATGGGATTCAGTCAGCACTCAGGTATGGTCATTTGTTGCGACGGCTCCGCGGATGCAGATCGTCGCTTGGCCAATGTGCTTTGGAATGACCCGGCGACTGGTGTTATGCGACATGCCGATGCCGGTTATGAAATTGCCTTGGAATGCGCCCGTGAGCAGGGTCTTCAACTACCGGGCATTTTGAAATCCTGATCCCGCCAGATATCGTCTAAGATGTTTGTAGCCTCGGTAACCTTGCGAACTGGCGACATTCCTTTATCAAATAGGGTCGATCAAAGAGCGTAATTTGCAAAACAAATTGCAGGCTGGGCAGCCAATGAAGCAAAGCATGTGGGAAGATATTTACGCGCGGGGTGAGCAATTGAGCCGCTACCCCTTTGCCGAGGTCGTCTCCTTCTATTTTCGAAATCGTCGCTCCGACTCCTCATGCCCTCAGGTGGCATTGGACGTTGGCTGCGGTTCGGGCGTGCATTCGGCATTCTTGGCGGAGAATGGGTGCGAGGTGCTTGGCATCGATTTCAGTAAATCCGCAATTATAGCCGCCCAAGAACAGCACCAAAATGCCAACATAATTTTTAAGCACATTGGATTTGAAGATTTTTCCAACCACACAAAGGAATTCGACTTTGTGGTGGACAGGTGCAGCACCACTCACAGCACCAGGCCAATTGTAAAAAATTTCTACCAAAACCTGAAACCCTGTCTGGCTCCGGGCGCAAAAATGTTTTGGCAGGGTTTTGCCTGGGACAACTCTGGTCGTGAACTTGGCGTCGATGTTGGTGACGGAAGCTGGAACAATTTCTCTGGGGGTGTTTTCAAACCGTTGGGCCGCACGGCATTTTTCACAGAGCAGGATGTGCGCACGATCTTCGATGGATACGCGATTCAGCATTTGAGGTATGTTTGCGACAGAGATGTCGTGGCGAACTACAACCACTCCAGCTGGATCATAGAGGCGGTGTTTGATGGATAAGTTCGATGTTTTGGTGATGGGAGGCGGATTTCGTTCGGTCGCGGCTGCCTGGGGTTACGCCAAACAGGGTCGAAAAACGGCACTTGTCGAAGGTGCTCCAAAAATTGGGGGCTTCATGTCTCCCATAAATTGGGATGGCTATTGGATCGACAAAGGACCGCAATTTTTTGACAACTTCCAACCCGCGGATGTCGAACTGATGAACGAAATGATCGGCCCGGACGTTCTGATGGAGATCGGTTTTGAATACGGGTCCTACACAAATGGCGAACTCAATTGTGATTTTGCCATTCCCGACTGGCGGGCGTTGGGCAACGAAGTTGCATATGATGCCTTTCAATCGCTTCTGCGAACTCGCCTAGGGCAGGGCGATAATCCGGCCAATTTCAATTCTCTTGATGACCTATTGGCATTTGATGGCGGTCCCGTTCTCTATCCTCATCTTGCCAAGCTGGCGAAGAAATTCATCGGGCGTCCGGCAGATGAAGTCGCTCCCAAAGCGGCGTCCTACGTCTCGTTTCTTGGGCGGAAGAAACTCTTTGATCAGGAAACATCCGTAGAATTAAAGAAAGCTCCATTGCTGGACGGAATTTTGGCGGCGAGCAAAGCGTCGGTACCTGAAGAAAGGGCAAATCTATATCCTCGGGGCAGCAGTTTGGAAACTGTTCGCGTCGCATTGGAAAAGGCGCTGGAACGCGAAGGCGTGACAGTCTTTACTGATACAGTGCTCAACAAGTTTGATGCCAAAAAGAAAGTTGCGGCAGGTGATGGCTTCGAGGCTGGATTCGACACTCTTTATTTCGGTGTTGATATCCGCGAGAGCCAGCGGATTTTGACCGGTCAGGCCACGATAGCTGAGAAAACCCACATCCTGCCTGAGATATTTCATTGCTTTGTCGTTCCAGCCGATAGCGTGGCAAAGCCCTATTATGTCGTTGACTATGATCCGGAACACGCCTCGTCGCGAATTACAAACTTCTGTAATTACATGGGGTGCGTGGACAAGAACGGATATGGCGTAATCTGTGTTGAAGAGCCGGTTTCTATGGGCGATGCGAGATGGGAGAATGCAGAAGCAAACCTTGATCAGATCTTCGCAGAAGTTCAAGAAACTGGCACAGTGACAGCTAATTCATATCAAAAGGCGAAATCCTTTAAAATTCCGGCCACTTACAAATTTCCGTTGGTCGGCATTGATGGACCTGTCGATCAATTCTTTAACGATGTTAACGAACGTTTCGGTGACAATCTGGTTTTGCCCGACCCCTATGCCTTGACCCGTAAGGTGTCTGAAGTCAGCGCCTATGGGTCCAATTAGGTTAATTTGATAAGAGAGAGTTGTTGGCTCATCGTAACCACTGAGGAGTGGGACATGAGACAGACAACTGGAACTCGCAGGAGCCCCGGCGAGAAGATCGTCAAAGAGATCAAGCGCGCGACGCGCAAACAGTATTCGTCAGAAGAGAAGATCCGGATCGTGCTGGATGGCTTGCGTGGCGAAGACAGCATTGCTGAGTTGTGCCGTCGTGAGGGAATATCTCAAGGTATCTACTACAAATGGTCCAAGGACTTCATGGAAGCTGGCAAACGGCGGCTTGCTGGAGATACGGCGCGTGCGGCTACGACCGACGAAGTCAAGGACCTGCGCCGCGAAGCCCGAGACCTGAAGGAGGTCGTTGCCGAGCAAACACTGGAACTGCGTCTTCTCAAAAAAAGCATGACCGGCGGTGGGGGCGACCAAGAATGAGGTATGCTGCATCTGAGAAGTTGGAGATCATCCGGCTTGTTGAGGGGTCGCATTTGTCTGCTCGTCGAACATTGGCAAAGCTGGGCATCCCCCGCACCACATTTTACCGTTGGTATGATCGGTATCGGCAGCGCGGCGACGCTGGCCTTGTGGATCAAGCGCCTAAGCCCAGACATGTCTGGAACCGCATCCCCGACGAAGTCCGGCGCAAGGTCGTCAAGCTGGCGCTGCAGGAGACGGAGCTGTCGCCGCGCGAACTGGCAGTGACGTTCACGGATCGGGAGCGCTACTTCGTCTCGGAATCTTCAGTCTATCGGGCCCTGAAGGCCCACGATCTGATCACCAGCCCGGCCTTTATCGTGCTCAAGGCGGCAAACGAGTTCAAAGACAAGACCACTGCGATCAACCAGCTTTGGCAAACCGACTTCACCTATCTCAAAGTGCTTGGCTGGGGCTGGTTCTATCTCAGCACAATCCTGGACGACTACAGCCGCTACATCATCTCGTGGAAACTCTGCACGAACATGCGGGCAGAGGACGTGACGGACACCCTGGATTTGGCGCTACAAGCATCAGGGTGCGATCAGGTTCACGTCATCCACAAACCCCGCCTCCTCAGCGACAACGGGTCCAGTTACGTCTCTGGCGATCTGGCTGAATGGCTGCAGGACAAAGGCATGAAGCATTCTCGGGGCGCACCATATCATCCCCAGACACAGGGCAAGATCGAGAGGTGGCATCAAACCCTGAAGAACCGCATCCTATTGGAGAACTACTTCCTTCCGGGAGACCTCGAAACCCAGATCGAAGCCTTCGTCGATCACTACAATCACAAGCGCTACCACGAGAGCCTGAACAACGTCACACCCGCCGACGTCTACTTCGGGCGTGACAAAGCCATTCTAAGACAACGGGAAAGGATCAAACGAAAGACGCTCGAAGCGCGGCGCTTGCATCACAGACAGCGCGCCGCATAATAACATCAACCAGACGAGCCAAACTCTTTACTTGTTTAAGCAACTCTTGGTTCCCAAAACCCTGACGACGGACAGCCTAATGGAATTGGCAGCCCATGACAGCGATCCGGAAATCGCGAAACTGATCCAGCGAGAAACACTGCATTTTGCGAAACAAGGCCCTTCCTGGTGTGCTTTTGCAGTCGATCAAGTGCAGAACGTTCTTGACGCCATTCCAGTGTTCAAGACCGCTATGGTGAGATTTGACAGCCGTCAAACTCAAACCTATGCGACGCTTCTGGCCGGTTTATTTGTTGCGTTGAATAGGCACGTGCCAAACGACGCTGAAGCGGATGAATTGGTCCAAAGATATAGTCCAACGCTGCAAACGCACCATGAAGAGCAGCAACGCGATAATGCGCGAGAAGCTCTCGATCACTTGCTTGCACATACTATTCGAGGGACGGAGCATCTGGAACGGCCACTCGGTTATTGGCTCGAGAAAGAACTCGACCGCCTTAGAACCGCAGCTAAAAGCAATACCATTCCGGACTGCGAAGTTATCGTCGAGGGAATGCAAATTTGTGTTCGCAACCACGGTGAAAACGCGGGCGTTGCACTCAAGAATGGTGCCCCACCGATCAACCAAATCTTCGCAAATACCCCTTGGGCGAATGGCTCTTGGCAGAGGGCGCTAGGCCAATTTCCGGGCGCGTTCAAACCAAAGAATCCGATGCGATTTCGCCGTCTGAGTGGCAAACACCGTGGTCTAATCTTGCCACTGTCGATCATTTCAGACGAAGTGCGAGTCCATGAGGGGGAATTCTGATGGGTACGATGGGACGGTACGGAGGCCCGACATACCCCTGGGAGGATACAGGGTGGAGGATGGTAGGGGGCACCCACTCCCCCCTGACGACTCCCCATATATATACCTATTTAAGATTGTTCCGTTCCTCGTACCCAAGAAGTAATGGAATGTCTTAGGTGTCGTGAAACCCTGACCTCTTGTCGGTCCAATATGAAGAATGTGGTGGCGCCGACTGGTGTCGAGACGCCCCTCAAACCCGTTCCGATTAGTTCTCGGTGCTATTTAGAATATTCGCCGATATCGTTAGCCGAGTTTTTGGTTCGCATTGTGTCACCGCGTCGCAATTCTTGGCGGTATCCGAAAAATTGTCCGGCGTTTCTGCCCGTGTTTTCCTTCCGATTTTTTTAAATTGGAGGGCTAAGGCATGTCTGAACTGAAGGTCACAATAAATCGTTGGACGCGCCGCCGGATCAATGCCGCTGGTAGTCGTGTCACCCAGAAACGCTGGACCGTCAATTTCAACTGCCCGGAAACCGGACAGCGCCGTCGCCTTTCATTTGCATCCAAGGCTGAGGCCGAGACCCATCGAGAGCGGGTCCTCAACGAGATTACAGGCGAACGCTACTTCAATCCCAATACTAACCCCACTGTGGCGGAGGTGGTTGAACATTGGATCGAGGTGAAACGTGGTATGGTAAAGCGCCAAACGATCGCGGGCTACCGACCACTCCTCAAGATCATCGTTGGACCGATCCTACAGGGCACACCGCAAGAACGCGTCCACCATGCTCTGACCGGCGAGAAGCCGTACCGGGATACGAAACTTTTGCAGATGTTGGGACCGTTCAAGGTCAGCGAACTCACCACCGCACAATTGCGCCGTTGGCACAATCAGGTCCGCAACGAAGTGGGAGCACACACTGCAAATCGTGTCATATCCATGCTCAAGGGTATTTTGGCTCTGGCTGAAGAAGATTTTGGGGTTCGCATATGTTCCTTTCCCACCAACCTTGCCAAGCGAAAATCCAAGCCCAAGAAGGACATCCTGAACCCAGAGGAAGTGGCGCAACTGCTTACCTACACACGCATCGACAAGGAACGCGGTATTTTCGTTGCGTTTCCGTTTCTAACCGGCGTGCGGGTCTCCGAACAATTGGGCCTGTTGTGGGAGGATGTTGATCTCGACCGTAACACCATCACCATCCGCCGGGTGCTTGAGCGAGACGGGACCACAACTGATCAAACAAAAACCGAGGCCGGGGAACGTGATATCCCGATCTCGCCCACGCTGCGTGCCATGCTGCTTGAGTGGCGGCTCAATTGCCCCCGGGCCGATGGCGAGCTATATCGAGTTTTCCCTGGCCCCGGTGTTCCCAGGCAATGGCCTTTGCCGCGTATTGGGGGAGGGGGGCCGCTTCTCTATTCCAACTTCCTGAAGCGATACTGGAAGCCAGCGTTCAAAGCTGCGGGCATTCGTTATGTCACGCACCATTCAGCAAGACACAGCTTTGTCTCAACGCTGCAGGCGCAGGGTGTCGAAGTTGGTCTCGTCGCCAAGCTCGCTGGCCACGCCAATCCGGCCGTAACATTGGGTCACTACACGCAGGCCGTGCGCGGCGGTGCTGAGGCATTGGCGGTGCTGGATGCGGCCTACAGCGCATAGCCTCCGCGGCCGAGAGATGGGGTCAGGAGACGCTGGAGCGGCGTCTGTGTGGGTCCATGCTGTCCAGTGCCGATACCGTCTCCCGGGGGCGAGCCGTGTCGCCGAGATGCGTGCAGCCTGCAGATAATTGTTTGCGCATTCCGCCCGTGTTTTCTTGGGGTTTTTGACAATCGTGGGCCTGACAGAATGGCAAAGACGGTCTGGTTAATTTGCCGGAGAACCGGTGAGGCGACGCTGATGGACTGGGAGGACGTGGCGCTGGTGGTTAAAGCTGAGCACAGCTACATTGCGGAGATCGTGGCGACCGATGGCGTGTTCTTGAATGAGTTCTGGCTGGTATTGTCGGAAGGGTAGGGTGGCTTCCGGCCGGAAGAGGCAAGGCAGAAGTTCCTGGAAAGGTTTTTGGAGCTTACAAATCAAGGGGGAGACTGAAAAGCACACCATGGGTACCCGTGAAACTCTCGTGCGTTTCCGCGAGACGGCAAGGCGGGAATGAACCCAAATTGGCCAGTCTGTCGGAGTGATGTGTTAGGTAACTTCGGGCGGATTGTGTTGAAAAACTCGGGAATCCGGAAATAGGAATTTTCCGCCAAAACCGCGTGATCTTGGGAAGTCGGGCCGAATAGGGAAGCAGAGCCAACAGGATGGCCGATCAGTGCCAAACATCGATTTTGGCCGATCCCCTCGCCAAGTCTAGTCACCGGCTCTGTATAGTCAAAAAATTTGACAATTCCTCAAAAAATGGAGTTTTTCAACACAATGGGCGGAATCCGGTCATTCGCTACAGGCGCGAGTGCTCCGATGATGTCACGCGTAAGCGGCCATTGGAGCTGGTTGTCACTTTGACGTGCAGGCACGTGCCACAACCGCTATCACGAAAGCTTGAACAAGCTAACACCCACCGATGTCTATCACGGCCGGGGAACGAAAACCCTAAAAATGAGAGAGGAGATCAAGAAACAGACAATCCAGAAACGTCGCTTGCTGCACCAATCCGCTGCCGCCTAAACTCAAACAGAAACCGAACCAGAGCCCCCCCCTATCAAACAGCCCGCTCTTTCCGGAAAACTCTGACGACGGACAGTCGCGAGCATCCGCTTTCAAATTTTTTTCGGATCTCTACAGATCTGTTGCAATCGGCTACGAGGCTTTGCATTGTTGCTCGTATTCAAAGTAGATTTTATTGTCCGGCCTAGCCGCCGGCGACCACGTATAGGAGGTAGCCCGAATGGCATTCACATTGCTTCACAAGAAACTTGATCAGAAAGTTCGCGCCGTGGGGCCGGTTTACGTTGGTCAAGTCCTGGCACCGGTTGTTGAGGACGAACGTGGTGGTCGCCATTCGATCGTATTTTTACCTGACAAGAACAATCCCGAATTACGCGCCGCAGGCCGACCCATGCATTTCTATTTTCTCCCTTCGCGACCTCGATTGGCGAGGGAAGGCGATGGTCATTTCATTTTTCACCTCCAGAAATTCTCTGGAATCATGGACCCCAGCATGAATATCGGTGAAAGCGGTTTCTCAGAGTTGGCTGGAGGCGCATTGAGTTTCACTGCCACATTGGCTCCGCCTGACGGGGTCGTTGACAAAGCCTTTGAAGCACTAAAGGAGATGCTGCCAGCGCAATCTATTGACCATTATATGTGGCGCCCAGGCGGCGGCGCGCGACCTCCCGTTCTTGTGGGACCTGTGCCGCTGAAAGCCAACAACACCGTTCTGCACAGCATTTCCTTCGAGAATTCGCCAGAAAGTCCGGAAGGGACGAGCAGTGACAATCCCGACGCTTGGGCCTTCGAAGTTCAAGGCGCCGGTAGTGGAGCGCTAAATGTTCTAGGTGCGAATGCCTTTACGACGATGATGGGCCGTCGTCCGGCGACGTTGTTGTGGGCATCCGCACAGAGCGGTACGTCGCAGATTGCGATGGAAAATAGCATCCATTACGACGTGTGGCAGTTAGTGACAAAGATCAAGATCGAAGGTGATTGGGAAAAAGTCCGAGATCATTTCAGCGCTGGTGCCGAGGGCGGGGTGTCATGGTTCCGCTTCGACACGCAGCGCGAAGTCAACAGCTTGATCGAGTCGGGTGCCGTTACTGTAAAGATCGACTTCGGTGCTGGGATGACCAATGCCGAGCGCAAGGCAGACATTGAAAAGGCGGCCGACGCTGTGGCAGACAAAATTTATGCGCTGGTAGAGGCCAAACTCAAGGAGGCAGGCTCATCGATAGAAGCAGAATCGGCCAAAGCGCCCGATGTCGCTGGCAAAATGGTGAGGGCGTTTAGAAAGAACTTCTGGGTCGGACTCAGCGTCGGCATCAACTCTCGTAAAGATATCTTTGAAGGCACTTTCACTTACGAAAAAGAAATCAACGAGCAAGTGACTCGGTCGGAAATGCTTTCCAGTCAAATGGAAGGCCTCTTCGATGAAACATCAAGCAACCAGGACGCGTTCGACCGCTACTTCTCCGAGGTTTTCATGGAAGAAGCCTTCACAAAAATCCACGTTATTGCCACCGCCAATGCCAATTGGCAAGCCGACGACGGCACCGGTGACCCCATCAATCAATTGAAGGTTCAGGTGGGCTATCCGAATAGCCAGGGGTCGCTCGACTGGCATCCTACGGCACGCGCTAAAGATGACCTCAATGACGACACATGGTCTGACATGGCGGAAGGCGCGATCTGGAACAAGGCCGCAAAGGACAAGATCTACGCCTTCGATTTCACCCGCCACGATCAGAGTGATGATGAGGCGGAAACGATCCATGTTCGAAAGACGATCCAGTTTAAGGAAAGCCCCGACATCGCAACCAATGAAGTGACCGAGGAATATACAACCGATGATCACATGATCGAGGTGCGCGCGAAGTCGAGTGGTGAACTAATAATCAGTCCGATCAAGATCGACATGCCTATCGGCTCGGAAGACAAACAGGTCTCTGTGCTGATCCGCGTACGGACCCCGAGATTCGGCGAAAAAACCTATACCATCACCGGGGAAACTGAAAGAGACATGCGTCAATATAGGGTTTGGTACGCCTCTCCCGATGAGATCGAGTCTTACGAGTATAAGACCGAAGTGACCGTGAAAGGACGCCGGTTCGGTCAGCGCCCTCTTCGTTGGGAAGGCGATTGGCAAGCTTCGAGTGGCGCAAGCGGCGAATTGCTTGCCAAAATCCCAGAAGTGCCCGAAGATCTTGTGGAAAAACTGGACGCATACCTCGCTCCGGCCTGAATCCATGCCCTTGGGACAATTTCCAAGTGTTGCTGACAAGGTGGTCAATGGCCGCCTTGTGCCGTCTGCTCGGTTTAATCTGTCTCCAGCCCGTCTAAAGACCGTCGGACATTTCGGCAAGCTCGCGTCTGTGTCCGTCGTCAGGGTTTTGGGAACCAAGAGTTGCTTAAACAAGTAAAGAGTTTGGCTCGTCTGGTTGATGTTATTATGCGGCGCGCTGTCTGTGATGCAAGCGCCGCGCTTCGAGCGTCTTTCGTTTGATCCTTTCCCGTTGTCTTAGAATGGCTTTGTCACGCCCGAAGTAGACGTCGGCGGGTGTGACGTTGTTCAGGCTCTCGTGGTAGCGCTTGTGATTGTAGTGATCGACGAAGGCTTCGATCTGGGTTTCGAGGTCTCCCGGAAGGAAGTAGTTCTCCAATAGGATGCGGTTCTTCAGGGTTTGATGCCACCTCTCGATCTTGCCCTGTGTCTGGGGATGATATGGTGCGCCCCGAGAATGCTTCATGCCTTTGTCCTGCAGCCATTCAGCCAGATCGCCAGAGACGTAACTGGACCCGTTGTCGCTGAGGAGGCGGGGTTTGTGGATGACGTGAACCTGATCGCACCCTGATGCTTGTAGCGCCAAATCCAGGGTGTCCGTCACGTCCTCTGCCCGCATGTTCGTGCAGAGTTTCCACGAGATGATGTAGCGGCTGTAGTCGTCCAGGATTGTGCTGAGATAGAACCAGCCCCAGCCAAGCACTTTGAGATAGGTGAAGTCGGTTTGCCAAAGCTGGTTGATCGCAGTGGTCTTGTCTTTGAACTCGTTTGCCGCCTTGAGCACGATAAAGGCCGGGCTGGTGATCAGATCGTGGGCCTTCAGGGCCCGATAGACTGAAGATTCCGAGACGAAGTAGCGCTCCCGATCCGTGAACGTCACTGCCAGTTCGCGCGGCGACAGCTCCGTCTCCTGCAGCGCCAGCTTGACGACCTTGCGCCGGACTTCGTCGGGGATGCGGTTCCAGACATGTCTGGGCTTAGGCGCTTGATCCACAAGGCCAGCGTCGCCGCGCTGCCGATACCGATCATACCAACGGTAAAATGTGGTGCGGGGGATGCCCAGCTTTGCCAATGTTCGACGAGCAGACAAATGCGACCCCTCAACAAGCCGGATGATCTCCAACTTCTCAGATGCAGCATACCTCATTCTTGGTCGCCCCCACCGCCGGTCATGCTTTTTTTGAGAAGACGCAGTTCCAGTGTTTGCTCGGCAACGACCTCCTTCAGGTCTCGGGCTTCGCGGCGCAGGTCCTTGACTTCGTCGGTCGTAGCCGCACGCGCCGTATCTCCAGCAAGCCGCCGTTTGCCAGCTTCCATGAAGTCCTTGGACCATTTGTAGTAGATACCTTGAGATATTCCCTCACGACGGCACAACTCAGCAATGCTGTCTTCGCCACGCAAGCCATCCAGCACGATCCGGATCTTCTCTTCTGACGAATACTGTTTGCGCGTCGCGCGCTTGATCTCTTTGACGATCTTCTCGCCGGGGCTCCTGCGAGTTCCAGTTGTCTGTCTCATGTCCCACTCCTCAGTGGTTACGATGAGCCAACAAAACTCTCTTATCAAATTAACCTAATTGGACCCATAGGCGCTGACTTCAGACAACTGTGCCACAAATGCCCTCAGACGAAGTCACCCGCATTATCATTTGATAAGTCACGCCATGATGGATTTACGAACGTTTTTGATGCAGTCGCCTGACTTGTCAGACATTGCTAACGCGGACGCTTTTGCAGCTGACTGGAAGCAAAAGCGGTTGAACAAGGGGGCGCACCTGACGCGACAAGAACAGCCCGAGGCGGGTGAATACATTGTCTTGGAAGGTTGCTTGGCGAGCAGTATTTGTGACCAAGACGGTAAAGAAGTTTGCGTCGGATTCTATGTGGGTCCCTGTGTTGTCACGCCAAATATTGCACGAACGCGCGGCGGTGTGTCGCTCGTGTCCATCGCTGCAACGACCGATGCCTTGCTTGCCAGGATCGACAGTGATCTGCTTTCAAAACGGATGATTGCATCTGAACCTGTGCGCAATTGGGCCAATGCTGTCCTGCGGGAAGCGTTAAGCCGGAAGGTGGATCGAGAATGGTGTCTCGCCGCTCTTGGTGGAGCCGAGCGGCTCACATGGTTTCGCGAAGCATTCCCCGGCTTTGAAGACATCTTTACCCATACGTTGATTGCGTCTTTCTTGGGGGTCACGCCTGTCACAATGAGTCGTTTGCGGGCCAGCGATAAACGCGGGTAGGATTGGCTCTGTTCACAAAGCTCTTTCTCCATGCGTTAACGGCGTTGCCCATCGGGTCGAGGTAGTCGACGGTTTAGAACGCAGCCGATGAAATCAGGGACAAGACAACCAGATCGAGCCAACACTGGCAGACCGACTTCACCTATCTGAAAGTCATCGGCTGGGGCTGTCTCTTTCTCAGCACAATCCTGGACGACTACAGCCGCTACATCACAAGCTATTCTGAAACAACAAGAAAGGATCAAACAGAAAACCATGGAAACACGCCGCTTGCTTCACCGCAAAACAGCCGCATAATCAAACAACCAAGATGAGCCCGAAACTCTCTCAGTTCAGGCTACCCAGAAGACCACAATCTCTGAAGACGGACATTTCAAATGGCACTTGATCCGGACCGACTATTTCCGTCTGAGCCCTCGACAAGAAAAGTTGCTCGAGAGCTATACCGAGCCGTGTACGACCTGCCAATCATCAGTCCACATGGACATACGGACCCCAGATGGTTTGCGGAGAACGATCACTTTCCGGACCCAGCGCAACTTTTTGTAATGCCAGACCACTACGTTTTTCGGATGTTTTTTCCCAGGGCATCCCGCTAGAGGCCCTTGGTGTGCCGCGGATCGACGGCGGTCCAACAGAAACCGACGGACGAAAAATCTGGCGCCTTTTCGCAGAAAATTTCTACTTGCTTCGCGCAACTCCATCCAAAATGTGGATCGATCATAGCTTCGAGTATGTCTTCAACCTAGCAAAGCCATTCGGACCTGAAACGGCGGATGAATTCTACGACCATATCTCGGAATGCCTCACGAGCGATGAATTTCGACCACGGCAGCTTTTCGGTCGGTTCGGTATCGAAACCCTCAGCACAACAGAAAGTGCGATCGATCCGCTGTCCTGGCACCAGAAGATAAACGCGTCGGGTTGGTCGGGGCGAGTTATTACAGCTTACCGCCCTGATAACGTCATTGATCCGGAATTCGAAGGATTTGCCGACAATGTCGCTGTATTGGGCGAGTTATCCGGTGAAAACACCAGTACTTGGGACGGCTATCTTGCGGCGCATCGCAATCGACGCGGATTCTTTAAGTATATGGGGGCAACATCCACCGATCACGGGCATCGATCGGCGCGGACGGAGAACTTGCCGCAAGTGGACGCTGCGGCGCTTTTTTCTAAGGCCTTGTCTGGCAAATGCTCTGCTGAGGAAGCGGACGCTTTTAGAGGTCACATGCTGACCGAGATGGCGCGGATGAGCTTGGAAGACGGTCTAGTGATGCAAATTCACCCGGGGTCCTTTCGAAACCATTCAAGCACCTTTATGGCGCGCTTCGGTCGAGACACGGGTTTTGATATACCCACGCGCACAGACTTTGTCGGCGCGCTTCGTCCTTTGCTGGAGGCTGTCGGCACAGACCCACGATTGACGATCATTGTCTTCATGCTGGACGAGTCGACGTTGTCGCGAGAGCTGGCCCCTCTTGCCGGGGTGTATCCCGCTTTGAAACTTGGGCCGCCCTGGTGGTTTTTCGACAGCCCCGCAGGAATGATGCGGTTTCGGGAGCTGACGACTGAGACGGCTGGTTTCTATAACACGGTGGGTTTCAATGACGACACACGCGCGTTTTGCTCGATCCCCTCACGGCACGACATGGCGCGCCGGGTAGATTGCGCTTACTTGGCCAGATTGGTTCTTGCCGGCCAGTTAACCGAGGGAGAGGCGCACGACCTTGCCGGGGAACTTGCGTTTGGGCTTGCGAAAAAGGCATATCGCTTGTGATTGAAAAGCCGCGCATCGCGCGCCAGAGGCTCGCTCCAAAACCCGGCATTGTTCATCTCGGATTGGGCGCATTCTCCCGGTCGTTTGTGGCCCCCGTCGTCGAGGACGCGGTCGGTGCTGACGGAGGTGACTGGGGCATCATTGGTGCCAGTCTCAGATCTCCAGATATCCGGGATCGTCTTGAGGTACAGGATTTTGTGTACACGGCTGTTGAAATGGCGCCGACGGGACAGCACGGGCGAATATTGAACGTGCTAAGCGAAGTTATCTTCGCACCAGAAGCGCATGATCTTCTTCTTTTACGAATGGCGGATCCGACGACCCGTATCGTTTCCCTGACGGTGACTGAGAAGGGCTATTGCTATGTCCCCGGCGCGGGAGCTATGGATTCCGATCACCCTGATGTTCTGCACGACATCCAAAGCCATGTACCCCGCAGCGCGATCGGCTTCATCGTTCGCGCACTTGAGATGCGAAAGCAGGCTGGTCTGCGTCCTTTCACGGTTCTGAGTTGCGACAACCTGCCGAACAACGGCTGCGTCACTCGGAAGGTTGTCATCGGTCTGGCCCGGATGATTGATCCCGGCTTGGCCGCTTGGATTGAAGACGAGGTGCGCTTTCCCTCCACGATGGTCGATCGGATCGTGCCTGCTACCACGCCAGAGAACATCGGGGGACTCGCTGATGATACAAATACCGTCGATGAAGCGCCGGTATTCCATGAGCCGTTTCTGCAATGGGTGATTGAGGACAGCTTTGTTGACAATGCACGCCCAGCTTTCGAGAAAGTCGACGGCGTTCAGATAGTTCGGGATGTCGCGCCGTTTGAACTCATGAAGATCCGCATGCTGAACGGAACGCATTCAGCGCTTGCATACCTGGGATATCTTGCGGGACACGAGACCATTGCGGACACTGCGGCAAATCCCCTGTTTGGGAAATTCATTCGCTCTATCTGGTCGCGCGAAATTATTCCAACGCTCGAGCCACCCGAAGGTGTCGATCTGGAACGCTACGCGGACGATCTGTTCGCGCGGTACTCCAATCCGGCCATCCGACACAGAACCTGGCAAATCGCCATGGATGGAAGCCAGAAACTCCCGCAACGCATCCTGGGAGCGGTTGCGGACAACTTGACGGCAAATCGCCCGTGTGACGGCCTCTTCCTCGCGGTGGCGGCATGGATGCGCTATGTGGGCGGCACGGATGAAAACGGCAATCCGATTGACGTCCGAGACCCTCTTTCTGTCCGTCTGCGGAATCTCTCAAATGGCGCTGAGGGTCCGGATGAAGCTGTCGACGCCTTGCTTTCGGTGAGCGAAGTCTTCGGATCGAGTGTCGATCCCATTATCCGAGAAGGTGTCCTGGCCGCCTACCGTCGATTGATTGCAAAGGGCGCAGAGGCAAGTGTGGGTGACGTCGCATGATCGAACGACGCTACACAGGGGTAGGTTACCTCCGATCCAAACATCGTTGTCTTTACAACATGTTGTGGATTAGTCTCTGGGTATTAACCTACACCCTGCGTCAAGCTGGCCACATAATCGGAGATGTATCGACGTCTGCTTTACGTGCTTCGCAACTGCGGCGAAAACAGCTATGGAAGTTGGCATCCCGAGTAGCACCAAAAATTCTTGAGATCACTGTTTTAATTTGGGCAATCACATGCGAAGGAATGGAGATTGCGAACGCGCCTAAGTCTCGGCTCGCCAGATTCTAAGGGGATTTTAGTGACTACAGCCAAACCTAATGTTGGTGCGAAAGTTGAAGAAACGAGGTTTTCAATTGTTGGTCGCGCCGGGGCAATTGCGATTGGCCAGCCAAAAGATCGTTGGACGATGCTATTTGTCTATCGTGGTAAGCACTGCCCCCGTTGCAAACGTTTCCTCAACAAACTGAATGCGGCGTTGCAGAATTGGTTGGATGTGCTGGATGTGGTTGTCGTGTCTGCTGATATCGAAACGAAAGCCGCTGCTGACAAAGAAGAGTTCGGGTGGGAATTTGATCTCTGCTACGGAATGACGGAAGCGCAAATGCGATCGCTTGGCCTTTATGTGTCTTCACCTCTTTCGGAGGTGGAAACGACAGGTTTGTTCGCAGAGCCCGGTGCATTTGGCATCCGTCCCGATGGAACCTTGATGCTTGTTGATATCTCAAACGGACCGGCTGCCCGACCTGATCTCGAAGAGCTTTTGGACGGCATGAAGTTCAATATCGACAATAACCGCCCGGAACGGGGAACGGCCTAGGTGCAGCTACTTTGTGGCCCAACGTCTACTCGAAATAGTCGGGGTGCGTCTTGTGGATGAAGTCGATTGTCTCATCAAGGCGTGACAAATGATTTCTGATCGAACATTGGGCACGTTCAAGATTGCCTGATGCCATCCCTTCCGCGATTTCACGATGATCCGAAAGGATCGATTCTGCTTCGCTGTGTTTCTCGAGACTAAGCAAGCAGAGCCGATCTACCTTCTGCTTGCATTCCAACATCACTTCGAATGCCAAGGGATTGCCCCCAAGCACGTAGATCAATTTGTGAAAGTCATAGTCCAACGTGTGAAAAGCAGCCAAGTTGCCGTCACTGAGAGCCTTCTCCTGAAGTTCAAGGTTCTCTGCCAGTTCCTCTTCACACGACGCATCCCAAACCTGAACTGCGCGGTGCACGACCTCCAATTCAACTGCCATTCGAACCAATCTTGCAAGCGCCACGCGTTCCATCGAAAAACCGCGCACTTCGGTGGCTTTTTGAGGGCGGATGACAAGAAGATCTTCGTTGCCGAGCTTGGTGAAAGCGTTGCGGACTGGTTGGCGAGAGACACCAAAACGGCGGGCCACTTCCGTCTCGGACAGCTTTGTGCCGGGAAGGATTTCGAGCGAAACAATCTCACTATGCAATGTTTCGTAGACCGCATCGGTTGTGGTTCGTCTTACAATATCTTCCACGGATTCTCGCTCCAGCCCTCATTTCTTGTTCAGCTCTCAGGTTGCGGTCTCATCTCTAAGAGATTGAAATTGAATGTTAATAAATCTGATCATTTTTCCATTCAACCAAAACCTGTCCTCGACGTATCAAATGCCGTGTCACCGCTCCTGTCAAGCCAACTTGCATACTAGACACCGGCTATTGACTTAACTTGGATACTAGTCTCCCTATGGGCGGAGCAGTGATTCCGGCTCTGGGAGGAAGTGGGAAGTGTCATAGCTCTCGACCTCCCTATGCAACACAAGTGCCTGATGCTGCCCATGATAACGGGGGAGGAGAACCCATGACTTTTACGAAATCGCTTTTTGCTGCTGCAACAGCTGCGGCGCTAATTGCAACGTCTGCATCCGCTGAAAACTGGCGCGCTTGGAACATTCACAACGACGGCCACCCGAACACGGCTGCGATGGACAAGTTTGCCGAGCTGGTTAACACAGCTACCAGTGGCGAAGTTACAGTTGATGTATTTCACGGCGGCGTTCTTGGCTGTCCGTCGTCAGGGTTTTGGGAACCAAGAGTTGCTTAAACAAGTAAAGAGTTTGGCTCGTCTGGTTGATGTTATTATGCGGCGCGCTGTCTGTGATGCAAGCGCCGCGCTTCGAGCGTCTTTCGTTTGATCCTTTCCCGTTGTCTTAGAATGGCTTTGTCACGCCCGAAGTAGACGTCGGCGGGTGTGACGTTGTTCAGGCTCTCGTGGTAGCGCTTGTGATTGTAGTGATCGACGAAGGCTTCGATCTGGGTTTCGAGGTCTCCCGGAAGGAAGTAGTTCTCCAATAGGATGCGGTTCTTCAGGGTTTGATGCCACCTCTCGATCTTGCCCTGTGTCTGGGGATGATATGGTGCGCCCCGAGAATGCTTCATGCCTTTGTCCTGCAGCCATTCAGCCAGATCGCCAGAGACGTAACTGGACCCGTTGTCGCTGAGGAGGCGGGGTTTGTGGATGACGTGAACCTGATCGCACCCTGATGCTTGTAGCGCCAAATCCAGGGTGTCCGTCACGTCCTCTGCCCGCATGTTCGTGCAGAGTTTCCACGAGATGATGTAGCGGCTGTAGTCGTCCAGGATTGTGCTGAGATAGAACCAGCCCCAGCCAAGCACTTTGAGATAGGTGAAGTCGGTTTGCCAAAGCTGGTTGATCGCAGTGGTCTTGTCTTTGAACTCGTTTGCCGCCTTGAGCACGATAAAGGCCGGGCTGGTGATCAGATCGTGGGCCTTCAGGGCCCGATAGACTGAAGATTCCGAGACGAAGTAGCGCTCCCGATCCGTGAACGTCACTGCCAGTTCGCGCGGCGACAGCTCCGTCTCCTGCAGCGCCAGCTTGACGACCTTGCGCCGGACTTCGTCGGGGATGCGGTTCCAGACATGTCTGGGCTTAGGCGCTTGATCCACAAGGCCAGCGTCGCCGCGCTGCCGATACCGATCATACCAACGGTAAAATGTGGTGCGGGGGATGCCCAGCTTTGCCAATGTTCGACGAGCAGACAAATGCGACCCCTCAACAAGCCGGATGATCTCCAACTTCTCAGATGCAGCATACCTCATTCTTGGTCGCCCCCACCGCCGGTCATGCTTTTTTTGAGAAGACGCAGTTCCAGTGTTTGCTCGGCAACGACCTCCTTCAGGTCTCGGGCTTCGCGGCGCAGGTCCTTGACTTCGTCGGTCGTAGCCGCACGCGCCGTATCTCCAGCAAGCCGCCGTTTGCCAGCTTCCATGAAGTCCTTGGACCATTTGTAGTAGATACCTTGAGATATTCCCTCACGACGGCACAACTCAGCAATGCTGTCTTCGCCACGCAAGCCATCCAGCACGATCCGGATCTTCTCTTCTGACGAATACTGTTTGCGCGTCGCGCGCTTGATCTCTTTGACGATCTTCTCGCCGGGGCTCCTGCGAGTTCCAGTTGTCTGTCTCATGTCCCACTCCTCAGTGGTTACGATGAGCCAACAACTCTCTCTTATCAAATAACGCTATTTGGACCCATAGGCGCTGACTTCAGACAGAAGGCATCGACAGCAACATCGGCAAGACAATGCAGATTGCGTTCAGCTTCCCGCCTTTGCCGTTCACGCTCTTTGATTGGGTCTCGGCCATCTCTCACAACAGATCGCCACTTTTCTGCATACTTCCGTGCGTCTTTCAGAGAGATGTCTCGAAGCGACCCCAATCCCATCTCTCTGCGGCGACCATGGACAGTCACTCGAAGGAACCACTGTCCTCCACCATCAATCCGCTTGTGAAGCCACAAACCACCACCGTCGTTATACTTACCCGGCTGCGCGGCCTTGACAGTTGAATGGTTGAGCTTGTTCAATGTATGCGACATCAAAATCCACCTTTTCGTCCACCCATACAAATGGGATATCATGAAACGTGGTTGAACGCCATGAAATGCTAACATCATGCAAAATAGATATAAAAAGTTTTTGGTGGCACATAGTGAAGTATTGGCGGACGTCGATGACATGCCGTGTGGGGGCACCAGATATCAATGGCTTGGCAGATCCGCGTTTGATGTTTGATCCTCGGCGTGCCTGACCGGTTCGCCTTCCGAGAATTAGTGCAACGACCGCATTGCCGACTCAAGGTCCGCTTGTGTGTCGATGTCGTGCAGCTCTTCTTGATTGGTTACGATAATCGATGTTGCTGGCAGCGATTTCAGAATTGAACGCGCGCCAGTCTCACCCTCAATGGCTGCCAGATCGGGGAACATCTTTGCCGGAAAGCAGGCCGGGGGCATTCTTCGCACGCCATCGCCGCTCGCCGAGGCTGTGGTGTCTGTGCAATTAGACAGAACCGCTTGCAAATGCCGCGTTGTGACAAAGGGCATGTCTGCGAGCATCACCAGAGCTCGCGATGCTCCCC
The DNA here is from genome assembly GCA_014075275.1 of Boseongicola sp. Taxonomy (NCBI): domain Bacteria; kingdom Pseudomonadati; phylum Pseudomonadota; class Alphaproteobacteria; order Rhodobacterales; family Paracoccaceae; genus Boseongicola; species Boseongicola sp. Next base: position 3,343,517 of record CP046179.1, read on the forward strand.
GTTCTTGAGCGGCGAGTATTCCAAGTCGCAGGCTTGTTGATTGTTGGATTTCAGAGTTCGCAGTGCGCACGAGTTGAAAACCATCGCATTCTTCGGCGACGTCGTCGCTTGAAGCGACGGCGATCAGTATATCCGGTGAAAGTGATACCAGCGTAGAGACGGCGTGCCGGACCAAGGGGCGCCCCCCGAGATTAGCCATGAGCTTGTCTTGATCGCCAAACCGAAGCGACCGACCCGCCGCCAAGAGAATACCGGCTGTTTTCATAACTTTATTTAATGCGGCCTTCCCAAATAATGCAACTAAATGACAGGTTTGAAGGCTCCGCAAGAACACGTAAGAAAGCAGGGTGCGATTAATACCGGAGTGTGGAGATTATCTGAAATGGTGTCGCCTTGCCCTCAGATGCAGGATGTCCAACCGCAATGCCATTCTTTCGCCAGTCAGGATGATGCGGGCTGGATCATCTGACGGCAGCTTTTTCAATTCCGCATTGATCTCGCGAATGCGCGCCTCGGCCTGTCGGATATCGCGCCCAATCCGATACCAGGTCAATCCGCGGTCGTTCTGATATTCCAACACGTCCACCCCTTCAACGGGGCAGACATCGCGTAGATGACGTCCATCGGCGCCTTCATCATAGGCATTATCGGGTGTGCAATAGAGCTTCAGCCCGTCCTGGCGGCCAGACTCCCAAAGACTGCGCACAGGGGCGATACCGATATCGTTGCAGGCCTTGGCATGCTGGCGGATAAAGGCAGGTCCACGTCCATTCACTCCATCCTTGAAGCCGATTTGCTCCCAATCCCCGGCTCGACAGGTGTCGTCATCCAAAGTGGCACATGCAGCCAAACTGATGGCGGCAAATGTCCCGGCTAAAATCGCACTCGTCACTTTCATGGTAATTTGACCTATTTCATCGCCCCGAAAAACGTCGCAGAACCGATTCCGCAACGTCGCAGTTTCCTACCAAATCTGCCGTTGATATGCTCTATCAAAGCACTGTCGCTTGTTATCAATGCGATCTCTTTGTATCCGCTAGGTCCTGAAGGAGGCGCAGATGCCGAAGAATTCCAGTGGACGCGGTGCGCGTGACTTGCGTGTAAAGGTCAAATCAGCGCGCGGGCGTAAACTCAGCTCGACCCTTTGGCTCGAGCGGCAACTGAACGATCCCTATGTTCGCCGTGCGCAGGCCGAAGGATATCGGGGCAGGGCGGCCTTTAAAATTAGCGAGTTAGACGACAAGTATCGCTTTCTCGTGCCGGGTGCGCGTGTTGTGGACCTGGGCTGTGCGCCCGGGGGGTGGTGTCAGGTGGCCGTCAAGCGTGTGAATGCACTGGGCGAAAAATCCGGTAAGGCCATTGGCAGTGTATTGGGCGTGGATTTGCAAGAGGTTGAACCAATTGCCGGGGCCGAAATCCACGTTCTGGACTTCATGGAAGATGACGCTGACACCAAAGTGAAAGATTGGCTGGGCGGACAGGCCGATGTGGTCATGTCTGATATGGCCGCTGCCAGTTCGGGCCACAAACAGACAGACCATCTAAGGATCATAGCACTTTGCGAGACAGCGGCAGATTTTGCCTTTGATGTTTTGGCGCCGGGCGGCACTTTTGTTGCTAAAGTGCTGGCAGGCGGAGCCGAAAGCAGTCTTCAATCCCTATTGAAGAAACGTTTCGACAAGGTCGCCAACGTTAAGCCCGGAGCATCCCGCGCTGACAGCTCGGAAAAATTTGTGGTCGCAACTGGATTTCGAGGCTGATCAGCTGCAGTTCGCCAATGCGTCTGTCATGGACTGGATAAGTTGACCATAAAGCGCGGGCCCGGGTTCAAAGGCACTGCCCAAAGGGTCGACCTGGTAAACTTTCACATCCAGTCCTTCGAACACCAAATCCAATAGCCCCGGCTTGGCCGTCGGTTCGCTTAACGCGCATTTCACATCCACGGCCAGAACATTTTCGCGAATTTCGGCAAGTCTTGCTGGGCCGGGTGCCGAGGCATCGCTCAAAGAAATTGCCGCCAATGCGCCTACAGAAAAGCGGGCTTCGAAATATTGGTATGCGTCATGAAATACGACGTATCGGGGTTCCTTGCCGGCTAATTTTTCGTGGGCTACATTTGAAATTTCTGTAATTTTTTGAACGGTATTCGCTGCGTTCTTTAAGTAAATTTCAGCGTTCTCCGGGTCGGCAGTTGTCATCGTGTCCGCGATAATTCCAATCCAGGTAATGGCGTTCTCAGGGTCCAACCAAGCATGGGGGTCTAAATCCTCGTCGCCGTGGTCATGCCCATGATTATGTCCGTGCCCGTGTTCGTTGCCATGATCGTCGTCTATGTCGCCGAAAAGCACGGTCTCCCGAAACTCAAGCTCCTTTGTGCCATCGGTGTGCAGAAGTTCGACAACCATGGCATCGCTGGCCAAGTTGTTTATCGGGCCTTCCATCCAGGGCATCAGTTCTTCTCCAATCCAGAACACTGCATCAGCTTCCTGCAGGGCAGCGGCTCTAGACGGGCGCAAATCATGGCTGTGAGCCGAAGCACCTGCTGTCACCAATAGATCCGGCGATCCCAGATCACCCATCACCATGGAAACCAGCGAATGAACCGGCGCGATATCAGTGATCACTCGCGGAGCTTCTGCAGCCACGGGTCTGGCCGCTGCGAGAAATGTAAGTGATGCTAGCGCCTGTCTTAACATTCGGTGTGCTCCAAATCGAAAGGATGCACTTGATAGTTGTTATATTATATCATATCAACCCCGAAATTGAACCAAGGCCACAGATGACCACCATCGGATTTTCACAACACGATCACCATTCCTGCATCGCCGAAAACGTCGCGGCGGCCGAGGCGCATTGCGTCGATAATGGCTTACAATTTACGACAGTGCGGCGTCGTGTTCTGGAGATACTACTGCAAGAGCATCGCGCACTTGGAGCGTATGAAATTTTGGACCGGCTTCGCGACGAGGGTCTTGAATCACAACCCCCGATTGCTTATCGTGCCCTTGATTTTCTTGTCAAAATTGGATTTGCGCACAAAATTGAAAGGCTAAACGCCTTCATCGCCTGTGCCCACCCAAAAGAAGAGCATGCACCTGCATTTCTGATCTGCCAAAGCTGCGATTCTGTCGCCGAGGCTCACGCAGTTCTGGACAAGGGAGATCTGGCTAAAACAGCCCGTGCCGCCGGTTTTAGAATTGAGCGCACTGTCGTCGAGGCCGAAGGCATTTGCCCAAACTGTGCGTTGGTCGAGGCGGCATCATGCTGATCTCAGCAAAAGGTGTTTCTGTCAAACTTGGCGGCAAGACGGTGCTCGCTCACGTAGATTTCGGCATCGAGCCAGGCGAGATTGTAACGGTTGTCGGTCCAAATGGTTCTGGCAAATCAACTCTTTTGCGCACACTTGTTGGCGCACAGCGTGCCAGTTCGGGTGTGGTGACCCGTCAGCGCGGTCTGAAAATCGGCTATGTCCCGCAACGTTTGTATATCGACCAAACTTTGCCGCTGAACGTACGGCGGTTTCTTGATCTTCCGCGGGCTATTGACGATGAAGTTGCGGCAGAGGCTCTTGGACAAGCTGGTGCGACTGGACTGGAAAATTCGCAGATGTCCGGACTGTCTGGTGGTCAATTCCAACGTGTGCTTTTGGCGCGTGCGCTGTTGAACAAACCGGACATCCTGATTCTAGACGAGGCAACACAAGGACTGGATCAACCGGGTTCGGCGGCTTTCTATCAACGTATTGAAACAGTTAGGAAGTCCACCGGTTGCGCGATCCTGATGGTCAGCCACGAATTGCACGTCGTTATGGCAGCGTCCGACCGGGTCATCTGTCTGAATGGCCATGTCTGCTGCGAAGGCGCGCCGGAACACGTCGCCTCGGCGCCCGAGTATCGCGCATTGTTTGGGACCGGAACCCACGGAGCACTGGCTCTTTATCGGCACGAGCACAATCACAGTCACGATCACTCGCATGGCCATGACCACAATCACGACCATCACGAGTCTGCATCATGAACCCATTTGACGACTTCATGTTCCGCGCAGCCCTGGCCGGTGTTGGTGCCGCAATCGCTGCAGCACCGCTGGGATGTTTCGTTGTATGGCGCCGAATGGCCTATTTTGGCGATGCCACCGCACACGCTTCAATCCTGGGTGTCGCATTAGCTTTCACATTTTCGACGTCAGTTTTTGTCGGGGCTCTGGCCGTCGCGTTGGCCATGGCAGTCATAGTGTCGTCGCTCAGCGGGCGCGGATTGGCGACCGACACGCTATTGGGCGTTATGGCTCATTCGGCTCTGGCGTTCGGGCTGGTTGCGGTGTCTTTCCTGCAAGGCATTCGAGTGGATTTGATGGCGTTCCTGTTTGGCGACATTCTGGCTGTGGGGCGATTTGATATCGCAGTGATTTGGGGGGGCGCAGTTCTGGTTGTGGCATTGTTGACGTGGCGTTGGTCATCTTTGTTAACGGCAACACTGAATCCGGACCTTGCTTATGCCAGTGGCATTGATCCGCGCCGCGAACAGTTGGTTCTGACCATTGCTCTGGCGTTGGTCGTTGCAATTGCAATCAAGATCGTCGGCGCACTTTTAATTGCGGCGATGCTGATCATACCCGCCGCCGCAGCGCGGCCCCTGTCCAAAACACCCGAACGGATGGCCGCAATTGCTGCCCTAATCGGTGCGCTCTCGGTCGTTGTCGGTCTGAGATCTGCGTTCATATTGGACACCCCCGCAGGGCCGACCATTGTTTGTGTCGCAGCTCTGATCTTTGCCGTTTCAAGCCTGGTCAGTGGTTTGCCCAGTACCCGCGTGCGTTAAACAATCTTACCGGGGTTCATGATGTTATCAGGATCGATTGCGGCCTTGATCGCCTGCATCACATCGGTCGCTTCGCCAAGTTCCTTGCCAAGGTACTGGCGTTTCCCCTGACCAATACCATGTTCACCGGTACATGTACCGTCCATGGAAATCGCAAGTTCTCCCAGCCAGCTGATGAAGAAATCAGCTTTCTCCAACTCTTCGGCGTCGTCCATATCCACCAAAATGGTTGTGTGGAAATTTCCGTCTCCGACATGCCCGATAATCGGTGCTATCAGCCGCAATTCATCCAGTTTGGTTTGACATTGCGAAACGCAATCTGCTAGGCGCGAAATCGGGACACAAACATCTGTCGTGATACCCTGACACCCTGGTTTTAAAGCCAAACCAGCCCAATAGGCATCGTGCCGCGCCTGCCAGAGTTTGTTGCGCTCTTCGGTCGAGGCGGTCCAGACAAAGTCGGTTCCACCTTCATCCTGAGCAATGTCACCGAATTGATTTGCCTGTTCGGCAACTGCGTTTTCTGATCCATGAAACTCCAGCAGCAATAGCGGGGACTCGGGCAACGCCGTCTTTGAATAGGAATTCAGCGCCTTGACGAACATCGCATCCAACAGCTCTATCCGCGCAACCGGAATGCCCATCTGAATAGTCGAAATTACCGCCCGGCACGCCGACTCGATAGACGGAAATGAACAGGTCGCTGAGGACATCGCCTCGGGTATCCCATGCAGTTTCAGTGTAATCTCGGTAATAATTCCTAACGTGCCTTCGGACCCAATAAACAGTCGGGTCAGGTCGTATCCGGCCGAGGATTTCTTGGCGCGCTGACCCGTGCGAATAACCCGCCCATCTGGCAACACGACCTTCAGGGAAAGGACGTTATTTTTCATCGTTCCGTAGCGCACTGCGTTGGTGCCACTGGCGCGGGTTGCTGCCATTCCACCAAGGGACGCATCAGCACCGGGATCAATCGGGAAGAACAGGCCCTGGTCCCGCAAATATTCATTGAGTTGAGTTCGCACGACGCCCGGTTGTACCACGCAATCCAGATCCTCCGGGTGCACAGCCAAAACGGCGTTCATATTCATTAAATCGATACAGATCCCACCAGCGGCTGCATTCACATGCCCTTCCAGCGAAGTACCAGTGCCAAAAGCAATTACGGGCACCTTATGTGTCGCACAAACTCTAACGATGTTTGAAACTTCGTCTGTCGATATTGGAAATGCCACGCCATCTGGCGGCTGGTTTTCCAGCCAGGTCGTCGTATGTCCGTGCTGCTCTCGCACGGTGGCCCCGGTCCGAAATCGTTCGCCCAATTGTTGCTTCAAGATGCCAAGGACGGTTTCAATGCCGTCTTCGTTACGCGGAAAAGCTGTGATTTCAGGCATTTCAAACCCCGAATTGGTCAGTCTCGCCGACCATAGTCGATGGATGCCGGGCTGCAATACCTGCGCATTGTCTGCGAATTTAGTTCAATGCACGCCAACCTATATCGCGCCGCACGAATCCCTCGGGCCAATCGATCCGGTCGACCATGGAATAGGCAGCGTCTCGCGCCTGGCTAAGACTTTCTCCTCGCGCGGTCACCGCTAAAACGCGTCCGCCCGTTGCCAGATAACGGCCACTGTCGCGCGACGTTCCTGCATGGAAGACCATTGCGCTGCTGTCGTCGCCAATTTCAGACAGCCCCTTGATCTCGGTGCCTTTTACATATGCGCCAGGATATCCGTCTGCCGCCATGACAATGGTCATGGCATGGTCATCGGCCCAATTCACATTCGCGTCGGCCAAACGCCCTTCGGCGGCGGCATGCAGTAAATCAAAGGCCTGTGCGCCCAGGCGCATCATCAAAACCTGACACTCAGGATCGCCAAACCGAACGTTGTATTCCACTAAGCGCGGTGCGCCGTCCTTGATCATCAATCCGACGAACAAAACCCCCTGAAATGGCGTGCCACGCCGCGCCATTTCGTCTAGCGACGGTTGCACGATCTCATCCATCACCCGCTGGGTTACGGCGTCGCTCATCACTGGCGCGGGCGAATACGCCCCCATGCCGCCAGTGTTGGGGCCTGTGTCGCCTTCGCCAACGCGCTTGTGATCCTGTGCGGTGCCAAAGGGCAGGGCGGTCTCGCCGTCGCACAAAACGAAGAACGAGGCTTCCTCGCCATCCATGAATTCTTCAATCACCACTTCAGCGCCTGCGGCACCAAATTCTCCACCGAACATATCGTCAATCGCGGCAATAGCCTCGGCCTCGGTCATGGCGACAACCACGCCCTTGCCCGCTGCCAGCCCGTCGGCTTTGACCACAATCGGCGCGCCCTGAGACCGCACATAGTCCCGCGCGCCTTTTTCTTCGGTAAACCGGGCCCACGCGGCGGTCGGGGCATTGGCCGCATCACAGACTTCCTTGGTGAAGGCCTTCGACGCTTCTAATTGAGCCGCCGCTTTCGACGGACCAAAGACAAGAAAACCAGCACTGCGCAAATCATCGGCAATACCCATCGCCAAGGGCGCTTCCGGCCCGACGATCACGAAGTCGATGGCGTGTTCTTCGGCAAAGGCAACCACTGCTGCGCCGTCTTCGATATCCAATTCAGCGCAAGTCGCAAGCTCGGCGATCCCGGCATTTCCGGGCGCCACGATCAGCAAATCACACTTGGGGTTTTGCAAGGCTGCCCAGGCCAGTGCATGTTCCCGTCCGCCGCCGCCCAAAATCAGGATATTCATTGCGCCCCGCCTGCTTCACCTTCGTTGCCGCGCGTTCTAAGGTTGCCCCCGACCAAGCACAAGGCAAACGCGCATGGACCTGTTCGAAGACACCGCCGGCGACAACGCGCCAGAATTCACCGTTTCGGAGATTTCCAGCGCCGTGAAGAAGGTGATCGAGGGCGAGTTTGGCCGCATCCGCGTGCGCGGTGAAGTCGGACGCGTGTTCAAAGCTCGCTCGGGGCACTTGTATTATGACGTCAAGGACGACCGGAACGTACTTGGCTGCACCACATGGAAGGGCCAGATTTCGGGCCTCAGCGTGGTGCCGGAAGAAGGCCTGGAAGTTGTCGTCACCGGCAAGCTCTCGGCCTTCGGCGCGCAGTCGAAATATAACATGAACGTCGATGAAATGGCCGTGGCGGGCGAGGGCGCGCTGATGGCCATGCTGGAAAAGCGCAAAAAAAAGCTTGAGGCCGAAGGGCTTTTTGACCCCGCCCGCAAACGAAAATTACCCTATCTGCCTGAGATTATTGGCGTCGTCACATCGCCGCAGGGTGCCGTTATTCGCGATATCCTGCACCGGCTGCGCGAGCGGTTTCCGCGTAAAGTTCTGGTCTGGCCGGTTGCTGTTCAGGGTGAGCGCAGCGCACCCGAAGTTGCCGCTGCGATCCGGGGGTTTAACGCGCTGACCCCCGGCGGAGCCCTGCCACGCCCGGATTTGCTGATCGTCGCGCGCGGCGGCGGATCGATCGAGGACCTTTGGGGTTTCAACGAAGAAATCGTCGCGCGCGCTGCCGCTGAAAGTGCGATCCCTCTAATTTCGGCGGTCGGCCACGAAACAGATACGACGCTGATTGATTTTGTCTCGGACCACCGTGCGCCGACTCCGACTGCTGCCGCAGAATTGGCAGTGCCCGTTCGTCTGGACCTGCTGGTGTGGGTGGACGGACAGGATGCCCGCCTTAGCCGGGCTGTGTCCCAAGGCGTTCAGCGACGACGCGAACGCCTGCGTGACCTGGCCCGGGTTCTGCCGAAGGCCGAAGCGTTGCTGTTTGATCCACGCCAGCGACTGGATCGAATGGATGACGCCCTGCCGCGCGCTCTTCAGCGGATGGTTGAACGAAAATCCAGTGAACTTACGAGGCTTTCCGGCGCAATCCGCCCGGCGGCATTGCGCAATCGCTTGGCCGCAGAGCGTCTGCGGTTGGAAACACTGTCGGGTCGCTTGACCCCGGCTTTGTCGCGGGTCGTGTCATTGAACGGCGAGCGCGTCAAACGCCAGCGCGAGGCGCTTACGGTGCTGGCCCCGCGTTTGAACAGCGCGATGGCGCAAGGGTTGAAGTCCAAAGGCGATCGTGTCGAGGCGTTGGAACGTGTGCGCCGCAGTGTCGGTTACGTCGAGACATTGAAGCGCGGATATGCGGTTGTGCGCGATGGTGAAGCGATTGTGACTTCGGCAACACAGGCTGGATCAGCGGCCGCGTTGGAACTGGAATTCAGGGATGGTCGCGTCAGGATCGGTGATCAGTCGAAAAAACCCGCGCAGAAATCGACAAAACCACCCGAGCAGGGAACACTTCTTTAGGCTTCAGAGTTTCTTGGTTCCCCTCCTTCGGAGGCGATCCGCCGGGGGCGTTGCCCCCGGGACCCCCAAAGTATTTTCAGACAGAAGAAGTCAGACCCCGATCTCGGGACCGAGACAATACAAAGGCTCGCTTTGGCGATCTGTTTCGTAGAGTTCAGTTGCACCCGGATCATTCTCAAATCGAGCCATGATCCTTCCGTCATTCAGAAAGAAGGACCAGCACTGCGGGCCTTCGATGGTTTCGTAGATAAAGCAGATCAGATCGCCTGAGACATACCATTCGCCGTCTTCGCAGATCCCATCAAGAAAAGACCAGCGCACTTGGCGGTTCGGCAGATATTTTTCTGCTCCAAAGGTACGTCCCATTGACGAATATAACAGGGTTTGCCCGGTGACGATGGCCTCGAATTCCTCAGGGGACAGGGCACGGTCCTGTGCCCCGACGGGTTGGGCCAGTGCAATCAGGAGAAGACAGAAGTTTCGCATCGGAAAGACATTGCCATGCCACAGGAAAATGACCAATGGGTGATGCGAAAATTCGCGCTTTTTGGTCGGTTTTCGCCTGTTTCTTGCTGTCCGTCCGTTTAGGATGCGCGCAACTAAGCAAAGGTGGCGGGCATGGCGCTGGACGACAAAAAAGGTGTTTGGAAATCGGGAAAGGGACGGGGGCGCAAAACGCCTAAGGGTCGTCAGGTCACCGATGAAGCGCTGTCAGATATTCAGGCACTTTTGGGAAATGCCCCCCGGCGCAGTGATTTGCTGATCGAATTTCTGCATCTTATTCAGGACAAATACGGCCATCTGAGCGCTGCTCATTTGCGCGCTTTGGCTGAGCAGATGCGGATGAGCCAGGCAGAAGTCTATGAGGTCGCAACCTTTTATGCCCATTTCGACGTGGTCAAAGAGGATGAGACACCTCCGCCCGCACTGACCATTCGGGTTTGCGATAGTCTGTCATGCGAATTGGCGGGCGCCCAGGCGCTGCAATCAGCGCTGGAAGCGGGAACTGATCCGGCTGAGGTTCGCGTCGTTCGGGCACCCTGCATGGGGCGGTGTGACACGGCGCCGGTCATTGAACTTGGCCACAAGCACGTAGATCACGCCACGCCAGAGAGCGTGTTGGCTGCTGTCGCTGCCAAGGATACCCACGCTGTCATCCCGGACAATGAAGATCTGGCGGCCTATCAGGCAGCCGGTGGTTATCAAGTGCTGGCTGACTTGCGGGCAAATGGTGACTGGGAAGCCGTGCAATCGAAAGTCGCCGAAAGCGGATTGCGCGGATTGGGCGGTGCCGGTTTCCCATCGGGCCGAAAATGGGGCTTTGTGCGGTCCTACGAAGGACCGCGTTTGATGGCCGTCAATGGAGACGAGGGTGAACCCGGCACCTTCAAGGACCGCTACTATTTGGAACGCACCCCGCATTTGATGCTGGAAGGCATGCTCATCGCCGCATGGGCCGTTGAGGCCGAACGGGTCTACATCTACATGCGCGATGAATACCCTGCTGTTCTGCATATCCTTGCTAAAGAGATTGCAGCATTGGAAGCCGCCGGGCTTGCAGCGCCGGGCTTCATCGAACTTCGTCGCGGTGCAGGTGCTTATATCTGCGGCGAAGAAAGCGCGATGATCGAAAGCATCGAAGGTAAACGCGGTCTTCCGCGCCATCGCCCACCCTATGTTGCTGAAAACGGCATCTTTGGCCGCCCGACGCTGGTTCACAACGTCGAGACCCTGCACTGGATCGCCCGGGTTCTGCGCGAAGGCCCTGAAATTCTGAGCGGAGTCGAAAAGAACGGGCGCAAGGGTCTGCGCAGCTATTCGATTTCGGGTCGCGTGACCAACCCGGGCGTTTACCTTTTGCCTGCCGGATCGACGATCACCGATCTGATCGAGGCGTCGGGCGGCATGGCGGAAGGTCATGTGTTTAAGGCTTACCAACCGGGCGGACCATCCGCCGGACTTTTGCCAGCGTCGATCAACGACGTTCCGATGGATTTTGACACATTGCAACCGCTTGGAACCTTTATCGGTTCGGCGGCGGTTGTGATCCTGTCGGATCAAGACAGTGCCAAAGATGCGGCGTTGAACATGCTTCGGTTCTTCGAAGACGAAAGCTGCGGGCAGTGCACACCTTGCCGCGTGGGCTGCGAGAAAGCGGTGAAACTGATGCAGGCCGAGACATGGGATCAGGATTTGCTGGAAGATCTCTGCGTGGCTATGGGCGATGCCTCGATCTGCGGACTGGGGCAGGCGGCACCGAACCCTATCCGACTGACGATAAAGCACTTCCCGGACGAAGTTTGATCCAAAGACGCGCTACCGCGCACTTTGAATTCTGCCAGTTGTAAGGGCGACGTAAATTTGCGTCGCCTTTTACTCTTTAAGCAGTGATTTGATCCGTCCACTGTCAGGTTTGCACATTCTTAGGGCAATTTTGCCGGGGCACTGACCCAGGTTGTTTTCATGGGCGGCGTTGGCACCGCGATATAGCAGATTTTCCACAACCAAGGCCCGCCCGGCCCGGATCGCATCGAATAATGGCGTTTCACCTTTCACGTCGGTGGCTTCAAGATTGGCTCCGGTTTCAATCAACACCGCAATCGTGGACAGAAATCCAGCCTGTGCCGCGCGATGAAGCGCGGTTTTGCCCTTGTGGTCGCGGATATTCACTTCGGCTCCCTGTGCCAGCAGATCGCGCACTGCCTCTGCATTGTCAGTGGCATTGTGATTGCCGCGGCACATCTCGACGATGGGCGGAAATCCATGGCGGTCAGCGGCGTTGATGTCTGTCGTAAAGCCGTATTCTTTCAAAAAGGGCGCCCATTTCGGATCGCGCGCAACATCATTGGCGTCGCCAGGGCGCGGGCGTGCACCGGCTTTGAACAACATCCGGGCAATAGCATCGCTTTCCAGATCAAAGCTCATATACATCAGGCGTCCGCCATCGGTGACCGCATCCGCGCCGTGGTTCAGAAGAAACTCGGCGACCTCGGCCTGGCCCCCGGCAACTGCATAATGCAGCGGCCTATAGCCTTCGGGCGGGTAGAAAGCGATATTCACGACACGCGGTTTATTCACAATCGCAGGGCCCAGATAGGCCATGTCGCCCAGGAAACAGGCGGTATCAAAGCTCATCTTTGCGCCGGCAGCGCGCAGCATGGCGGCCGCCTTGTCACGACCGTGATGCATCGCAATACAGAGCGGCGTCACCTCGACTTTGGTGTCCCGATAGTATCCACCGCGGGCTTCCAGATCGGCACCTGCACCAATCAGATACTCCAGCGTGTCCAGTTTACCTTTGTGCGCGGCCTCCCACAAAACAGTGCGACCGTGGGGCCCGATTGCACTCAGAAACCCAGGCTTGGCCTCAATATAGACCCTGAGAGCATCGGTTTTACCGGTTGCCGCCGCAGGCAGAACGATCTTCAAAAGGTCGCTGGATTGCCCGCTCAGGGGTTTGATCGTCACGGTAACACCCTCTCAATTTCACCTTTCAGGACCTAATTCAGCCTGTGGTGCTTCCATCTGCCAATTTTTCACCCTAAATCGTAGCGAAGCTTAAAGGCAGCGTCATGGCATTCTTCCAAAAACTTAAAGACCGGTTGTTCAAATCCTCGTCAAAGATCGACGAAGGCCTGGATGCAATAGTCGAGGACGGAGGTGTTGAAGAAAAGGCTGTTGCCGACACATCGCCGACTGAGGAAAGCCAGCCGGCAGAGGAACCTGCGGTTGACACACCGCCGCAAGCCGAAATCCTCCCAGAGCCAGAGCCAGAGCCAGAGCCAGAGCCAGAGCCAGAGCCAGAGCCAGAGCCAGAGCCAGAGCCAGAGCCAGAGCCAGAGCCAGAGCCAGAGCCAGAGCCAGAGCCAGAGCCAGAGCCAGAGCCAGAGCCAGAGCCAGAGCCAGTCCCGGATCAGGTCCGGGAACCGCAGGGCTTGGAACCGCAAGTTGAGGAATTGCATGCGCAGCGGGCTGAACCCGTCCCGGCCCCCGAGCCGGGACCTCCTGCCGTTGCACCGACACAGGCTGCGCCAAAGCCGGGCCTGATTGGCCGTCTTCTTGGACGGGGCGAGGCCAAAACCGTGGTCCGGCGCGAGCTAGACGACGATATGCTGGAACGGATCGAAGAACTGCTGATCAGCGCCGATATTGGCGTCGAAACCTCAATGCGCGTCGCCGCCAACATGGCCGAGGGACGCTTTGGGCGGAAATTCTCAACGGATGAGTTGAAAGAGATCATGGCCAGCGAAGTCGCCCGCATCATGGAGCCCGTCGCAAAGCCGATGCCGATTTACCAGAAACGCCCGCAGGTGGTGCTGGTCGTGGGTGTGAACGGCTCGGGCAAAACAACGACCATCGGCAAGCTCGCGAGTCAGTTCAAGGCCGCTGGAAAATCCGTTGTGATTGCCGCAGGCGATACATTCCGCGCCGCTGCTGTCGAGCAACTGCAGGTCTGGGGTGAACGCGCTGGCGTGCCCGTGATGACCGCGCCCGAAGGCTCGGACCCGGCTAGTCTGGCATTTGACGCCATGACGCGGGCCGAAGCCGATGGCGCGGATCTGTTGATGATCGATACTGCCGGTCGGCTGCAAAATCGCGCTGATTTGATGGAAGAATTGGCCAAAATCGTTCGTGTGATCCGCAAGAAAGACCCCGACGCGCCGCATAACACCCTGCTGGTTCTTGATGCAACAACGGGCCAGAACGCTTTGAATCAAGTCGATATTTTTAAACAGATTGCCGATGTTTCAGGTTTGGTAATGACCAAACTTGACGGCACCGCAAAAGGCGGCGTGCTGGTGGCACTGGCGGATAAGTTCGGCCTGCCAATTCACGCCATCGGGGTCGGCGAACAAATCGATGATTTGCAGGCATTTGATCCTGCCGAGTTTGCCGCTGCATTAACCGGGGCCGAGGTGTGAAGCACCTTTTCGCCATTGCTTGCATTGCTTGCCCCGGCGTCGCCAGCGCCGACTGCCTGTCAGAAAGCACCCTGGCGCTTCAAACTATCGAACGGTCGGGCTACGGCATCGTTTCTGAAGGTGCTTTGAGCGAAGACAATGGTGGTTGTCATCTGACCAGACTGGTTCTGGAACAAACATCTCTGCTCATTGATGTAGAAGAGATTGCCTGGACTTTATCAGGGCAAGAGGCATTCACCACCGGAAATGGCACTCTGGCTCTGACACTTGCTGTCGAAAACGCGCGGTTGATCCCAAATGTGTCTGATCCATGGGTCAATTACATGCTGAACCAGCAAAACCGCCGAAACCTGATCGACGCTGACTTGGATCTGTCCTGGGACCTTGCGGCCGGTACATTCAATCTGAACGCCCTCGATGTTGATTTGCCCGGCGAAAATCATTTCTCGATGTCATCGCTGACCAAAGGCATGACCGCGGACCTACTGTCTGGCAACATGGCTTCGCTTGCGCTCATTACGCTGCACGAGCTGTCACTGGAGGTAACCAATACCGGGTTTGCAGACGGGCTGATCCTTGGCATGGCCGTTGGGCGATTTTCTGGCGTGCCGGGCGCACCCGAAACAGTTGTTGAGGCCACGAAGGAAGAAGTGTCTTCCGTGGTCAGAGCACTGCCTAAGTCATTTGTTGATGAAGCAAGCGTCACGGCATTGTTGGCATTGATCGCGGATGCGCCAGTTCCGTGGGGCACATTGAAGATGGAACTTAAGGCGCCGGGCGGCATCGGTTCAGACAATCTTTTCGGGCTGGCCATGTCGCACGATCCGACCGCGCCAGAGGCTATAGAACAGGCATTTCAAGGCACAAAAGTTAAAGTTACATTTGATGCCCTTCCGGATCCCGAGTGAGTGAATGGCTGATATCGCTGGAGGGCACCGAGGCCGGTAAGCAAGTGGCCTTGATGCTGGCTTTGTCGGCGGCTTTTCTGCATGCGCTTTTAGGCGCGCTCCAGAAGGGGCGCTACGATCCCTTCACCACCAGAACGGCGATTGATGGTTCGTATGCACTCATGGCGCTGCCGTTTGCTATTTTCGTTGTGCCCTGGCCCGAGCCGGATATCTGGCATCTCTTTGCCGTCGCCTGGGCCATCCACGTCGCCTACAAAGTGTTGCAGGCCACCGCCTATACCTATGGTGCCTATACCGTCGTTTACCCGGTCGTGCGCGGCACCGGGCCGGTGTTTACCGTTATCGGTGCAGGGATTTTGTTTGGTGAGGTTTTTTCGGGCCTTCAGTGGCTTGGGGTTTCGGCGCTGGCCGCCGGTATTCTGAGGCTGGCTGTCTACAACCTGCGACACATCACCGACGACCGCGCAAGGTTGCCAATGGCCTTGGGGCTGGCAGTGATGACGGGCGGTGTTGTCGCCCTTTATACCACCTGGGACGCCTTCGTTATCCGGGCCACCGCTGATCCGCTGACGTTCATCGCCTGGTTCTTCTTTTTGGATGGGCTGGCCTTTCCCATTGCTTATCTGGCGTGGAACAAGGGGCAGGTTCCGCGCCCGATTGCGCCATTATTGCGTTTGGGTGTCTTTGGCGCGGTTATCGCCATTCTGTCTTTTGGCGGCATTATGCTGGCCACCCGGTTGGACAAAGTTGGCGAAGCCGCAGTGTTGCGGGAAACTTCTGTGATTTTTGCGGCCCTGATTGCTTATTTGTTTTGGGGCGAGAAAGTCGGACCTCGTCGGCTTTCACTGATGGCACTGATTGCAGCGGGTGCCGTGTTGGTCGAGATGGGTGGATAGGCGGGGCTCTGCCCCAGCCGCCTTTGGCGTCTTCCCCGGGATATTTTTGGGCCAATAATGAACAGATCGACATTGAATGACCGCGCTCTGGTCGTTAGGTGACCGGGATGGAAGAAAAGACCCTGAACCCGATCGTCAAACAGGTGCTGGAACTTGGCCCGCCCCTGATGTTCTTTGCCGCCTATCTGATGATGCGCGATCAGACCTATGTCATCGGGGGCACAGAATATGATGGGTTCATCGTCGCAGCCGGGGTATTTGTTCCGATCCTGCTTTGCAGTATAGCGGTTTTGTGGAAGCTGACCGGTAAGTTGAGCCGCATGCAGGTGTTCACAGCCGTCATGGTCGTTGTCTTTGGCGGGCTGACAGTGTGGTTCAACGACGAGCGGTTTTTCAAGCTGAAAACCACTTTGGTTTATGGGCTGTTTGCAGTGATCCTTGGCATCGGTCTGGCGCAGGGGCGGTCCTATCTGGCCTGGGTCATGTCCGAGTTTTTGCCGATGAAGGATGAGGGCTGGATGATCCTGACCTGGCGACTGACCCTGTTTTTTGCCGGTCTTGCGTTCGCCAACGAAATTGTCTGGCGCACGATGTCCACGGATGCCTGGGTCAAGATCGAGACTTTTGGATTTCCGGCCCTGATGTTCGTATTCTTGTGGTCGCAGATAATGGCCCTGCAAAAGTATCTGATCGAAGAAACCGATTAGACCGCAAAGGGTTTAAGGCGGCTGACCTCGTCGCGGTAAGGCGTCGCACCTTCTGGTAGGGGCGGAATGATCACGGCGTCTTCATATTTCAACTGCTTCCAGAGAACTGGCAACAGCCGTCGAAACGCGGCAAATATCGATGGATCGGGCGGCGGCAATTCTGCTTTTAGATGCTCATGCAATGCGGGCAGGTGATAGTAGGGTACCATCGTGAACATGTGGTGCTCGATGTGATAATTCATATTCAGGTAAATGAACCGACTGATCGGGTTCATCAGAACCGTGCGCGTGTTCAACCGGTGATCCGTGACATTCTCGGCCAGTCCAAGGTGTTGCAGCAGCCCGGTCATGACGTGATGCCATGCACCATAAAGGCGGGGTAAACCGACCAGCATCAAGGGCAGAATGCTGCCCCACCAGATCGCGGTGCCAATCACGGACGCATAGATTACCAACCAAATGCGGGCGACCAGAAACACCCGGCCATGATCCTGGCTGCGAATATATGTCGCTTCTTGGGGATCAATATATCCGGCCGCATGCCGGAACATCCGCGCGCCAAGTGTCCAGACATCGATTACCCCGAATAGGTTCAACGCCACACGCCCCAGGTCGGGCGGGCGCATGGCCACAATCTCGGGGTCGCGGCCAACGATAATGGTATCGGTATGATGTCGCACGTGGCTGGCGCGCCAGACGGTTGGTGCGCGCATCAGCATGAAGCTGGCAATGTGATAAACGACCGAGTTCATCCAAGATGTTTTGAACGCGGTCTTGTGCCCGCATTCGTGCCAGCGGGAATCCGAGGCCGAACCATAAAGAACCCCGTAAATCGCCCAGAACGGGGCGGACCACCACGATGGCCAAAGCGCAATGGCGACCGCTGCCGACACTACCATTGTGCCAAGCCACAAAAGCGTGTCCCGCAGGGCGATAGCGTCGGATTTCTGGCTGAGGGCGCGAATTGTCGCCGGGTCAACTTTGGGGCGAAACCAGGCTGGGTTCGCGAGCCCGGCCTCAACTGCCTGTTGGCCTGTCTCGCCGGTCAGGGAGTAATCTTTCACCATGGGCAAAACGCTAGACTGCGCCTGATGGGTCGTCAACGCTGCGGGTCTGGCCAGGTATCGCTCAGCCGATAGCCCTCGGGCCAAGGATCATCGGGGTCCAGCATGTGCTGATGGGTGCCAGTAATCCAGCCGCGCCCGCTGATTTCCGGGATGATAGCGGGCAGATCGCCAACGGTGGTGACATCTGCGATCCGGCCCTGAAACTCGGACCCGATGATTGACCGTGCCGTAAAGCTGTCGCCTACTGCCATCTTTCCTTTGGCATGCATTAGCGCCATGTGCGCGGATACGGCGGTGCCAGTGGGCGAGCGATCAATCTTACCTGGCTGAATGGCGACAGCCTGCGTTGCGGCCAAACTACTGCCGTTACGGGTCACAGAACCTGCAAACAGACAGAACGAGAAGTGGCGCCAATCCGGGTTGGTTGGATGATGAAATGTTAGCTGCGAATTGGCGGCATTGGTAATCCGTACACCCAAATCTGCCAGCGAACGGGCCTCTATCTGATCCAGGGACAGTCCCAACGTATCGGCATCGACAACCACAAAACTGTCACCCCAAAAGGCGGTATCGACAACCAGATCGCCCAGGCCCGCCACGTCCAGCCCGACACCAATTTCGCCTGCGAACGACGGCAGGTTCTGGACCGTGATCCGTTCGGCTTTGCCGCCGCGACAATCGGCGCGCACACGCACCAAACCACCTGGGGCTTCCAACACCATCTCGGTCACCGGTTCAGCCATGGCAATGATCCCGGCATCTAGCAATACAGTGGCAACGCAGATCGAGTTTGACCCGGACATTGGCGGTGTGTCCTCGGGCTCCATAATGATAAAGCCCATATCTGCATCGGGGTGTTTCGGCGGCACTAAAAGGTTCACGTGGCGAAAGACCCCTCCGCGCGGTTCGTTCAGCATGAAATTCCGCAACACAGCGTCGCGTGCGATCCAACTACGTTGGTCCCACAGGGTTTCGCCCGGCGGCGGTTCAACACCATCGACAATAACGTCACCCACCTCGCCTTCGGCGTGACAGGAAACGACGTGAATCGTTTTCGAACTTCGCAAGGAAACTCCGTTTTGTAACAGCAGTTAACCGATCCATGCACAGTGCCATGGGGGACTACAAGGGTTGTAATTGTGGCCGTTGAGGCAACCCAAACCCTTGACGCTTCTCCTGACTGGATGTAGCCACCCCCTCATCGTGGCGATTTGTTCACCGGATTGCGGGCCACGTTAAATAAACCGCTAAAGAGGTCAGGGACGTATCCAACGCCCCCGGCGCTCCGCGGTGGGGGCTTTTTATTTGGAAAGGAGGCGTCCCCATGTCTGAGAATTGGAAAACACGGACCCGTATGGTTCACGAGGGTATCCGGCGCAGCCAATACGGCGAAGTCGCTGAACCCATCTTTCTGACCCAGGGCTTTGTCTATGACAGCGCCGAACAGGCCGCACAGCGGTTTGATACACCGGGCGAGGACGAATTTATCTATGCGCGCTACGGCAACCCAACGGTGCGCATGTTCGAAGAACGTATTGCCGCGCTTGAAGGGGCTGAGGACGCCTTTGCGACTGCCAGCGGCATGGCTGCCGTCAATGCGGCGCTCACTTCTATACTGAAAGCGGGCGACCACGTCGTCTCGGCGCGCGCATTGTTCGGCTCCTGTCTTTACATCCTCGAAGATGTGCTGACCCGCTACGGCGTCGACGTCACTTTCGTTGATGGCACCAACTTGGACGAATGGCGCGCGGCCATGCGCCCGGACACCAAAGCGGTGTTCCTGGAAACCATGTCGAACCCGACGCTCGAAGTGATTGATCTTAAGTCCGTCGCCGAGATCGCGCATTCCGTTGGCGCGACCGTCGTTGTCGACAATGTCTTTGCCACCCCCGTTTTCAGCCGCGCGTTGGACCTTGGCGCCGATGTCGTGGTCTATTCGGCGACCAAACACATCGACGGTCAGGGCAGGGTGCTTGGCGGGGTCATCCTCGGCACCAAGGAGTTTATTCGCAAAACTGTCGAGCCCTACTTAAAGCACACCGGTGGCGCGATGAGCCCGTTTACGGCATGGCTTCTGGTCAAGGGCCTCGAAACCCTCGACCTCCGCGTGCGGGCGCAAGCCGACGGCGCAATGGCTCTGGCCGAAGCATTGGAACATGACGACCGCCTCAGCCGCGTCGTCTATCCCGGCCTGAAATCCCACGCGCAATACGACATCGCGAAAGAGCAGCTCGAACGCGGCGGTACCGTCATCGCGCTGGAAATCAAAGGCGGGCAGGCGGCGGCGTTCAAGTTCCTGAATGCGCTCCAGATCATCGTGATTTCGAACAACCTCGGCGACGCCAAGTCGATCATCACCCACCCCACAACCACCACGCACCAGCGTCTGACCGACGAACAGCGTGCCGAACTTGGGATAACCCCCGGCCTCGTGCGTCTCAGCGTGGGCATCGAAGACCCTGAAGACCTGATCGCCGACATCATGCAGGCATTGGAAGCGGGCTAATGGGCATAACCGTATGCCTTCGGCAGCCGCTGGGTTCGCCAGACCAAACCGGGATACGCCATAGTGCGCGTGAATCCTCCCGGAAGGTCGCGCACGACAATAAAGCCGACGTCGTGATCCGGCCAATGGAGCCGGACGAAGGCGATGCGCTGGGCAAGGTGTTTTATCACGCGGTGCGCGACGGCGCGGCGCGGGCCTATTCCGAAGAACAAAGGGCGGCGTGGGCCTATGAGGCCCCATCGGGCCCAAAGTGGAATGCCCGACTGTCCGATCAATCTACGGTCGTCGCTGAGATTGACAGGCGCGTCGTCGGTTTCATGACACTCCATCTGAAAACCGGCCACCTCGATCTCGCGTTCATCTTGGCAGAGGCACAGGGGCAAGGCGTATCTGATGCACTTTACATAGTGCTTGAGAACCAGGCCCGTACCGCAGGTCTAAAGCGCATGACCAGTGACGCCAGCCACCTCGCCAAACCATTCTTCCTGCGGCACGGATGGCGCATCTTGGGGTCGCGAATCGCTGAACGAAGTGGTGTGACCCTTCAGAACTGGCAGATGGAGAAGGCACTGGTCGCGGGTATAGCAACATGAAGCCCTTCCTGATCCTGCAATTGCGCCCCGAAGACGAGGCCTCCGACGGAGAGTTCCGCGCATTCCTCGAAAAAGGAAAGCTGGACGAGGCACGCACGAAACGCATCCGTTTGGAACGCGATCCGCTGCCAGGCGACCTCAATCTCGACGACTATGCTGGCATCATCGTCGGCGGTGGCCCCGGTTGTGTCAGCGATGCGCCCGACCAGAAATCACGCGACGAAGCCCGCGCCGAAGCCGCTATCATGTCGCTGATGCCCAAGATCACCGCCCGCGACATGCCGTTCATGGGTTGCTGCTACGGCATTGGCATCCTTGCCCACCATCTTGGCGGCGACGTGTCCAAGGCTCAATACGGCGAAGACGTCGGCCCGGTTTCCTGTGATGTCACGCCCGAAGGCACAACCGACCCACTCCTCGCCGACCTGCCGACAACCTTTAACACCTTCGTTGGCCACAAAGAGGCGGTTCAGGTGCTTCCCCCCGGCGCAACCCACCTCATGTCTTCCGGCCCTTGCCCGTTCCAGATGTTGCGCTACGGCCAAAACGTCTACGCCACGCAATTCCACCCCGAAGCCGACGGCGAGGTCTTCGCCGACCGTATCCGTATTTACCGCGACCGGGGCTATTTCCCACCCGAAGAAGCCGACGCCCTGACCCAACTTTGCGCCGAAGCCGACGTCGAAATCCCCAAAACCATCCTACAACGGTTTATCACTCGCTACAGCTAACGCGACCCTTCCGTGCCCGACCCGGGAACCTTATAACCTCGGGCGAAAGGACCACCATGTCAGCAACCTGGACCTGTGATTGCGGCGAAACATCCGCAACGATCCCTACCAAAGGCACTGGCCGCGCCGTCTGCTATTGCCGCGATTGTCAGGCTTTCGCACTTCTCGCCGCCGATGGCCGCAGCCTCGATGCGGCAGGTGGCTCTGACCTGATCCTGACCACTCCCGGCGCCGTCACCATCACAAAGGGCGACGAGAACCTGAGATGCCTGCGCCTATCCGACAAAGGCCCGATCCGCTGGTATACCGCCTGCTGTGGCGCACCGATGTCCAATGTCCTCGGCAATCCCAAACTTCCCTACGCCTCGCTCACCACCCGCGGCTTCAAGGATCAATCCAAATTCGGGCCCGTGAGACTGCGCACCAACCGCAAAGAGGCAACCCAACGCGTCACGCAGCCCAAAGGCAGCCTTCCACGCACAATCTTAAGCGTCATTCGGCGCGGCCTGACTTCCCGCATAACCGGCAAATACCGAACCTCGCCCTTCTTCAACCCCGACGGCAAACCATCAAGCGACATCCGCAGCCCCACTGCCGAAGAACGCGCCCGCATCTATCCTACCGAAGACAACCAGTTGACTTGACCCAACGGTCAGGACAAGGCTCGCACACATGATCGACATTCGCCCTGTGGGATATGTTATCGGCCTTTTGGTGGCCGCGCTGGGCGCTACGATGCTGGTGCCGATGCTGGTCGACATTCAAGACGCCAACGGCCACGGCAACGCATTCCTTGGATCAGCTATAATTACTGTCGTCGTCGGTGGTCTGATTGCATTGGCATGCGCCAATGGGGCCGGGGGGCGGCTGACGATCCAGCAAACGTTCCTTTTGACATCGGGTGTTTGGCTGGCACTGCCGATCTTTGGGGCAATTCCGTTCCTTCAAGCCCCAATCAGCGCAAGCGTTACTGACGCCGTTTTCGAAGCGATGTCAGGTTTGACGACCACCGGATCGACCGTATTTTCTAGGCTGGAGTCCATGCCGCGCGGACTGCTCCTGTGGCGCTCTATGCTGCAATGGTTCGGTGGGATCGGAATTATCGTGGTTGCCATGGTGTTTTTGCCAGAGCTTCGCGTCGGTGGAATGCAAATATTCCGCTCCGAGGCTTTTGACGCTGGCGGCAAGGTTCTGCCTCGCGCGGCAGAAATCGCCTCGCGGATTTCTATTGTCTACGCGTTACTGACGGCCTTTTGTACGGCGGGTTATATGGCTGTCGGATTGCAGCTTTTCGACGCCGTTAACCATGCGATGACGACCATTGCGACTGGCGGATTTTCCACATTTGACTCGTCATTTGCAGCCTTCACTGGCGCTGCCTCCTATGTCGCAATCATATTTATGATCCTGGCAAGCCTTCCGTTCGTGCGATACGTCCAGTTACTTGCCGGAACCTCACAACCTCTTTGGCGTGACAGTCAGATCAGGGCGTTTCTGGCGGCTCTTTTTCTAATCGTCGCGCTTGTTGCAGGCTTTCGCATGCTGGCCGGTAATGCGGGCGGCATAGAGCCGAACCTGCGTGAAAGCCTGTTCAACGTCACGTCGATCATGACTGGAACCGGATACGCCAGCACCGATTATCAACTTTGGGGAGGATTTCCGATGATCGTGATTTTCTTCGCGGGGCTTGTCGGTGGTTGTGCTGGTTCAACATGCTGTTCCGTGAAGGTGTTTCGCTATCAACTGCTGTTCACAGCGATATTTGCGCAGATACGCCGCATTCACTCGCCCCACGGAATTTTTCAGGTCAAATACGAAGGCCGCACCGTTTCCGAGGATGTCATTTCGTCCGTCATGGCGTTCTTTACCGTATTTATTGTCTCGATCGGCATTCTGTCAGTGATGCTCGGTGCGACCGGTCTGGATTTCGTCACGTCCCTTAGTGGTGCAGCGACTGCAATTGCCAACGTCGGGCCAGGTCTTGGTCCCGAGATTGGTCCAACTGGCAATTTTGCTGACCTGAACGATCCGGCAAAATGGATGCTGTCGGCGGGTATGTTAATCGGGCGGCTGGAGCT
This sequence comes from Boseongicola sp., assembly GCA_014075275.1. NCBI lineage: Bacteria > Pseudomonadati > Pseudomonadota > Alphaproteobacteria > Rhodobacterales > Paracoccaceae > Boseongicola > Boseongicola sp. Next base: position 3,367,051 of record CP046179.1, read on the forward strand.
TTTGGCAGTTCTGGTCATCTTCACCCTTCGGTTTTGGCGCGGCTGATGGCCCGATTGGGTGTAGAAATTTCCGCGATGCTTGCAAGTCGCGGTGTTGATACGATCTTTGGCATCCCGGGCGTCCATAACGTTGAACTCTATCGCGGTATTGAAGAGGCCGGCCTTGCTCATGTGCTTGCCCGACATGAACAAGGTGCAGGTTTCATGGCCGACGGCTATGCCCGTGCCTCGGGGAGGCCAGGCGTAGCCTACGTCATCAGTGGTCCGGGCCTGACAAATATAATGACGCCACTGGGGCAGGCGTATTCTGACAGCGTGCCAGTTCTGGTCATTGCCAGTTGCCTCGACGATACCGAAACCTATCGTGGCCAATTGCACCAGATGCGCGATCAGGCGGGTGCGGCGCGCGCCGCCGCTGAATGGAGCGAAACAGCCGAAGACGATGATCAGGCGTTCGCGATGATTGACAGCGCGCTGGCCAGTTTTTCGCAGGGCCGCTCGCGCCCCAAAGTCATGCACGTTCCGATCAATGCATTGGGCAACGAGGCATCGTTGTTTCCAGCTTTCATGTCGCAGCAATCCAGTTCGCCAAGACCGCCGGATGTTGCCGAGGTCGCACGGCTAATCCGCCAATCTCGGCGTCCGATGTTCATTTTTGGTGGTGGTGCCAAATGCCCGAACAACCCCGGACTGCCAGCCGAGGCAATGCAAAAGTCGAGGGCAACGGCCTTCACCACCTTTGCCGGTCGCGGCATTCTGGCCCCGGACACCCCCATGAGCTTTGGTGCCCATCTGGCCCAGATCGACGCAATCGATGTACTGCAAAAAGCCGATCTTTTGATTGCTGTCGGCACCGAATTGGCGGCAGTTGACTTCTACCGCGAGACTTTGGGGCATGATTGCCCTTTGGTGCGCGTCGATGTCGATCCGGAGGTATTGGCAGATGTCTATCAAGCCTCAGTTCGCATCAAATCCGAAAGCGCAGACTTTCTAAGCGCGTTGATCGATCAATTGGGCAATCCGGACACCGACTGGTCCAGGCAGGACGTGGCCGATGCGCGGGCGCGATGGCGTCGTGAACTTGCGGCTTCCCAGCCTGCCATCGTCTCGATCTGTGATGCTCTCAGCCAATCCTTGCCTGATGAGATAATGATCTACTCGGACATGACCCAGTTCGCCTATACGGCCAACGAAATCTGGCAGATGCGCCGCCCCGGCCATTGGCACCATCCTTCGGGATTTGGCACTCTTGGCTACGCTCTGCCCGCCGCCATAGGAGGCATCATTGCCCGAAAGGGCGCGCCGACACTGGCCATCGCAGGTGATTATGGTTTCCAGTATACTCTTCAGGAACTTGGCACCGCAGCAGAGCTGGGGCTGAATCTTCCGATCCTACTGTGGGACAATAGTGGTCTGGCCGCGATCCACGACGCCATGGTTGAAAGCCAGATCGCCCCCACCGCCGTCCAGGCCAAGAATCCAGATTGGTCTTTGTTGGCAAAGGCCTATGAGTGTGAGTTTGCCCAACCTGCATCATTGATCCAACTGAGTGAGTCGATCCATGGGGCCTTCAAAGCGGACAAACCGACGCTAATCCGGGTAACCCCGGAAATCACGAACCCAAACGGTTTGTAAAAGGTCCCGACACCCAGACCTGACTGTCGCAGCCGGAAATTTGGTGAGTTTCCACTTCGATCTCTGCGTCAAAGCCCGCCTAGTTCCAGCAGCTCACCAAAACCGTAATATCCGCTGCCATGATCGCCAGATCTTCCGGCTCCATCGGGCTTTCGGTCACCTGCTCAATGGCCGTCACACCGTTTCTGGCAAGGAACGCCGCCAATACCGGTGCGTCCGCCGCAAATGACACGCCCGCCGGCAGCTGCCGTGCGCCCTCTGGTGCGTCCAGCAGCATACCCATCACAGAGCCGCCACCGTCGAACACCGGACCCCCGGCATCCCCGGGTTCAGCTGCAACATCCAATCGCTGAACCTGCATATTCCCGTCCAGACCTTTCACATCCGCAAACTTCCCATAGGTCAGCGACGGCGCCGACAACAAGCCGCCATAGCTGAAACCCGATACGGCGACTTCTGATTGCAAGCGCGGCTCCTGGGCAGTCAACGCAGCAAATCCGATAGGAGAGACAGCCTGCAAAGGCTGTAATACAGCAAGACCCAAAGAGGGTTCGATTGCGACCACCTTCGCTTCCAGATCGTCCCCCAGGGTAATACGCGCACACGAGTCGACACCCGCTGCGGCCGTCAAGACACTGCCCGCTGCATCGATATAGAAACCCGAACGCGTTTCATCTGCGCGCCTGATCTCCAGCCCGGCAACCAGATCAATACTTTGTTGACCACCCAGCGACTCTGGAAGCACGCCATCAACGGCGCGAAAACTCGCTTGCATTTCGGTCAAAGCTAACCGTTGACGCTTCTCATCATCTGCAGGCCAGATCAGCGTAAACCCTTTGATCCGCTCTCCCTCAAGACGTGCGTATGTATGCGAGGATATTTCACTGCTCTGACCAGTCAGGGTGAAATCATTGCGCCGCAATGCCCGCGTACCATCCAACGGCACAACCTCAAGCGTCTCCATAACCTCGTAAAGCGCGCGCAATGTGCCGCGATCACCTTCCTAGGATATCAGCAAAACCTTGACGCCACTGTCTCCAACAGGCTCGTAATGGGCGAATGGTGGTTCGTATCGGTCAAATCCCACCAATCCGACGGGAAGCGAGATGTCGACCCCTGCGAGGGCATCTGCAACCTGACGCATGTCCAATGCCGCCAGTGCGTCCTGATAAGCACCAACCAACTCACGACGCTGCAATGTGGTCAACACGCCGGTCGGCTCATACCGCCGATCTTCCTGCCATGCCGACATCGCCCGCCGGGTTCCCGGACCGAAAGACGCATCAATGGTCGAGGTATAAAAGCCCTCCCACTTCAGGGCCGTCTGCAACAAGGCGCGGCCGTCGCGGTCCAGTAACCGCTCGCTTGCGCGGGCATCTGAAAGGGTCTCTTCCCCGGCTACCAAAGGCGGCAATGGCTCTGCAGGCTCCGAAATGGCAGCAACTTCATCCTCTGATCCGAAGAAACGGTTGCTGAAATTCGCCCCATCGGACAGAAAACTATCTCCGGGGATCGCACCTTGTCGACGAAGACGACTTAGCTCAAATTCGGCGTCGCTTTCGCTGAATGGGCCCAGGACCACGGCATACCATCCAGAACCAAGACGAAACCCAGTGACATTGTCCAATCGACCAGCGTAAATCTCGGCTCGTTCCCTTGCTATGGCCTCACTTGGGCGCGCCTCAATCTGTACCCAACTCGACTCTTGCGCAGCAGCAATACCGGTCCAAATCACCAGGCACGCCGCTACCATCACCCTTGCAAAAATTTTCATCGTCAATCTGTCCACCAAATCGCCCGTTTTTGAGCGGTTTCACCGTTTGTAACTAGGCCAAAGCCATATGCACGTCAAAACGAACGACCCTTCATTGACCGCCACCGGCCTGTTGCCTATTGAGAACGCGATTTTCGAACCTCAAGGTAAGCCATGTCCGCCCCAGATCGCCCCAGAAGTTTTCAGGAAATTATCCTGCGCCTCCAGACCTATTGGGCGTCCAAAGGCTGCGCTGTGCTGCAACCCTACGACATGGAGGTTGGGGCAGGGACGTTTCACCCGGCAACCACCCTGCGCGCGCTTGGTTCAAAACCCTGGGCTGCGGCCTACGTGCAACCCTCGCGTCGCCCGACAGATGGCCGCTATGGTGAAAACCCGAACCGGCTTCAGCACTACTATCAGTTTCAGGTGCTGATCAAACCATCGCCACCCGATTTGCAGGCGCTCTACCTTGGTTCGCTCGAAGCCATCGGCATCGATATGGACATGCACGATATCCGCTTCGTCGAAGACGATTGGGAAAGCCCGACCTTGGGCGCATGGGGCCTCGGGTGGGAAGTTTGGTGCGACGGCATGGAAGTAAGCCAGTTCACCTATTTCCAGCAGGTCGGCGGTCACGATTGCCGACCCGTTTCGGGCGAATTGACCTATGGGCTGGAGCGTCTGGCAATGTATGTGCTCGGCATCGATCACGTGATGGATATGCCGTTCAACGACCCCGATGCCCCGATTGCCTTGAAATACGGCGATATCTTCAAACAGACCGAGCAGGAATATTCCCGCTGGAACTTCGACGTTGCCGACACGGAAACGCTGCTGAAGCACTTCGAAGATGCCGAAGCCGAGTGCGCCCGTATCCTGGCGGTTGACGAAGTTGATCCCAAAACCGGCAACCGCATCATCATGGCCCATCCGGCCTACGACCAGTGCATCAAGGCGTCCCACGTCTTTAACCTTCTCGATGCCCGCGGCGTGATTTCCGTCACCGAACGCCAGGCCTACATCGGCCGCGTCCGCGCTTTGGCCAAAGCCTGCGCCGACGCCTTTGTGACGACCGAAGCAGGCGGGGCAGCGGCATGACAAGTTACAAAGCCGAAAACCCGTTTCAGGCAATTCTTGAGGCAATAAAAGGCCGTTCTAATCCAATTTCCCGCTCCGCTTGGCGGAAACTCCGGCGGCACTATGCGAAACGCGCCGAAGCTGATTTTCGAATGGCGGCAGACGCACTAAAACCCGGCGATATATGCCTCGACTTGGGCGCGAACGTAGGGAAATTTTCGACGTTGCTTGCTGAAAAAGGCGCAGAAATTCACGCATTTGAGCCGGATCCTTACGCATACAAAATATTGTGCTCGAATGTTAATAAGTTCAAGAATGTGATCCCTCACAACAAAGCGGTGGGCGCGAGTGGCGGAACTCTAAAGCTATTTCGTCATAAGGATTTTGATAAAAATCCCGAGCACTATTCAGTGGCTACGACAGTGGCTCTTGGAAATGTCCGAACTGATATTCATGAGTACGGAGAAGTCGAGGTTGTAGACTTTTTCGAGCTGATAGAGAGCTTTGGCAAGCCGCTTCAGCTTGTTAAAATGGATATCGAAGGAGCGGAGTGGGATATTCTGGATAGATTGTTTGAGGCAAACAGTTGGGACAATCTTCGTGCTCTGTACGTGGAAACTCACGAACATCTGGACACAAACCGCATTGATGACGTTCTAAGATTCCGGAAACTCGCGGATAGTGTGCGAACTTGCGACATAAACTTACACTGGCAATGACGAGTGCAATTATGAGCCTGACCTCCTCAATCCCCGTCCTGCGCGCCGCCGACTACCTGCGCGCCCGCGCGTTCTGGACCGATGCTTTGGGCTTCACTGTCGGCGAAGAAGGCGGAGATCCTGCACGCTTCGGCATTTTCCACCGGGGCGAGGCCACCGTTTTTGTTGACGCTTGGCACGGCGCAGACACCGATCCCAGCCCCGCCTGGCGCGCCTATTTCCACAGCGATGACGTCGATGCACTGGCCGCCGAACTGGCTGGCAAAACCGCCATGGAAGGCCCTACCAACGCCGTCTACGGTATGCGCGAGATCGTCGTAACAGATCCCGATGGCAACCGCCTCTGCTTCGGGATGGACACCCCATGAGCGGAAAGGTCGTCGCCATGTTCTTGATATTGGTCGCCATTTTCGGCGGCGGAGGCATGTATTACCTTCAGGAATACGGTTTTTATGAAGAGGTTCAGGCAACCGGCACCGCCGATGTGCAGATGACGACATTCGCTACCGGCACCGCCGAAGCCATTCTTTATGACAACTTCCAGGCCATCGATGCCGGCAGTTCACCCATCCGCTACCGCGCCTGCTTCACCACGCCCCAATCGCTGGCCATGATGACTGAAACCTACGAGATTTACGACGACGCCATACCCACAAACGCCCCCGGCTGGTTCGACTGTTTCGACGCCACCGCCATCGGCGGTGCCCTCGCATCCGGCGATGCCATCGCGTTCCTGGGCACTGCCAACGTCCTCTACGGCATCGACCGCATCGTCGCCGTCACCACCGACGGGCGCGGCTTCGCCTGGCACCAGATCAACGAATGCGGCGAAACCGTCTTTGACGGCAAACCCGCCCCCGAAGGCTGTCCACCAGCCCCCGAAAGGACCAACTGATGCCTGATCTTCTGATCGAGCTCTTTTCCGAGGAAATCCCCGCCCGCATGCAAACCCGCGCGGCGAACGACCTGAAACGCCTCGTCACCGATGCGCTGGTCGAGGCCGGCCTGACCTACGCCAGCGCCGCCGCCTTCTCGACGCCCCGCCGTCTTGCCCTGACTGTCGAAAGCCTTCTCGCCGACAGCCCCGCCACGCGCGAGGAACGCAAAGGCCCGCGCACCGACGCGCCCGAAAAGGCGCTGGAAGGCTTCCTGCGCTCCACCGGCCTCACCAAAGACCAACTCGAAGCCCGCGACGACAAAAAGGGCCAGGTCTGGTTCGCTGCAATCGAAAAACCTGGCCGCCCCGCCACCGACATCGTTGCCGAAACACTTGAAACCACCATCCGCAACTTTCCCTGGCCGAAATCCATGCGCTGGGGCACCGGGTCCCTGCGCTGGGTCCGACCGCTGCATTCCATCCTCTGCATCCTGACCGATGACGCTGGCGAGGCCACCGTGGTTCCCCTCGACATCGACGGCATCCAATCCGGCGACACCACCCAGGGCCACCGCTTCATGGCCCCCGAAACTTTCGCCGTCACCGGTTTTGAAGACTACGCCGCCAAACTTTCCCGCGCCCACGTCATCCTGGACGCCGAAGACCGCGCAAGCCGCATCTGGCACGACGCCACCCAAATGGCATTCGCCCAAGGCCTGGAAGTTGTTGAAGACAAAGGGTTACTGGCCGAGGTCGCGGGCCTTCTCGAATACCCTGTCGTCCTCATGGGCGCGATTGGGGCCGATTTCCTGGCCCTGCCGCCCGAGGTCCTGCAAACCTCGATGAAGGAACACCAGAAGTTCTTCAGCGTCAAAGACAAGACTAGCAAAATCACCCATTTCGTCACCGTTGCCAATCGCGAGACGGCAGACAACGGTGCCACCATTCTGGCAGGCAATCAAAAGGTTCTGTCCGCCCGCCTTTCGGATGCCAAATTCTTCTGGGAAAACGACCTGCGCATCGCGAACGAGGGCATGCAGCCTTGGCTGGATGCGCTGCAAAACGTCACCTTCCACAACAAACTAGGGTCTCAAGCCGAACGCATCGACCGCATCGCGGCCCTGGCGCGCGAGATAGCGCCGGTTGTCGGAGCCGACCCCGACAAAGCCGAAACCGCCGCGCGGTTGGCCAAGGCGGATCTCTCATCCGAAATGGTCTACGAATTCCCCGAGCTTCAGGGGATCATGGGCGAATACTATGCCCGCGAAGCTGGGCAGGGTGACGATGTCGCCGCCGTCGCCCGCGAGCACTACCAGCCGCTTGGCCCTTCGGATGATGTGCCGACCAATCCGCTTTCGGTGGCTGTTGCACTTGCTGACAAGATCGACACGCTGACCGGGTTCTGGGCGATTGATGAAAAGCCGACGGGATCGAAGGATCCGTTCGCGTTGAGACGGGCGGCCTTGGGACTCATTCGGCTAGTGCTGGAGAGGAATTTTCGCCCAAAAGCACCGTTTAGCATGCTGTTGACCTATGCAATTCTCCAGAATAGCTCGGCTATGACTGAAAGAGAGATGATCGCGCACCAAAAAGAAATCGCAAATATCTTGCATGACTTGGCCACCGAAACAGAGTCTTTTATTCGCGGCATTGCTAGCATCCAAGGCGAAATGGAACACGAAAGCGAGACGGAACTCAGCGGTCCTGAAGAAACGGATTGGCTCTCATTCAAACCCCAAATCCGACTAGCTTTGAACCTCCTCACCTTCATCCACGACCGCCTAAAGGTCTACCTCCGCGACCGCGGTATCCGTCACGATGTCATCGACGCCTCCCTCGCCATGCCCAACTCCGACGATCTGACCCTCCTCTTCAAACGCGCCGAGGCCTTATCTGCTTTCCTCAAAACCGATGACGGCGAGAACCTGCTCCAGGGGTTCAAGCGCGCCCACAACATCCTCAGACAGGCCGAGGACAAAGACGGCGTCGAATATTCCTTCGGACCCGACCCCAAGCTGGCCGAGACCGACGAAGAAAAGGCCCTGTTCGCGGCCCTTGATGCGGCGGAATCCCAGATCACACCCGCCATGCAATCCGAAGACTTCGCCACCGCCATGCAGGCCATGGCATCCTTGCGCGCGCCCATCGACGCCTTTTTTGAGGCGGTTCAGGTCAACGCAGACAGCCAGATCCTGCGCCGCAACCGTCTGAACCTGTTGCACCGCATCAGCGCCACCTGCCTGTCGGTGGCTGACCTGACGCAAATAGAAGGGTAGGAGCGCCGATTTCCTTCTAGGCACCGTTCTAACGCGCTTTGGTTAAAATGGGGTTAGCGCGAGCAAACCACCGTGCGCCCTGTTAACGAATACAGATCCGCCATTCCTGCACCGACGCAATACCGACGTGATACCGACAGCCGAAATTGCCCCAAAACCCCAATTATTAATGGTGATTCGCCCAATTTCGGCAAAACTAACGTCGGTGGACCCGTACGCCCCCACAAGATTTCGTTAGCCATGATGGTCGCGCCCCATCCGCCACGACTGACATGTTAATTGCCGCATCGCAGCGTAAACGCTTGATTGGTCCGGCCACACGCGTATTCTGCCCCGCGAAGGAATCTCCGCAGTGCAGAAACACATTGAAATAGAAGACTTTGTTGTCGTTGACCAAACGGCCCCCCTCACGACCACCGCCCATGGTGGTCGTGCCAAATGTCTTCAGCGTCTGATCCGTCTTGATCTGCCGGTTCCCAAAACCGTCGCTTTGCCGTTCACCACGGTCCGCCACATTGCCTCTGGCGCCCTGACCGATACCGCCGCGATCCTCGCCAATTTTGGCGACCGCCCGCTGGTCTCGGTCCGCCCGTCATCCGAGGACCCCGATTGGGGCGGTCCCGGTGCCGTTCTGAACGTCGGCATGAACCACGCGCGCCACACCGACTATGCCAATCTGTTGGGCGAAGATGCCGCTAACCGTTTGTATGCACGCTTTATTCAGATGTATTCGGTGCAGGTCGCGCATCTTGATCCCGACCTGTTTCATCACTCGGGCGAGGTCTCGATTGACACGTTGAAGGCCATGCTGGACGCCTATGAAGACGAGGCGGACGAGCCGTTTCCGCAGGATCCAGCCCACCAATTGTCAGATGTTCTGCGCTCGATGGCGCGCGCCTGGGAAGGCACAACAGCCCGTCTTTTGCGTCAGGCACGCGGTGCCCCGGCCGAGGCTGGATTGGGTCTGGTTGTCCAGCAAATGGCCCCCGGCGTGGGGCCGCCGGAATCCGGCTCTGGTGTGATCCAGTTTGTGTCATCTGAAACAGGTCTGCCCCAGATCAAGGGTCGTTACCTCAGCCAAAGTCAGGGCCGTGATGCCTTGAAAGACGCTGCCGCCGTTTATCTGACCCGCGATGAGCGTGGTCAGTCGCTGGAGGAACTGGCCCCGGAAGCCTTTGAAACGCTACTGGAATTCGGCGCGACCTGTCGCAAAAATCTGCGGGAAGAAATGCAGGTTCAATTCACGTTGGATGGTGGCAAGCTCAGCGTGTTGGACGCCGTGCGCATTCCACGCAGCGAACGCGCCAATGTGCGCATCGCCGTAACGCTGGCCGAGGACGGCGTGATCACCCCGGACGAGGCCGTGTTACGCGTCGCGCCCCGCGCCCTGTCGGAATTGCTGCACCGCCAAATCGACCCCACTGCACCGCGCGATGTGTTAACCACAGGTTTCGCCGCAAGCCCGGGCGCGGCAACAGGCCGCATCGTTTTCAACTCCGCCGCCGCCCAGGCCAGCGCCGCCCGCGGAGAAGCCTACATCCTGGTCCGCCGCGAAACTTCCACCGAAGATATCCGCGGAATGCACTCCGCCCAAGCTGTCCTGACCGAGCGTGGCGGCATGTCCAGCCACGCGGCTGTGATTGCGCGAGGGCTTGGGTTGCCCGGTGTTGTTGGAGCGTCCGAGATCTTGATTGATAGACGGGAAAAGACGCTTACTTTTCCAAGTGATAGAGTGTTTTCCGAAGGCGATATAATCACCGTTGATGGCAGCTCAGGTGATGTTTTGGCGGGCGAAGTTGCCCTGATGGAACCGGCCCTTGACGATGCTTTCCGCACGCTTCTCGGCTGGGCGGATGATGCCCGTGACATCGGCGTGCGTGCCAATGCCGACACCCCCGCCGAGGCCCGTGTCGCCCGTGCTTTTGACGCCGAGGGCATCGGCCTGTGCCGCACTGAACATATGTTCTTCGAAGGCGACCGTATGACCGTTATGCGCGAGATGATCTTCGCCGAGACACCCGAAGGGCGGGCGTCGTCTTTGGACCGTCTTGTGCCTATGCAAGTCGCGGATTTCACAGATCTTTTCCGCATAATGGTTGGTCAGCCAGTTTGCATCCGTCTGTTCGACCCACCATTGCACGAGTTCCTACCATCCGGCCGCGAGGCACTTCGGGACTTGGCGGATGCCCTGCATTTGCCCTTGTCGAAAGTCACAAATCGCGTTGATGCCCTGAAGGAAGTGAACCCAATGCTGGGCCTTCGTGGTGTTCGCTTGGGTGTAACTCTGCCAGAGATTTACGAGGCACAGGCCAGGGCAATTTTTTTAGCCACGATTGCGGCCAGCAAAGACGGTCAGTCCGTCGTGCCCGAGATTATGATCCCACTGGTATCGGCGATGCGCGAAGTCGAATTGGTCCGCAATCGCGTCGATGCCATTGCCGCGGAGGTGCGCACAGAAACCGGCGCAACGTTCGAGTATCGGCTGGGCGTGATGGTCGAAACTCCTCGTGCTGCCCTGCGCGCCGATGAAATCGCGCAACATAGTGCGTTCCTTAGTTTCGGTACAAATGATCTTACACAGATGACATATGGTCTGAGCCGTGATGATGCGGGACGTTTCATGAGCGCGTACGTCAACCAAGGTGTATACCCTGAAGATCCCTTTCATCGCCTGGACGTTGAGGGTGTCGGCGAACTGCTGACTATTGGCGCCGAACGCGGAAGACGTGCTTCGCCTGATTTGACGCTATCTATTTGCGGAGAGCATGGCGGCGACCCTGATTCTATTGCTTTCTGTCGGGCCGCGAATTTCGACTATGTGAGCTGTTCACCCTTCCGTGTCCCGGTGGCGCGACTAGCTGCCGCACATCTGGCGTTAAATGATAAAGTCGACACGAATTCCGCATAAGAATCAGTCCACTATCTAAACGAAACAATATTGACTTTTTGCAAGATTCGATTGTGTGTGAATTCGTCATCACTCTGTTCCCACGCCCGGGGGTAGACGCAAGCTGTTTCATTCGGTATCGGGCAGCACGCATCTTGGTCATTGGGGCTGAATTTGATGCGAAGCTGTAAGGGGCTACCAGATGTTGAAACCCGTCAAACGGGCAACAGCGGTATTAACTGCGTTGGCTTTGGGCATGCCTGCCCTGGCCGATGTTACCCTTAGTGCGTCCAACAATCCCACTGTTACGTTGAATGAAAGACTTGGTGCCTTGTTCGGTGCTGAACGTGCAGTACTGACCTCGTTTGGTTCGGATGACCTTGATCGGTTGATCCGCGTCCCAACTGCGATCCCGGGAAAAACGAAGGTTCCATCAGAAGCGCAGTTGGCTGCGTCGCCGGTTGCGAGTGGTGGTAAAAACTGGTCGTGCCTGACCGAAGCGCTGTATTTTGAAGCGCGTGGTGAAAAGCTGGAAGGCGTCATCGGTGTTGCGGAAGTTATTCTGAATCGCACCGACGGTTCCCGCTATCCCGATACCATTTGCGCGGTTGTTAACCAAGGAACTGGGGAGCGTCATCGTTGCCAGTTTTCCTACACTTGCGACGGACGTCCCGAAACGATCGGCGAGCAAAAAGCCTATGAACGTGTTGGGCGAGTTGCCCGGATGATGATGGATGGTGCGCCACGGATTTTGACCGATGGTGCAACGCATTATCACACCAAATCTGTGTCGCCGCGTTGGTCGCGTGTATTTGAGCGCACGGCAACGATTGGTTACCACCACTTTTACCGCGAAGAAGACCGCATCGCGCGTAACTAACTCGCTGTTTCAATCTGTAAGACTTTTCGGCACTCATTCGCCTTTCCTTGTGTTGGCGACACTGTGAGTGGCGGCGAAGGTGTGCTAGGTCTTTGCCTGAGCAGGAAAGCCGGGAACAGGCAATGACACGCAAACTATTTGGCACTGATGGCGTCAGGGGCCGCGCTAATGCGCATCCGATGACCGCAGACATGGCACTCAGGCTGGGGGCCGCAGCGGGGCGGTATTTTCGGCGCGACGGTTCTCCGGCGCATCGCGTAGTCATCGGAAAAGATACGCGTTTATCCGGCTATATGTTTGAGAACGCGATAACGGCGGGCTTCACTTCTACAGGGATGAATGTCCTGCTTTTGGGGCCGGTCCCAACACCTGCAGTTGGAATGATGGTTCAGTCTATGAGGGCTGATGTGGGCGTGATGATTTCGGCCAGTCACAATCCCCACCATGATAATGGCATAAAATTCTTTGGTCCTGATGGATTTAAACTCAGTGACAGTGCTGAATCCTCAATCGAAGAAATTCTGGCAGGAGAAATTGAACCAGCCGCTGCTGCCAACATTGGCAGGGCAAAACGCATCGATGATGGTCTGTTTCGCTACGTTGAGCGGGTCAAGTCAACATTCCCGGCAGATCTGAAGCTGGACGGCTTAAAAGTTGTTGTCGATTGTGCAAATGGCGCAGCCTATAAAGCTGCTCCAAATGTACTTTGGGAGTTGGGAGCAGAGGTCATTCCGGTTGGGGTGTCGCCTGATGGCACAAACATAAACTCGGGTTGCGGTTCGACAGACACCACACGAGCGGCTGAAGCGGTTATTGCTCACGGGGCAGATGTTGGCATTTGCCTGGATGGTGACGCTGATCGTGTGATGATCCTGGATGAAAAAGGGCACGTTGCTGACGGCGACCAGATCATGGCGTTGTTTGCTGCAAGGTGGGCAGAAGAAGATCGGTTATCCGGCGGGACTTTGGTTGCAACTGTGATGTCCAACCTTGGGTTGGAAAGGTTTCTTAAGTCCAAGAGTCTGATTTTACATCGAACTTCGGTCGGCGACCGTTATGTCGTCGAAGCGATGCGCGCCCAAGGGTTCAATCTTGGTGGCGAACAGTCGGGTCATATTGTGATGACGGACTATGCGACAACAGGCGACGGGCTACTGGCCGGGCTACAGTTTCTTGCCGAAATGCGAAGAACCGAAAGATCGGCAAGCGAGCTTTGTAACGTGTTTGAGGCGGTGCCTCAACTTTTGCAGAACGTCCGCTACGGCGCTGGTAGTGACCCAATGGCGACTGTCGCGGTGCGTGACGCCATCAAAACAGCCGAAGCGCGACTGAACGGTCGTGGACGGTTGCTGATCCGAAAGTCGGGAACCGAACCATTGATCCGCGTAATGGCCGAATGCGAAGATGAGGTCGAACTCAGGGAAGTCGTAGCTAGTATTGCTGATGAAGTCGCTGCCGCAGTTTAGGAATTGAATATTCGACGAAGCGCATTCCACTGGCTTAAGGCGACGCCAATCAGGATCAGCGTCATTGCAATGAACAACGACGGATTCAACTCTTCGCCTAGGATTAAGATGCCAAGGATTACTGACCAAACGGGCACCTGGTAGTTTGTGAGCGACATGAACGTAGGGCCAGCACTTCGGACAACCACAATTCGTAAAAGGTTCGCCATCGCAGTTTGAACAAGTCCCAAGATGACTATGACAACAAGAGCTTGTCTGGACGGCCAGCCTGGCAATCCTTCGAAGAACAACGCCAACAAAATGCTAAATGCCCCGCCGATGATGAGGGTCATTGCCGATAACCCGATAGGATCAATTGGCGGCAATCGCCTTAAGGTGATCGACGAAATCGCATAGCAAGACGCGCCAAAAAGACAAGCCAAACGTCCAATCAACTCGCCGTCCAATCCAGTAGATGCAAACGCGTCAGGGCCGATGAGAACAACGACGCCCGCAAATCCAATCACGAAGCCTAGTAACTTTCGCCGGTTCATTTCTTCGCCGGGTATTAAGACATGAGCAAGGGGAAGGACGATCAAAGCCACTGCCGCCATCGAGACGCCAGCGAAACCAGCTGTCACTGTGAGTTGACCCCATGTGATTGCCATGAACGGTAGAGCGGTGCTCATCGTGGCAATCCAGAAAAGCGTGTTATGGCTCGCGCGTTGATCAGTCAGATACAATTTTCCGCCGCGCATTTGCCAAAATGCTGTTGTCAGAATCGCTGCGAGCAGGATCCGATGCGCCGCCAGCCAGAATGGCGTCATTTCAGCGGCAAGTCCCAGTTCTATGAACAGGAAGGATGCGCCCCATACAAATCCAAGAGTGGCAACTGAAAGCCAGCTTTTGAGAGTGATGTCTGGTTGCATGGCTTTGCCCTAGTAAACAACAAGCCCCGGCGCGACTGCCGGGGCTTGACGTTTCTTACTGGATATCAGCTTAGTTCTTCGCTTGGTCCACAAGCTTCCCAGCAGAGATCCATGGCATCATGCCACGTAGCTTTTCTCCAACTTCTTCAATCTGATGCGCGTCGTTGTTGCGGCGCGTCGACTTGAAGCTTGGCTGTCCGACGGCGTTTTCGAGCATAAAGTCACGCACGAATTTACCAGACTGAATGTCGTCCAGGACGCCCTTCATACGGGCTTTGGTTTCGTCGTATGGCAGGATGCGTGGACCAGAGACGTATTCACCATATTCGGCTGTATTCGAAATCGAATAGTTCATGTTCGCGATACCGCCTTCGTAGATAAGATCAACGATCAGCTTCACTTCGTGCAGACATTCGAAATAGGCCATCTCGGGTGCGTAGCCAGCTTCTGTCAGCGTTTCAAAGCCCATGCGGATCAACTCGACCAGACCGCCGCAGAGAACGGCCTGTTCGCCGAAGAGGTCCGTTTCACATTCTTCGCGGAAGTTGGTTTCGATGATGCCTGAGCGGCCGCCACCGATTGCCGAGCAATAAGAAAGACCAATTTCCAGCGCCTTACCTGAAGCGTCGTTGTTTACCGCAACCAAGCACGGTACACCGCCGCCTTTTGCGTATTCGCCGCGCACGGTGTGGCCTGGGCCTTTGGGTGCCATCATGATGACGTCAACACCTGGCTTTGGCTCGATCAGACCGAAGTGAACATTCAGACCGTGTGCGAATGCGATCGCCGAACCCTCTTTTAGGTTGTCGTGAACGTATTTCTTATAAGTCTCGGCCTGAAGTTCGTCGGGCATGGTGAACATGATGACGTCACACCAAGCGGCTGCTTCGGCGATACCCATGACCTGAAGGCCCTCGGCCTCAGCCTTCTGGGCGCTGGCACTGCCTTCGCGCAGGGCGACTGCCAGGTTCTTGGCACCGCTGTCGCGCAGGTTCAGCGCATGGGCGTGGCCCTGGCTACCGTAGCCCAGGATGGCCACTTTCTTGTCTTTGATGAGATTGATGTCGCAATCGCGGTCGTAGTAAACGCGCATAGTGTCCTCGCAGAGTTTGAATTTTCTGCTTTTGAACTTACACGGCTCGTTCCGAAAGTCGTTTCAATATTGCGTAATATGCCGATTTTACGGTAAGATTAATTCGCTATATTTATTATTATCGGAAAAATCATGCTTGACGAAATAGATAGCCGATTGCTGCGTCATCTTCTAGTCGAGCCTGACTTGGCGACTGCGGACCTTGCCGACCGTGCGGGGCTGACGACGACGTCTTGTTGGCGGCGGCTTGAAAAGTTGACTGCAAGCGGCGTTATTCAGGGTCGCCACGCTGTAATCGATTGGAAAGCGCTTGGCTATGAGGTCGAGGTCAGTCTTCGGGTCACGCTCGAAAAAAGTAACCCGCGGGCTTTCGATGAATTCATGGCGGCAGCCCGCGAAGTACCAGAGATTCATGAGCTTCAGACATTTCTGGGACGTGTGGATGTGCGGCTAGCGATTCTGGCGCGAGATATGCCTCACTATCAGATCATCTACCGGCAGCGCATACTGCCGCTTCCACATATCGCTGATATTGAGGCGTTAATGACAGTGGCCACTGTCAAAACTGATGTGGGTCTGCCGTTATGATTGAGCTAGATCAATCCGACAGGGCTATATTGGCTGAATTGCAGGCTGACGTGACCCTGTCCGCCGGCGAAGTTGGTCGACGCATAAGTTTGAGCCAGCCTGCCGCCTGGCGACGGATCAACCGCCTAACAGAAGCGGGCATATTGGCCGGGCAATACATTTCTCTGGATTTAGAAAAGGTTGGCTTTAATGTGACTGTGTTTCTTGGGGTGAAACTGGCCATCAAGGGTCGCACGAGTATAGAAGATTTCGAGCGGTCAATATCCGCAATTCCGGAAGTCCAGTCTGCGCATCACGTGTTGGGTCTTTATGACTATCGCTTACGGGTTGTCGCGCGTGATCTGGCAGATTTTGAACGTGTGTTGCGACGTAGGATTATGACATTGCCGGGCGTTGGAGAGATTGAGTCGAACGTGTTGTTAAGTGAAGAACGTCGCCCTGGACCTTTGGGAGCTGGATTAGCCACCAAGACCGGCGCGCATGATCCTGCGCCTTAGTGGCGCGATGTCGAATACGGCCTTAAGGCCGAGACTTCGCAGCGCTTGAAGTGGGGGATCGTCCGAGCGGCAAAGTCGATTGTACATATCGATTGTCTTGCTTCGCAGTTGAATGTCAGTCGCGCGGGCCGCATCGTAAGCCTCTAAGAACGCGGCAGAACCCAAGTCATCTGGATTATTTCGAGCAAGTTCGATCAACGTCGCTACATCGTGCAGAGATGTGTTCAGGCCCTGTGCTCCAATTGGCGGCAAGACGTGTGCGGCTTCGGCAATCAGAGCGACACGCTCGCTAGTCAAAGTGTTGGCCGTCTGTGTGACCACTGGGAACGCACGCCTTTGAGAAGATAGCGCCATGTTGCCCAGCAGCTGGCAACTTCTTACGGTCGCAGCCTGCGCGAACTCTTCTGAGCTTAAAGACATCAGCCTTGCGGCCTCGTTCCCGTCATTCATCCATACAATCGCGGAATGGTGCCGCCCGTTGGCGTCAGGTAATGGGACTTGAGTGAATGCACCGCCGCTCAGATACAGCTCTGTCGAGACATTCTCGTGGGGTAGGTCGTGGGAAACAACGAAGGCCAGAGCCTTTTGACCATATCTGGTTGTCGAGTAATCGATGCCACAGGCTTCCCGAAGGGGGCTTGAACGTCCGTCTGCAGCTACGGCAAGGCGCGTCCGGAGCTGAGTATTGTCGGTGAGTGTGACAAAGGCCTCGGACTGTCTGGTTAGGATGGATTTGAACCCAGTGCCTAAACGCACATCCACCTGCTTGCTGTCCAATAGGATGTCGGTCAGAAGCTTTCTTGTAAGCCAATTTGGCAGGTTCCAGCCGAAGGCAGCCGCATCTAAGTCGCTGGATTTAAATGCTCTTTCGGTGCGAATTTGAGGAGGGTGGCCGATACAGTCCACAACGCGAAGTGTTTCCAGCGGGGTTGCGTGGTCTGCTAGTTTTGACCATAGACCGATGTCTTCCAGTAATCCGCGCGCGGGTTCTAAGAAGGCTGTGGAGCGCAAATCAGAACTTGTACTGGACGCGTCGTTTGGTGGCGGTGAAGGCTCTGCAAGAACGACTTTCAGACCTTGGTTCGCAAAGGCGGCCGCCGCAATCAGTCCGGCAATTCCGCCGCCTGAAATGAAAATATCAGCTTGCGTTCGCTCCATTCAACCAACACCAGGGGCAGGTGAGGGGTGAGCAAAGGCATCTTGTGCAATCTGAGACAGGAAGCCCGTTAGATCTTGAGTGGAATGATGAATGAATTCGTGGTGCTCTGTGATGGGTGTGACGTGAACTGTCTGCATTCCCATCTGAAACGGAGCGAGCAGATTGCGGGCATCGTCTTCGAACATAGCCGCTGAACTCGCCTGGATCCCGTCACGTTGTAGTATGATTTCGAATGCAGCGCGCTGGGGTTTTGGGCGAAAATCTGCGTGTTCCACACCGTACACGGCATCGAAAACATTTCCTAACTCCCGCGCATCCAGAACGCGCTGCGCATAGGGTGCTGAGCCATTGGTGTAGACTATTCGTCGGCCTGGCAAGTCGGTGATCCGAGTAGCAAGGTCGGCATCTTTTTCAAGATGATCCATAGATATCTCATGCACATCAATGAGATAGGGTTCCGGATCAGCGTCGTGCTCGGCCATGAGACCTGCCAATGTTGTGCCGTATGATTCCCAATAGTGTTTGCGCAGCCGGTCGGCTACGGTGCGGTCAACGCCAGCAACTCGCGCCACCCAATCGGTCATGCGCACTTCGATCTGATCGAATAAACGCGCTTCCGGCGGATAAAGGGTATTGTCCAGATCGAACACCCAGGAAGTTACGTGAGAGAAATTATCAAATGGCATGACAGCGGCTTAGCTGGATGAACTGGGCGATTCAACGGGGTTGCGCTTGATTCTGCCCCCGCGACCACCATAACCTCGTTGGAATATCTTACGAGCAGGACGATATCATGGCAGATCCACGAAGCGGCCAGAAGGATGCATACCAGCTGATTTTGCGAGCGATAGACCACGGGAAATTTCGACCCGGAGATCGATTGGTTGAAAGCGAGTTGGCGGAGCAATTTGGTGTTTCAAGAACGCCAATTCGGGAAGCATTACAACGGCTTGAGACTCAATCCTTGTTGTCACGCGATGGGCGTTCGCTGATCGTTGCATCGCTGGATCACAATCAAATGGCCGAACTTTATGTGGTGCGCTCAGAGTTGGAAGGGCTTGCTGCCCGACTTGCGGCGCGCCATGCAACGGAAGAAGAAGTGCGCCTGCTTAACACGCTTGTCTCGGAGGATATGGAGCGTGTTGATGACCCATCCGCATTGAGTAGGACGAACCGCAGGTTTCACCGTCAGGTCCATCTGGCGTCGCACAATCGCTATTTGGTTCAGCAATTGGATTTGGTCTATCGTTCCATGGCGTTGATGACCACGACATCACTGGCGGCAAAGGGACGGAGCGCAGCAGCATTGCAAGAACATCAGGACATTGTTGATGCCATTTCCCAAAACGACGGAGATGCCGCTTACAGGCAACTTAAAGGCCACATTTCAAGAGCTTATGAGGCAAGACTCAAGCAGGACGCTGATGCAAGATCGGCTGATTTGCCGTAAGGCCATGGGTGGTTTTGTCCCAGTAAAACGGTTTAAAAATCAACTCTGCCAAACCCTTCCAGCAAGCGATAGCACTGAGCGGGAAGTAAAGATGCATGAGCGGAACCCACCAAATGAGACCGCGATGTTTTGGTGTTGAGACGGCCAGTGCTGCTACCAATAAGGTTGCCACCTCGGAAATGAAGAACAGAATCGCGAGGGTGACGATGATGCCCCATGGTGCAACATCGGTAATTGGGTGTGGCAGACCCAGTGGAATTAGCCAGAAGGACCATAGCACCGGGGCAAGGACGAACTGAGATAGGGTTCCCAGAAAGAGGGCGTGAAAGCCAAAGAAACGCCAGGGCCCGAGTTCGCGCCACAATCGGACGGGTTGGCGCATATGCACCGCCCAAGTGATGGCGTAGCCTTTGATCCAGCGCGAGCGTTGTCTAACCCAGGTCGGCACGGTTGCTGTTGCCTCTTCCAGTGTGACGGACGGAATGAATTCAGTTCGATACCCGCGTCGGGCGAGCCTTATACCCAAATCTGCGTCTTCAGTGACGTTGTGGGCGTCCCAGCGGCCAATACGCTCGAGTATGTCACGGCGAAAGAACACCGTTGTGCCGCCTAAAGGTATGGAAAAGCCAAGACGGACCAGACCGGGCAACACCAGACGAAACCAGGACGCGTAGTCGATCGTAAAGCACCGCGTCAGCCAACTTTGTCGGGAATTATAGAAATCCAGGACGCCTTGAAGACAGGCAACGTTTTCCGGCGCGCGTTCAAAGGCGTCGGCCACCCTGCGCAGTTGATCCGGAGCAGGGGCATCTTCGGCATCAAAAATGCCAACGATCTGGCCGCGCGCGTAGTCCAAGGCGTAGTTCATCGCGCGGGGCTTTGTTTTCAAAGTGCCTGTCGGCACGCGGATGATGGAGATCCAGTTCGGTAAAATGATGGCTGCCAATGCCCTTTCCGTGACGGAATCGGACTGTTCCAAGATCAGCAGGCAGTCAACTTTGGCTTTTGGATAGTCGAGTTTACAAAGCCGTTCGACCAGATGCGCGGCGATATTCTGTTCTTCGTATAAGGGCACGAGCAGGGAAATGGTCGGAAGGCGAACGGAGCCGGGTCCAAAATTGCGGCGACTGAACCAGGTCAGACCGAGACGTCGGGCAGTACGTAATTGCACGATGGCACCGAGCGTCCGTAGGGCCGTGACTGCGGTCAATGTGATTGTCGCCCAAAAAACAACCACCAAAAGCGCCAGGCCAGGATCAGCCAGTACGATCAGTGCCAAGACGGTGATCACCAAAGCCCCCCAGCTTGCCAGCGAGATCGAGTTTAAGCTGCGGCAACTTTCACGCGCTGAAGTGCGGAGGGTGGCCCTGTGCGCCATCGACATGCTGCGTGGGTCCTCAATCAAACTGCGCACTTGTTCTCTGTTCATCTCAACGAATGCGACAGATCCAAATGTTGCTTCCAGTTTTGGATGTGCCTGTTGAAAATTTTCAAATGATTCTGCGCCGACCAAAGTAATCGAGCCTTTGCGTCCCAACGGAACGATGCCGTTGCGCAGCGCATATTCGGTAGAAATGTCATCCAATAAGCGGGCGTCGCAGTGCTGGGGATTTAGGATTAGTGGGCTGCATTTGGACTCGGCAGTGGACGCGAAGTGCAATCTTGAATGTTTCATCGGTAAAGGGCCGTCGACGTCATGTCGCCAGTGGTAGCCCAAACAGAGTTAATTGCCGGTTAAGCGTGCGTTTGCTCTTTGGCGCGTTCGTCCATGGCCGCCGTGAAACGTTCGAACAGATAATAGCTGTCCATCGGTCCCGGACTGGCTTCGGGGTGGTATTGCACTGAGAATACCGGGCGTTCCGTCATCCTGATGCCGCAGTTGGAGCCATCGAACAGCGAAACATGGGTTTCTTTCACGCCGTCGGGCAGGGTTTGGCTGTCAACAGTGAAGCCGTGGTTCATCGAGGTGATTTCAACTTTGCCGGTTTCCAGGTCCTTAACCGGGTGATTTGCCCCGTGGTGGCCGTGGTTCATCTTAACCGTCGTTGCACCCAAGGCCAGAGCAAGCATCTGGTGGCCAAGGCAAATACCAAAGACCGGGATTTCTGTTTGATCAAGAACGCCTTTGATCATTGGCACAGCATATTCGCCGGTTGCCGCCGGGTCGCCGGGACCGTTGGACAGGAAAACCCCGTCGGGATTAAGGGCCAAAACGTCTTCGGTCGTGGCCGTTGCTGGCAGAACAGTAACTTCGCAACCGGCGCTTGCCAGGCATCTGAGAATATTGCGTTTGGCGCCGTAATCAATTGCTACGACACGATGTTTTGGAGCGTTTTGAGGTTTGTAACCTTCGGGCCAAGCCCACCGCATTTCATCCCATCGATAGGACTGGGCGCAGGTGACGTCTTTGGCCAGATCGAGGCCGACGAGACCAGAGAACGCGCGGGCTGCTGCGACCAATGCTTCGATATCGAAGTTTCCGTCGGGATCGTGGGCCAAGGCCACATGCGGCGCGCCCTGCTGGCGGATCGCGCGGGTCAGGCGCCGAGTGTCGAGGTTTCCAATGCCGATACGGCCACGTCGGGCAAGCCAGGTGGACAATTCTTCAGCAGAGCGCCAGTTTGATGGTTCCGTTGGATCCCATTTAACAACAAGGCCTTCGGCGACGGGATCGGCGGTTTCATCGTCTTCGGGATTGACGCCGGTATTGCCGATGTGCGGGAAGGTGAAGGTCACGATCTGACCGGCGTAAGAGGGATCAGTCATGATCTCTTGATAGCCAGTCATGGCAGTATTGAAGCACAGTTCGGCGACTTTTTGGCCCGTGGCGCCGAAGCCTTTTCCGTAGAAAATTGTGCCATCGGCCAAGGCAAGACACGCAGTCGGTCTTTGGGTGGCATCCGGCATCGGGCTGTCCTCGCTTTTCCGTAAACGGTCTGGGGTTTACGTCGGATGTGAGCGGCGGTCAAGGGAAGGACCAATTTCTCTTTTGCAATAAAATCAATCGGTTGCAGATTTTGTCGGCTGTTGATGATAGGCGCGGGTTTGGGTAAGGTCGAAGTTCTCTGAAACATGGGGATGAGGCAGAGATGGATTTACGCAGCCGGATCAATACTGGGTTGAAGGAAGCGATGAAAGAGAAGGATGTCGACCGGTTGTCGACCCTTCGATTGATTAACGCTGCCATCAAGGATCGAGATATTGCGCATCGCTCGGAAGCGGGCGCGGATGATGAGGGAGTTGGCGAGGCTGATATCCTGACTATCCTTGGCAAAATGGTAAAGCAGCGCCAGGAAAGTGCACGCGCCTATGAAGAGGGTGGACGCCTAGAACTGGCCGAGAAAGAACTGGCCGAAATCACTGTAATTGAAACGTTTTTGCCTAAACAGATGAGCGAAGATGAGACCGCCTTGGCGATTGAAAAGGCCATCGCGGCAACCAAAGCCGGATCAATCCGGGACATGGGCAAGGTGATGGGTGTTCTGAAGGGCAAATACATGGGCCAGATGGATTTCAGCCGCGTTGGGCCCTTGGTGAAGTCCAAGCTGGGTTAGGCCCGTCATCGCCAAAAAACTGCCTGTCGGTATCACGTCGGTATTACGTCGGTGGACCCGAACGGTGGGTTTGGGTTTTGTTAACGACTGGATAACGGATTTCGACGCGAAATCCGTTGCGCGGGCGGGCGCCCGCGTGCCTTCGGCGAGGATATATTTGGGCCGATAATGGGGGCAGCTTTCGTCGCCTGTGGGCGGCGGCCTGAACGTTGTTTCAGCGGCTGAGGGCTTCGTTCAATTCATGATACAATGATTGGCGCTCGTCAGGGCTGAGGAAGCGACCGAGTTCGATCTCGCGGCCTGAAGCACTGAGGGTTAGGTAATTTTCGACCGGCCCATCCTTGCGCAGGTTTACGGTGACCCAATGCGGGTTTGCCTGCCACTCGATGCGTTGGCCCTTTGGAGGACAATGGGTGAGGTGGAGATTGCTGGAGTCCAGAGTCAATTCTTCGCGGAGCGACCGCTGTTGACGATTTGTCATGATGGCACGCCAGATACCGGCGAGTGCGGCGACAAAGAAGATCAATAGGACCCAGGCCACTGGCGAGCCCAGAACGGCCAGCAAGGGCAGAGAAAGCATCACTGCGGTGCCGCCGATAAACCAGGCAAATCCGCGCCCGGTCATGGATTGGTGCGGCCAGAGCGTGACTGAGGTTGCGGCAGTGGTATCGGACCAACGGTAGGGCATGGTGTTAGAATAGCTTTTAGCTGTGATGTCTCAAGTCTGAAGCGGGTCAGGCTTCGGTTTTGATACAGGCAGGTTTGCCGTGAGGAGAGCGATAATCTCGGGCTCGTTGCGCAGGTGCGCGCGATCCAGCGGCGTCTCAGGGACATAGTCCGTATCAAGCGCTGTGGGGTCGGCGCCACAGAGCAGCAAATGCGAGATAACTGCCGGGCCGGCAAGGGAGGCTGCCACGTGGAGGGGCGTGACATCCAGGGTTCCTTTGGCGTTTACATCTGCGCCCTTGTCTATGAGCATCCTGGTCGCTTCGGCGTTATCTTCCTCGATGGCCGCGTGGAGAGGCGAGCGGCCGTCATCGTCATGGTGGTTGAGGTCGAGGTCATGCTCCAGAACCCAGGCGAGGGTTGCCTGGTTGCCGCAATCCACGGCGTTAATAACCCAGGATCGACCGATGAAGTTGTCGCTCGTGACGGGAAAGTCGGGATCGCGGGCTTTTTCGGCTTTGAGGGCATCCAAGTTCCCGTCGGTCATGGCCCCATAGATTTCGTAGAAATGATCAACGATCTCCTGTTGGATAGGATCGGCTCTTTTGAACATCGAGTGGAGCATCGCGAACGGGAATATCAGCAGTGTCCCCAGCGCGATGAAAGCCGCCAAGAGACTGACCAGGAGCCAGCCCAGTAAGGTGTCCAGAAGGTCGTATATTTTATCGCGTATTTTTAACATGGTATTTTACAATGAACGAATAAATGCACGATATTGCGGCGAAGGTGAGACCGAGTATTAGGGGTGGCGATAGACCCTGCGCCAGAGGGCGGTTAGGATTAAGACCAGGGTCAGGCAAAGCGCCGTGAGCATCAAGAACCCACCGGCGGCGGCGGCGCCATTGATGGCCGTCAGGATCGCCGGAGACTGAATGAAGGCGTCTGGTGCCAGGCCACGGGCGGCCAGCATAGCGGCGAAGGTGCTTATGAGCCCGGTTGCCCAGAATCCCAACGCATAACGCCGCAAGCGACGGGTTACATCCGACGTGTTCAGGCGTAGCGCGGCGGCAGCTGTGAAGGATACCACAAGTGAAGCCAGCACCAGCATAGCGATCCAGTTAATGTTGGAAACGACATAGTAGGTATCGTGAAAGCTGGATTGCGGGTTCATGCGGCAATCTTAAGGGCGCGTGGTGCTGAGGGATAGACTGCCAATGAAAAAGGGCCCCGGATGATCCGAGGCCCTTTTTATCTTGAATTCAGCGTGCCGCGCTAATGGGCGTCGCCTTTGTCCCAATCTTCCTGTTTTGGCAGGATTTCAAAGGTATGCTCAGGCGGTGGCGATGGAAGGGTCCATTCCAGCGTGTCGGCATGTTCGTTCCAGTAGTTGTTTTCTTCGATGCGGCGACCGGAGATGATCGTCTGGAAAACAATGAAGATGAACAGGATGAAGGATGCGAAGGCCAGGAATGCGCCCCAGGTCGAGACTTCGTTCCAGGTAGCGAAGGCTTCCGGATAGTCGATGTAGCGACGTGGCATACCTTGGCGACCCAGGAAGTGTTGGGGGAAGAAGGTAATGTTGGCACCGATGAACATCATCCAGAACTGAATTTGGCCAAGGCGTTCGTTATACTGCCGTCCCGACATTTTGCCGATCCAGTAGTAGGTGCCCGCAAAGATACAGAACACCGCCCCCAAACTCATCACGTAGTGGAAGTGTGCGACCACGTAGTAAGTGTCGTGATAGGCGCGGTCGACGCCAGCCTGCGACAAAACGATGCCGGTGACGCCGCCCAGTGTGAAGAGGAACAGGAAGCCGAAGGCGTAGAGCATCGGTGTTTTGAACTCGATCGAGCCGCCCCACATCGTGGCAATCCACGAGAAGATTTTGACGCCGGTCGGCACCGCGATGACCATGGTGGCCAGCATGAAGTAGGTCTGCTGGGTCAGGGACATGCCGACGGTATACATGTGGTGTGCCCAGACAACGAAGCCCAGTGCTCCGATAGCGATCAGGGCCCAGACCATGGGCATGTAACCGAAGACGGGCTTGCGGCTGAAGGTTGCGATGATGTGGCTGATGATGCCGAAACCTGGCAGCACGATGATGTAAACTTCAGGGTGTCCGAAGAACCAAAGGATGTGCTGATAAAGGATCGGATCCCCGCCGCCAGCCGGATCAAAGAAGGTTGTTCCGAAGTTTCGGTCGGTCAGGAGCATGGTGATTGCACCTGCGAGCACCGGCAGGGCCAGAAGGATCAGCCATGCTGTGACGAAGATTGACCATGCAAACAGAGGCACTTTGAACAGGGTCATGCCTGGTGCGCGCATATTCAGGAACGTGGTGATCATATTGATCGCGCCAAGGATCGACGAGGCACCTGAAAGGTGAACGGCAAAGATAGCGAGGTCCATAGACCAGCCACCTTCGGAGGTGGACAGCGGCGGGTAGAGAACCCAGCCAACGCCCGAACCAAGTTGGCCGTTACCACCGGGGCTAATGACAGAAGCGACTGCCAGCGAGGTGCCTGCAACGTAGAGCCAGTAGCTGAGGTTGTTCATCCGCGGGAAGGCCATGTCCGGTGCACCGATGTGCAAGGGCATGAAATAGTTGCCAAATCCGCCGAAGAGCGCCGGGATCACCACAAAGAACATCATCAGGATGCCGTGGCCAGTGATCAGAACGTTCCAGAGGTGACCGTTCGGTGTGCAGGTTGCAGCGCTGTCAGCGATGAAGCGCGGGCCTTCCATACACATGTATTGGACGCCCGGGTCTTTTAGTTCCAGCCGCATGTAGATGGTAAATGCGACGGCGATGAAGCCGACGAAACCTGAAGTAAACAGGTATAGAATACCGATGTCTTTGTGGTTCGTGGACATGAACCAGCGGGTAAAGAATCCGCGTTCGTCGTGCCCATGAGCGGCGGCGTCGACCATAGAGTGCCTCCTAGAGTCCCAAATTATTGCGCCGGGATTCTTCCCGATGCCTTTGGGCAAGTTCTAAAGGGCTGGCGGGCAGGGGGCAATGGGCGAAGTTGCTGTTGCACGCGGATAAATTGTCTCAGGGGTTGGTTCATTTGCGACGTGGTGCGTCGAAAAAATAATAGCAGGGCGTAAATTATCGATCAGGCTGGTTGAAAGGGAGGGTCGTGCGATGGGGAATGGTGTGTCACTGAGCGAAGGGCGACTGCCCGAGAAAGCGGTCGAAGACTATTGGCGGGATGGTTTTCTTTTTCCAGTTCAAGTTATGTCCAACACCGGAGCGTTGCACGCGCGGGCCGAACTCGAAGCCATTGAACGTGAGTGGTTGGATGCGGGATTGCCGCTGCCATTGAACAGCTACAAACGGGTGAACGCCCATGTGGTGATGCCATTTGTATGTGACATAGCTCTAGACGCTGGGGTTCTTGACGTAGTCGAGGGTTTGATAGGCCCGGATATACTGGTCTTTTCGGTGGAACTGTTCGTGAAAGAGCCGAAAACGCGCGCGACAGTTTCGATGCATCAGGATCTGACATATTGGGGATTGGGAGCCATTGACGGACTTGTGACGGCGTGGATTGCATTGTCCGAGGCAAGCGTCGCTTCCGGATGCATGGATTTTGTCACCGGTAGCCACAAGAACCCGATACTGCCTCATGAAGATACTTTTGCCGAAGATAACCTATTAAGTCGGGGACAAGAGGTGAAAGTCGATATCGCAGAGGCAGATAAAACCGCCATCGAGCTGGCGCCCGGTCAGATGAGCCTGCACCACGGGCTGACAATCCATGGCTCGGGGCCGAACACGTCGGATGATCGTCGGATCGGGTTAGTGGTGCGCTACATTCGTCCGGATATGAAGCAGGAAGTGGGCGAGCGGGATTTCGCAATGGTGGCGCGGGGTGAGGACAGGTTCAACAACTTTGTGCATGTGCCGGTACCAAAGGCGAACTTTTCATCGGAAGCACTTGCATTGTATGAAGAAATCAGAACTGCGCAGGCAAAAGTGATGATGCGCGGCGCGAGCAAGTCGACGGAGATTTATGCGTAATGGACCAGGTCAAATTCACAGCTATGAAGGACGGTGACAAGGAAGATTATGACTTTCTGACCGAGCATGAGACCGAATACGCAAAAGGCACGGCGGATCGGTTGCTGCACGCGTTAGAGGCGTTGGATGAAAGCCTGTCGGGGTACCAGGTCACGCGGTTAGAGCATTCGTTGCAGTCGGCGACGCGGGCCTGGCGGGATGGGGCGGATGTGGATTGGGTGGTGTCGACCGTTTTGCATGACATCGGTGACATCTTTCCTCCCTATAATCACGACGAATACGCTGCCGCGATCCTCAGGCCCTTTGTGCGCGAACAATGCACCTGGGTTGTTGAGAAGCACGGTGATTTTCAGATGGTGTATTATGGCGAGCATATTGGTGCGGACCCGAAGAAGCGTGAAGCCTATAAAGGGCATCCGTATTTTGAGGATTGCTCGGTGTTTTGCGAGCGTTGGGATCAATCCAGTTTTGATCCCGAGTATGATAATCTGCCGCTGAATTTCTTCGCGCCGATGGTGCGGGAGGTGTTTGCGCGCAAGGCATATGATCCTGATGTGGTGAAGGCCGGTGTGCGGGTGAGTTTGGTCGATGAAGCGGCGGCAGTGCAGCGGGCTTCGGTATCGGCTTAAGTAGCGGATGCGTTCCGGGCGAGCTCTGCTTCGCGTTCTTGACGTTGGATTGCCAGCATTTTCGAATATTGCGGTGCGAAGAATTTGGTGAACGCGCGCACTTCTGGCCTACGGTGCGCTGCTGCCGATGTTAGAAGCCAGGTCGGAACTGTGAACTCTTTGAGTGGCGGAAAGCACCGCACAAGCGAAGGATTGGAATCGCCAATTCCGACACCCATCGGCCCGATCCCAAATCCACTATGGATCGCGGCCATCAAGCCGTTGAAGTCACTGCATTCCATAACAATCTGATCGGGCGTTAAGTGTTTGTTCTGCCATTCTGTGAAGCGCGCCATAACAGTCGTGTTCAACGCCAGAAACTTGTGACCGGCCAGGTCATCTTCCGAGGCCGGTAATCCGTGTTTCGCGGCGTAAGACTTGGAGGCATAAAGAGTGCCTTCTGCCTCGGAGACTTTTCGGCAAATGAGCGTCTTGTCCTCGATCTCATTTGCGTAACGGATGGCGACATCGGCCTCGCCTTTCGAAAGGTCAATGTTGGCGGGGGTTGCGAGAAATTCGAAACTGACATCCGGGTGGGCGTCGGAAAACTCGGCAATGATGGCGGCGAAGTTTTCCGAGAAGACCTCTGGGACACTGGTGATGCGAATGACCTTGGCTTCTAGGTTTTTTAACCCGATGGCTTTGCTTGAAAACGCATTGACTGCGGTTTCGACTTCTGTGGCGGTGACGAACAGGTCATTGCCTTCGGTAGTGGGGCGAAAGCCGCGCGTGTCGCGTTCGAACAATGTGAGCTTTAGTTCATGTTCCAGCGCCTCGATCCGGCGGGCGACCGTGGGTTGGGCGATGCCAAGTTCCTTCGACGCGGCAAGCGTTGACCCGGCGCGGTAAACGGCCAGAAAGACGCGGATGTCGGACCAGTTACGAAATTGGCTCTTCATTTTTGTAGAACAGCACAACGCCGGAGCGGATACCAGAAGCATTGTGTGCCGCCTAGGGTCAGGTCAACGACAACAGGGATTACGACATGACACTGACTTTCAACTTTCTAAGCCTGATCGAGTGGCCTGATCTGAGCAAGCTGCGCTTGCCCGGGCGAGGGCACTCAGGAACGTCAAACGGCATGGACGCGGATTGCATTCACCAACGGCGCGAGTTTTTGAACCGGATGATGTGTGAGAATGCAGGTGCGGTGGAAGGCGAGTTCGGAATGCAGGCGATGATGTCGCAGTTTCCGCGGGAGTTTTGACGGGGCTGAGAGGTTTTGGGTGCCTAATGGGGAATGACTGTTCTGCGGACAGACCAGCCATTAACCGTTGCAGTGTCAAGAGTGGCTCACAGTCCAGAGCTGCCGTCAGTCGGCTTTTGGCGTTGCTTGGTCGAAACCCGCATTGCTGACCTTCGGTAATATCAAGTGCCCTCTATCGCGATCATACCTTGCGATTTCGCTGTCCATTTCAAAGCTCTTCATAGTTTTTGCCAAACGTTACGGATTTTTGGTGCGACAGTTTCAGAGCCTGTCGGCGTGTCGATGGCTTGCAGGCTTGATTGAGAAGCGTGAGCAATCTCTTGCCTCAGTCTTGTTCAGGCCGTCAGGCCAAAACATCTATTCAGCTGTTGCCAAGCGAAGAATCTGTTCGACGTGACTTTCAAGCCATTCATCGTCAAGAGGCTGTCCGGCGATAAGCATTCGGAAGTATGGGGCGGCGATTGTAAGTTCGATAAGCGATTCTATGTTGGCGGCCTCGGAAACCTCGCCGCGTGATCTGGCAGCTTCGAAGACGCCTCGGACAACTTTGTATCGCGCAATGACGAACGTGTTGATCAACCGTTTTGCCCGGTCGTCCGAAGACGCAGCCGCAACGACCTGTGGCGCGATCTTGCCCCAGCGGGTTTCTGTCAACGCAGTGCGCAATGGACCGAGCAACCAATAGAGATCTGTGCGAAGGGGACCATTTGTCTGCGGAGGAATAACCTGTGCTGTGATGGCATGTCGGAATGTGCTGTCCAGAAGTTCGTCGAGCGTCGGCCAGTGGCGATAAAGCGTGCTTCTGGAGATGCCTGAACGTGCGCCGACAGATGCATGAGTGACAGCGATTACGCCTTGCTCTTGAAGCTCGTCAAGGGCTGCTTCAAGCGCGCGCGTGCGCGTCGCGGCAAGTCGTGGGTCTTCTCTTAAAGTCATCTCATTACCTGTATAGTACAGTTTTGTTGCATAGCGATACAGTTTTGTTTTATAGCAGAGCTACTCACAGACCGGATTCGGTTCGGTTTGAGGGTATCGTTTTGGGTTTCGGCGGCAAGCTAGATCGAACGGCACCGAAATCAGGGATGTCTTACAAACATCAGGTGCCAACGCAGCAAAGCATCTGAAACACAACAATCTTCATCCGTGAAGACAAATAACTAAGATTGGAAAATGATATGTTAAAAACAGCCAAGGTTTTTGCAGTTGCAAGCGCGGTAGCGACATTGCCGTATTCGCCTGCCATTGCCCAAAGCCTACCCACCGCCCCCTACCTGCCACTATCAATGGCTCAAGAGGCAGCCGATGCTGCATTGGCGCAATGCGCTGCGGACGGCTTCCAAGTTGCCGTCGCAATTGTTGATCGAGGCGGCAACCTAAAGCTCATGATCAAGGCAGACGGAACTGGACCTCATATTATTGGCGGAAGCATCGGTAAAGCGTTCACCTCGGCAAGTATCGGGGCACCAACTACCTTCTTTGCCGAGATGATTATGAATGATGCAACTCTTGCGGGTCTTCGCGACACGGACTCGAGAATGGTAATTCTCGGCGGTGGTCTACCAATTGTCATTGGCGATGCTCATGTGGGAGGCATTGGAGTTGCCGGCGCACCTGGTGCGCACCTTGATGAAAATTGTGCGATGGCTGGGCTGGAGGTGATTGGCGGCTGACGGCTATCGCGCATCGGACGCGCAAACTTGACCCCTGACAGAAAAGAGCGTCGCGAATGTTTCGCGACGCTCTTTTCAGTGAACGATGTCGCTGTCGGCAGGCCGTCCAATTGGACAAATATCTACGAATGCAAACATTTGCACTTTGGGCTCAAAGCCGTCATTCGCCACATTATTCCCCCGCCCCGAAAACCTCACTGAACGTCTTTTCCAATGCCACATCCACATCTTGCAGCGTCACTGGCAACCCTAGATCAACCAACGACGTCACGCCGTGATCGCTGATGCCGCATGGGACAATGCCGGTGAAGTGGTCGAGATCGGGTTCAACGTTGATTGAGATGCCGTGGAAGCTGACCCATTTGCGAAGGCGGATGCCGAGGGCGGCGATTTTGTCTTCCGGGGGTGTTCCGTCTGGCATGGCGGGCCTTTCCGGGCGGGTGACCCAGACGCCGACGCGGCCTTTGCGACGTTCGCCTGTCACGTTGAACTCGGACAGGGTGGCGATGATCCAGTCTTCCAGCTGGGCGACGAATTTGCGCACGTCCTGACCGCGGGCTGCGACATCTAGCATAACGTAGGCCACACGCTGACCGGGGCCGTGATAAGTGTATTGGCCGCCCCGGCGGGCTTCATAGACGGGAAAGCGGTCCGGATCTGTCAGGTCTGCGGGATTGGAACTGGTGCCAGCGGTATAGAGCGGGGGATGTTCCAGAAGCCAGATAAGCTCGGGAGCGGTACCGGCACGGATTTCCGCAGCGCGCGTTTCCATCAACGTCAGGGCCTCCTGATAGTCGATGAGACTGTCAGAGATCTTCCACTCAACCATTCTGGCTGCCCTTTTTCGGCAATAGCCCTGCTGCGGTGAGGTCTTTCAGATAAGTGCGGCTGACCGGCAGTTCGCGACCATCTTGCAGTGTAACGACCGCGCGTGCGCCATCGCGGCGGGCTACGGTCACGGCATGGGTGGCGATCCAATGGGATCGGTGAATTTGCATCCCGTCAGTTCCGGTTGTTTCGGCAATGGCGTCAGAGAGGCGCATCAAAATCAGACTTTCACCAGCAGTAGTTGTTACTTCGACATAGTGATCGCGTTGGGTCAGGGAAAGCAGCGGACCGCGTTTTTCCAGATCGAGACGTTGCAGAATAGGTGCCGGGCCTGCGGGGTCTGACGGCGCTTGTGCCCAGGTCATTGCAGCGGCGATGACGGTTGCGATGACGATGCAATTGAGCATGAGATAAAATGCATAATGCGCGACAAACGGGGAAAGTCCCATGGATATCCAGTTGAGCGCCAGGACAATCAATGTAACGGCGATGCCAATGACGAGGCCCGCAATCGCGATGCGGATTGGTTTGTTGACCCTCTTCATGGCGCGTGTTGACAGAACAAGATCCGCAACCATTCCACCGGAAAAGAACGTCGTGACGACGATCAAACCCCAATAGGTGAGGCGCTCAAGTAAAGGCATGACGTCGATAGTGTCGAAAGGGCCGGACAACCCGAGGATCACCGTGGCTGCCCCAAGACCTGCCCAGACCTTTTTAGAACGCATCAGAGCCGTCATTTCACGAAGCGCGAATTTGATCGGGATATCGTTCACGACTGGCACACCATCACTTACGAAGTTCACGTTGCAGGGCCCGATCGTTGGCGGGCAAGGCTTGAGACGTGTTAAACGATGACTTGGCCGAGGCCCATATGTTTCTTGAACCTCTTATTGTTGCGCCTGTGCAGGTGCAGGTTCATCTGATCGCTGCAATCATTGCGCTGACTTTGGGGCCGATTAATCTTTATCGGCGCTCTCGTGATATTGCCCATAAGGTCTTGGGCTATATTTGGGTTGGCGCGGTAGCGGTGACGGCGCTGAGTTCGTTTCTGATTTCGGGCATTGGCATTATTGGGCCTTTTTCGCCCATTCACATTTTGTCGCTTTGGGCTTTGTGGGGGATGTGGCAGGGCGTTAGCCACATCCGGGCAGGGCGCATTCATGCCCATTCTGCGACCATGCGCGCCATATACTGGTGGGCGTTCGGAGTTGCCGGATTATTGACCCTTTTGCCCGGGCGACGGATCAACGGGATGCTGTTTGGAGAGCGGGAAGTCGTAGGTTTATTTGTGATCGCGATTGGACTGGCCGCCCTTGGGTTAAGAGCGGTTAGTAGTTGGCGAAGCGGTCGTCAAAGTTAACATCGGCACATTTGCCTCTTCACAAGACGCGCGACCCCGGCTAAGAGACGCGGCACCAAGCCTAGACGTGCGGTCGTGGCGGAATTGGTAGACGCGCAGCGTTGAGGTCGCTGTGGGGTAACACCCGTGGAAGTTCGAGTCTTCTCGACCGCACCAAAATCTTGTCAACGCGAGGAGTAATCAGTCACACTTCTCTGTTTCAGAACGTATCACGGCAATCGATGAAA
This sequence comes from Boseongicola sp., assembly GCA_014075275.1. Lineage (NCBI taxonomy): Bacteria > Pseudomonadati > Pseudomonadota > Alphaproteobacteria > Rhodobacterales > Paracoccaceae > Boseongicola > Boseongicola sp. The sequence continues at coordinate 3,400,535 of CP046179.1, forward strand.
ATCGATTGGGTGTGGCCGCGACTATGGAATTGTGACCAGGCCTGGGTTCGCTTTGAGCAGACGATGGGCGCATTTGCATCAGGATTGTTTTCGCGGAAATGGGATTCTATTCGATTGTCAGTCAGGGGCGTTGCGTTCAAATAGTTGGTGCAGATTTCGGTGCCAAATTAAAGCGCAACGGCACACAGTAATACGAGTGCGTTTACTTCGACATAGTGTCGTCAGTTCCAAAAGCCGAACTAGGTTTGCTCGACAGGCGGTTGTCGCCTTTCCGAAATTTCCATTGACCTTCGGGAGTAAATCCGTGAACCGAATGCCGATGGCGCGACAATATAGAAGTCTAACGAATTCGCCGGAAAGTCATCCCGCAACATAGTGGGCGTAGTGTTGCAACTGTCCGCACCGCGCACGCAGTGAAATCGGACATTTGCGCAACTGGACCTAACATTTTCGATGCACTAGTGTCGAAAATCAAATTCGCCCGAAATTCATGAATAGCAAGGCGAACATTAATTCGGGGGATGAACATGGCCATAACTTCATTGGACAGCTTGCGATCGCATTTACAGTGGGCGATCGAGTTGGAGCATGCCACTTTGGCACCATATCTGACGGCCTTGTATTCCATCAAGGATGGCACAAACGTTGAATCCGCCGAAGTTATCAAAAGCGTATTTCTGGAAGAGATGCTGCACATGGCTCTGGCAGCCAATATTTTAAATGCCGTCGGCGGAACGCCCAAGTTTGACTATGATGGTTTCATCCCGACATTTCCCACACCGCTGCCCCTGTCTGAAGTCAGCGCCTATGGGTCCAATTAGGTTAATTTGATAAGAGAGAGTTGTTGGCTCATCGTGGTCCGTCGTCAGGGTTTTGGGAACCAAGAGTTGCTTAAACAAGTAAAGAGTTTGGCTCGTCTGGTTGATGTTATTATGCGGCGCGCTGTCTGTGATGCAAGCGCCGCGCTTCGAGCGTCTTTCGTTTGATCCTTTCCCGTTGTCTTAGAATGGCTTTGTCACGCCCGAAGTAGACGTCGGCGGGTGTGACGTTGTTCAGGCTCTCGTGGTAGCGCTTGTGATTGTAGTGATCGACGAAGGCTTCGATCTGGGTTTCGAGGTCTCCCGGAAGGAAGTAGTTCTCCAATAGGATGCGGTTCTTCAGGGTTTGATGCCACCTCTCGATCTTGCCCTGTGTCTGGGGATGATATGGTGCGCCCCGAGAATGCTTCATGCCTTTGTCCTGCAGCCATTCAGCCAGATCGCCAGAGACGTAACTGGACCCGTTGTCGCTGAGGAGGCGGGGTTTGTGGATGACGTGAACCTGATCGCACCCTGATGCTTGTAGCGCCAAATCCAGGGTGTCCGTCACGTCCTCTGCCCGCATGTTCGTGCAGAGTTTCCACGAGATGATGTAGCGGCTGTAGTCGTCCAGGATTGTGCTGAGATAGAACCAGCCCCAGCCAAGCACTTTGAGATAGGTGAAGTCGGTTTGCCAAAGCTGGTTGATCGCAGTGGTCTTGTCTTTGAACTCGTTTGCCGCCTTGAGCACGATAAAGGCCGGGCTGGTGATCAGATCGTGGGCCTTCAGGGCCCGATAGACTGAAGATTCCGAGACGAAGTAGCGCTCCCGATCCGTGAACGTCACTGCCAGTTCGCGCGGCGACAGCTCCGTCTCCTGCAGCGCCAGCTTGACGACCTTGCGCCGGACTTCGTCGGGGATGCGGTTCCAGACATGTCTGGGCTTAGGCGCTTGATCCACAAGGCCAGCGTCGCCGCGCTGCCGATACCGATCATACCAACGGTAAAATGTGGTGCGGGGGATGCCCAGCTTTGCCAATGTTCGACGAGCAGACAAATGCGACCCCTCAACAAGCCGGATGATCTCCAACTTCTCAGATGCAGCATACCTCATTCTTGGTCGCCCCCACCGCCGGTCATGCTTTTTTTGAGAAGACGCAGTTCCAGTGTTTGCTCGGCAACGACCTCCTTCAGGTCTCGGGCTTCGCGGCGCAGGTCCTTGACTTCGTCGGTCGTAGCCGCACGCGCCGTATCTCCAGCAAGCCGCCGTTTGCCAGCTTCCATGAAGTCCTTGGACCATTTGTAGTAGATACCTTGAGATATTCCCTCACGACGGCACAACTCAGCAATGCTGTCTTCGCCACGCAAGCCATCCAGCACGATCCGGATCTTCTCTTCTGACGAATACTGTTTGCGCGTCGCCCGTTTGATCTCTTTGACGATCTTCTCGCCGGGGCTCCTGCGAGTTCCAGTTGTCTGTCTCATGTCCCACTCCTCAGTGGTTACGATGAGCCAACAACTCTCTCTTATCAAATTAACCTAATTGGACCCATAGGCGCTGACTTCAGACACCAACTACTCCGTCGGCATGTGTGAAGCCCTCACCCAATGAGTCCGATTTTCGCCTCGGCTTGAAGGGTGAAGCTAGTCGGGCTTCTGAGTGCCAGTCTGCGTTGGGCAAAAAGCCAAATGGCCCGTCACTTATTTCAAGTTGCCTGAATGCATCGAGTACCAGTCGCAGCATCCAGCCTTCGTTGAAAATTTCTGTTTGCGGAAACCGAGCCGTCTGAGGGTCCGCTCCGTCGACGAATATTTCCGCAAGTCTCTTGGGTAGTAATGGATTATGCAAAGTTCTTTCGCTTTCGTAGTTTTCAGATATGCAACTTCACACCAAAGCTGAAGTCAGACAGATTATTGAATTATCTCCTGAAACAGATCGATAATCCTAATTGACGGATCAAAGGCGCCTGTCTCTAAAAATTCCAGCGTCTGTCGAATTACCAACGGATCATTCATCATGAATGTATGTGTCACCGGAAGCACAATGTGATCCGCCAAACTACTTAGATGTGTGGACTCAACGGACACTTTTCCATCATCGGGGCCTTCAATTAGGTAAGAATAGACTGGATTCAAGGACTGATTGCCCGCAATCACGCCGACTTCGAAACGTGGTAATCCCAGTCGGTTCGGCGCGCTGTTGCTATCTGTTCCAAGCGCTAATCCAGCAGGCCCGTTCAGCCATCGAAATGGACCAAGATCGCCAAAAACATCCACCAGTTCTGAACCATGATTGGGCGGTCCGAGCATCACCGCGCGTCCCATGTTCTTTGGACGATTATCCTCAAGCCATGCTCGCAGAAGGATTCCACCCATAGAATGCGTGACGAAGTGAGTGCGCTCGTCGCCACAATCGGCAACTGCCGGGCCCACGGTTTCGGCAACCAGTTGTTCTAAGGGCAGCTTTGTCGAAGGATATCCCCGGTTTACTGTCGCAAAACCTTCTGCGTTCAGCGCGGCTTCCAATATCACCATGGATGTGGCACCGCGTGCGAGACCATGCATTAAGACGACACAGTCGGCGGCGGCGATCGCCGGACATCCGAAGGCGACCAAACAAACTGATGTCCGGCGCACTAATTTTCCGAGAAATTTGGCATTTAATGGCATCAAGGCTTTTGCGCGGACCACTAGATCGCAAATACTCAACATACTGTCTCTTCCTAAAGCTCTCCAACTCATAATCTGAACTGTGTCGAGCCACGGCATCCCAACAAACTTGGGTGCGCGCCAACGTGAGGTCAAGAAGGGACGTTGCGTCCCGTCTTCACGATTTGAACGATGGCGCCATTCTTGGCCGATGACCTTTGCAGGTTATGCAGGAAAGGCATAGCAAGGAACCATGCCATTTGCTCCAGCCAGTTTGACCGATCTTTTCAACGCAAAATTCGACACTGTCATCGATGTGCGTGCTCCAATTGAGTATTCAGAGGACTGCGTGCCCGGTGCGGTGAATATGCCGGTTCTTTCTGATGCAGAGCGGGTGGATGTCGGAACAATTTACAAACAGGAAAGTGCTTTCCGGGCGCGCAAATTAGGGGCAGCGCTGGTGGCGCGAAATGCAGCTTCGCACATTGAACGTCATATGGTCGACTTTGACGGAAGCTGGCAACCATTGGTTTATTGCTGGCGAGGCGGGCAACGATCCGGGTCATTTGCCACCATTCTTTCTCAGATAGGCTGGCGTGTCCAAACGTTGGAAGGTGGATATCGTACGTATCGCCGCCTAATTGTAGATGCGCTGTATGACAAGGAATTTCCTGCGCCGGTTATCCTGTTGGACGGAAACACGGGCACCGGAAAAACAGAGGTTTTGCGCCGAATTGGTAAACTCGGAATCCAGGTTTTGGATCTTGAGGGTATTGCTAATCATCGAGGATCAGTTTTGGGCCACCAAGGCCGTCAACCAAGTCAAAAAGCGTTTGAGACGAGATTGGCACATTGGATATGCGGTCTGGACGCCAAAAAACCGGTGATTATCGAAGCTGAATCCAGCCGAATTGGTCAGCTAAACATTCCACCTGAGATACTGAGGGCCATGAAAAGTGCTAGGCGCATTAGAATAGCTGCGCCGGTGGATGAGCGGGCCAAATACTTGGTTAAAGATTACTCGGATGCATTGGCGGATCGGTCAGCAGTTGCGGATCGCCTGGATGGGCTAACTGCATTGCGGGGGCGTGCGCTTGTCGAGACGTGGCAAAAAGGTGTAGTCACTGGTTCGTTTCGCGATGTTGCTAAGTCATTGATAGAGAACCATTATGATCCAAGTTACGCAAAAGCTCGTGGACGACATGAATATGCACCCATCAAAACTGTCACTGCAGAACATCTGGATGATGAGGGACTTAATCGGCTGGCTGAACAAGTGGCGGACACCGTCAATTCAGGCGAATAGGTGATGTCTGGCGTTCCAGCATTCGACCGATAACCACCAGTTCCGGGTTGTTTTTCAACAATTGTTCAAGATTTTCGGGTGGAACGGAGGCCAAAAAGCCGCCGGCTGTCTGCGGGTCAAACAAAAGCGAAACCGAAGAACTTTCGCCAAAATCAGTTGGAGCAGACCTACGGTTGGCCGAATAAAGTGTCGACCTGATGCCAGCAACCGCTAGTTCGCGTGCGCCCGGCATTATCGGCACATTCTCCACGTCTATTTCAGCCGTTATGCCAGAGGCTTCTGCCATCTGAGTGGCGTGGCCAGCCAATCCAAAGCCGGTCACATCCGTTAGTGCATTTGCGTTTTTGGCGACCACAGTGGCAACGGCGGCCTGAGAAGTCGCCATGACATTTAAGGCTTGAGCAACATCGACGCCGTTTGCTTGTAATTTCATTTCCGCCGACATCAAAGTTCCTGATCCAATCGCCCGTGACAAAACCAAAGCATCGCCGACTTTCGCTCCGGAAAGTGTTTTTGGAAGATTGTCGGATAATCCTGTAGCGGTAAAACCCACGAAAAGCTCTGTTCCCATCGTGGTGTGCCCGCCAACCAAAGCGGCACCAGTTTCTTGTGCTATGTCCTCGGCCGCAGCCACGCATTCGCGCAACCACTCTCTTTGCATGTGTTCGCTCATTCTAGGTAGGGTTATTTGGGCCAGAATTGTCTGTGGCGCTGCTCCCATCGCCAAGACGTCCGATACGGCATGAAGAGCGGCAATTCGAGTCATGACGTAGGGGTCATTCCAGAAGCTGCGAAGGTGGTCAGTCGTGATGACTTGATATGTGTCACCAATTCGAAGAACCGCTGCATCGTCGCCAGCGGACTGCAAGACGCTGTCATGCTCTGAGGTGTCGATTTTCTGAACGATTTCGTTAAGAATGTCAGCGCCGACTTTTGCGCCGCATCCGCCGCAAAGATGTCCGCCATCCAACACCTCTGACATACCTGAGGCTGTGGTAAATGGCACTGAATTCGGTTGCATTAAGGGCAAGTTTCCAAGCCTGTTCATGAACTTACGATCAATGCGATCTTTCCATTTCCAAACCCAAGCACCTGAAATAGATGCACCAAATTTGTCGCCCAATGCGACTTTTCCGCCTAAGGATATCAGCTTGAGGTAATGCGTCTGAGGTCTAAACCGCTTTGAAGGAGCATCGGACAATGCAGCGCGAAGATTATGGGTCAGAATCGACGCAGAACGCACAGCAAAGACACCTGCTTTGGGCCGAGGGCTTTGGGATAGATGTGCGCAATCGCCGACAGCAAATATGGAAGGGTCGTTCGTAGAACGCAGGTCAGAATCAACGTCGATGTAGCCATTGACCAGATGCAATCCGGTATCTTTCAGCCAATCGAATGGTCGAGCCCCGGCAGCTCCAACAGTAAAATCGGAGGCGATTTTTTGACCATCCTGTAGCAATATATGATTTGCAGTGATGGCTTTTGGCTGCTTGCCTTGGATGACCGTTACCTTAGCGGCGTCCAAGGCGCGTTTGAGGCGGCGTCGCGTTTGGTCTGTCAGTCCAGATAGTATCTTGCCGGTCTCGATCAGGGTTACGCCGCCGTTGTTTTTTTCTTTCAACGAATGAGCCATCGCCATGGCCAATTCGACGCCAGCGACTCCGCCCCCAATCACAGCAACGGCTCCGGGAGAGTTTGCACTCAGGAAACGCGTCCAACGCTGGGCGAATGGTCCTAAAGGTTTGGCCGCAATCGCGTGTTGGGTGAAGCCGTCAATCGTTGGCATGTCGGAAGTGATGCCGATATCGAATGAAGCGAAGTCATAGGCGACGTCTGGTCGATCGGTGACCTGAATGCGTTTGTTTAATCGGTCTAAGCCGGTGGCGGCACCGAAAATTATGCGAGCACCGGCAAAACGTGCCAGTTTGACCAGATCGATTTCCAGTTCGCTGCGCTGATAGTGCCCTGCAACAAAACCGGGAAGCATGCCAGTGTAAGGCGCTGTAGCGCCGGGATTAATTAGCGTCAGCCTGGCACCGGGCAGGGGGTTCATCCCCCATGCCCGCAGCAACACTGCATGGGCGTGGCCGCCGCCAATCAGCACAACCTCGCGGGTCAAAGGAAGGGGCGTCTGGTCCCTCATGTTGGATTGCTACCTTGCGAACCACTTGATCGCCAGTCGAGCGCGCGTTCACTCGCAATCAGTTGAATGGACATTATTCATAGCCTGTCATTTCAAGATACCCAACGCCGGAATGCGAGCCGTCAAAGCGAACCGGCCCTTCCCAGTAGGGCACACTCGTTGCCATCCAGCTATCAGGGTAAATTGCCTCTATGGTCGCATCGATTCCGTGTTGAGGAACAACCAGTTGAAATACCGTCGGAATTTCGCGCCCATCGATCACAGAAGTTGCGAGCGCTGATAGGCTTAATTCATTGGCAGTCAGACTCTGCGCTTCACCGTTTTTCGGCATCCAAGTTCCCGCCAAGAAATCGCCATCTATCCGATCTCGGAGGCGAAACGCCATTAGCTTGCCGCCGTCATTCATGTGAAGCGATATCCAATCCCAACCAACTTGGTCAGGTTCGAAAGGTCGTGATGACCACTCGTGGTCCATCCACCCGTTGCCCGAAACTTCCACGACTCCATTGGGTGTTTCCAGTTGACCTGTCACCATATAGTTTGGCTGGGAATAATAGTGACTTGCCGTTCCACTGCCCGACTTGACCGAGAATCCGTTTTCGGCGTGCAGGACTGGTGCCATGTTAGTGGTAAATCGCAAATCAAAAGCGAAATCAGCGCCTTGCGCGTGAATGGTAAGGTCATTTGATTGTTGTTCCGCGACAAGCCATTCGTCAATCTTGGCCTCAAACGGTTCGGCATTTACATCTGCGAGCCCCATGTCCCCGCGAGCCAATCGTTCGTCGAAGTAGTGTCCCGACGGGGACGCTAACGCAGCGTTTCCCATCCAAAGCTGATCATCCTTCAGCCCGCTAGGACGCCGTGCCATGCGAAACAATGTCCATTGAGCGCCATAAGTTATGGCATCAGTGTCTTGCAAGACGGCGGTAAAGTACCACCACTCGATCCTGAAATTTGGGTGCGCACCATGGTCTTTTGGAAACTCGAGAGCATACATCGGATCGGGATTTGGAAAGCCCTCAGCGTCTGATCCTAGGGCGGCAAAGCCTTGCGCCCATCCCGATGCAAGAGCCGCGGCTAGCGCGAGAAGGGCAAGAAGACCAGCTTTAACGCTCACTTGCGAAACTCCTGAGAAGATCGGATGGGGGGCGTTTGCTTAGACGTTGTGCCGGCCACAGGCATGCAAGAGCGGCGACCGTCATTGAAAGAATTCCTAGCCAAAGCCAGTCTAACGGGAACAAATGCATCGGCAGCCGCCAACCAAATGCCTCTACGTTAATCACTGCCAGCAAGACCCAGGCCAAAAACAATCCCAGAGGAATAGAAAGAACAAAGGTCAATCCGGCAAGAATCAGCGCGCGGATAACCTCGAGTTTGGAAAGGGCCTGCCGCGGTATTCCAATGGCCCAGACTGGGGCGAGCTGAGGAAGGCGCAAATTGGCGAGCGTCAACAGGCTGGTCAAAATTGCAAGTCCTGCGACGGCGAGTGTTAGAAAGTTTAGGGCTGCCGTGACTGCAAAAGTGCGCTCAAAGACCCTTAGCGAGAATGCTTTAACCGTAGACTGGTTTGCAATATTTCCTGGTGGGAGACCGAAATCTTCCTGGAGTCGTAATGTGATGTCATCCAGTTTGGAGGGGTCAACGCGAAGTCCGAAGTCAAGGCGTGACACGTCGGTGAAGCGCTTTACAAGAACCTTGGTCGGCAAAATAATCTGTGGCTTTGTGTTACCGTAGTCACTGTAGATGCCCAGGACTTTTGCTGTCAGGCCGCCGGGCATGGTCAGTTCGGCACCCAGTGAAAGAGCGTTGCTTCGTGCGAGTTGTTCGTTGATGAGCACGCCATTTCCAGATGCAATCTGTTCCCAAACGTCTGTTGTTGCGTTCAGCATCGGCCAGTTGTCGCGATAAGTTGCGTGGTCGATAACACCGTAGATTTCGGTATTGCGACCAAGGACGTTGGCTTCGGTTTGCCAGATAGGCAAAATTGCGTCGGTTAGTGGTGTCGCGAAGGTGTAAAAGGCGTCGATGTCTTCTTCGGATTCCAAAGTAACATAAAGTTCGCTGGCCAGTCGTTGATCAAGCCATCCGGTAAAGGTCAGGCGGAAGCTGCCAACCATTGTGCTGACCCCGATGTTGGTTGAAAGCGCCAGCAAGAGCGCCATCAACGCAAGGGAAAGACCGGGCAGTTGTTGACGCGTATCTGCCCAGAACCATTCGATTTTTGGAGATTGTGCTCTTTCTTCAGCGAGAGATAGGCATGCAGAAAGAACGAAAGGAAGTAACAGTGCGGCGCCAATTAAAACACCGGCCAGACCCGCAAATCCCGCCAACAGACCTTGGCCGAAAGCAAGAGCCAGAAAGCCGAATATCAGTAACATTCGCGCAGCGGAGTATTGAAATCGCATAGACTTCGACGTCGCGCGAAGCCAAGCTCGGGGCTGCGCCGCAGCGAGCGGTTTGATCCTGGAAACCCGTGTGAGGCTGGTCGCAGCAGCCGCGAGAGTTCCCAAGATGGCGATCGCAAATCCAGAAAGCCACCAAACTGGTGAAAGGGTTAGCGATCCTTCCAGGTTCGCGCCATAGAGCCCACGCAGTGTTGCCGCAACGTCCGGTAATAGCGCGGCGGCAATGCCATAGCCGATAGCGATCCCGATGGCCCCTGATACCGTTGATAGGGTTAATAACTCACAAACAAATAGCGCGACGAGTTTTCGGGCCGACACACCGATCGCGCGAAGTGTTCGGAATACCGGCCTGCGCTGTTCCACTGCCAGACCAATCGCACCGTTGACGATAAAAAGCCCGACCACGAAACTTAGCAGGCCGAATGCTGTTAGGTTCAAGTGAAAACTGTCAGTTAGTCGGCTAAGGTCATCGGCCGACTGCTGTGTCTGGAATTTCAGTTCGGGGGCAATATCGCCGAGCTGATCCTGACGTAAGGGCTGTTCGGGCAACACCGATAACCGATTGAAACCATCCTTGTTTAAAAGGGCCTGTGCCGTTCGGATGTCTGCGATTGCCAGCCCGGATCTTACGGAATCGGTAGGTGTTAACGAAACCGTCGTGTCGCCGATCCGGTCTGCTGTTGTGGGTGCGATGAGTATGCTGCCATCTAATAGAGCAGTGACACTTGCGAAATTGAATTCATGGTTAGAGCCGGATTGAGTGGGCGCGGTCAGGGGATCAATTCCCAACAGGCGCACTCGTCCGGTTGAACCTTCGAGCCAGCCTTCAATAAGTGGGCTTACGTTCCAACCGGAACGACGAAGGGTGGTGTAGGTTGCCACAGAAATCGGGCTACCATCGCGAGATACCAGGTTGATATTATGGGCAAAGCTCTTGGTTGCTTCGGCATAACTTTTGCGGGCTTCGGCATTGATGGCTTGCACACCGGACCAAAGCGCAGTCGCCAGGGCGAGGCCGGCAACAAGAGTGAACAACTGAAATGGATGTCGTTGCCAATGTGATAGATAGGTTGCCAAGACGGTGAAGGTCATGACTGAAAGCGCCCATGGGTCAAATGAAGTCGGCGATCTGCGCGCGCGGCTAATCGGCTGGAGTGAGTAACGATCAAAAGGCCTGCGCCTGTGTCGCGTGCCAGGGACAGCAACAGCTCGAAAACCGCATCACCGGTATTTTCATCAAGATTTCCCGTTGGTTCATCGGCGAGGATCAGCTTGGATTGAGCGGCGGCCGCACGCCCGATGGCGACGCGTTGCTGTTCGCCGCCCGATAGATCCTCGGGGTATTTGGCCAATTGGTCTGTCAGCCCGAGACGATCTGCCAGCTCATCAACGTCGGTCGTAAGTCCGTTGAGCCTTGCCTGAAATGTCAGGTTTTTTGCGACTGTCAGAGACGGTATCAGATTGAATTGTTGAAATATTATTCCAAATGAGGTCCGTCGCAGATTGGCGAGTTCACCATCATTGAGCTGATGGATTTCGGTGCCGTTGATGGTGACACTACCTTCATCCAATGGCTCAAGACCGGCAGCGATATGTAAAAAAGTGGATTTGCCTGATCCGGACTCTCCGGTCAGTGCGATAACTTCACCCGCTGACAAGGAAAGCGAAACATCGTCCAGGATGGTGATATTGCCGAAGCGTTTGGTGATCTGGCGCATATCAAGAAGCATGCGAACTAACCTAAACCGGATTGAAGCAAGGAACAGCGCCTAATCGACGCTAAGACCTGATGGCACGCTGGTAGGTCGGCCCAGTGGTCTGGTTTTGGCGGTTTTTCCGGTGAGTCTTTCCAAAAAGGATACCAGCGAGGCGACTTCCTGGTCCGAAAGCGAAACTGGTCTGATGTCCACATTGGCGCGCTGGCGCGCCATTTCGCGGCTGTCGGCCTGAATGATGAAGTCGACCCGTTCAAGCCAATCAGCGTTTGGAAGCTGGGCCTGATTTCTTGTCCACGCGTCCAAATTGCCCAATGGATCAAGGTGATGGCGCACAATGCCTTCCAGGGTCGGGTATGCGCCGTTGTGACCATAGGGTGCGGTTAACGCCACGTTTCGGAGCATCGGCGTGAGGAAACGATAGGCATCTTCCAGATGATCACTTTCCCCCATGCGACCGACATCGCGAGGTTGAAGGTCGAACCGACGGGTCTTGCCGGGGCCGAAAGCGGGCAGGGCAAGAGCGTGAAATCCCTGGTCGCTCATCAAAGGGCCGCTGTGGCATCGGGAGCAGCCTGCATCGCCGTAAAACAGCTTCATGCCCGCGATAGCCACGGGCGTCATTTCATCTGTGTTGCCAGCGAGATAGCGGTCAAATGGGCTGTCGAAATTTTGCCATTCTGTGCCCATAAAGGCGGCCAGCGCGTTTGCAATGTCGACGATTGTGACCTGTTCTGAAGACTCGATATGGTCGAATGCCTTGACGAACATTAGGCCATATTCGGGAATTGTGCGGACCCGTTTGGCAAGGATGGGCCAGGCGTTATCGATCCGGTCGTTAACCGCTCCGGAAATTTGGTTTTCTTCGGGGTCACCGGCCATTTCGAAGCGCGCCGTGACGGGGAAGAGGGCTTGGGCCGCCAGGATGGTTTCAAGACCTTGGGGCAACCATTCTTCTGCGGGCGAGTTGAAGCCGTTACCGTAGAGGTCGGATGTCTCCAGCCGGCCGTCATGAAACATGACGCTGATATCCTTGGCGCCAAGGTTCCAAAGGGCGGGGGCATTCCGGGGGATCCGCTTGCGAATGCGATCATGCTGACTTTCGGCAATACGTTTCGGACCAAGTCCTTCGCCGCCCTCGCCGATCCCAAGACTAAGGCCATCGGCGCCACCCAGATCATGATGGTGGCAGGTGCCGCACGAGATGTTACGATTGCCCGATAAGATCTTGTCATAGAACAGAAGTTGACCGATCTTTGCCTTTGCAGGGTCAAAGGCTATGAAGTCGTCGTTGGTTAGTGGACGCGGCAAATCGGCTGCTGTTGCGGGCAAGGCCAGACAAAGGGTCATGATATGAAACAAGCGATTCATTTGGCGATTGTGGCAGTCGCATTGGCGGTGGCAACCCCTGTTTGGGCCGAGATCGAAGAGGCCCGCGATTTGATGGAAGCGGGTCGGTTTGAGGAGGCGCGGATTGCACTATTGCCTGCAGCGCGGTCCGGGAACGCGGACGCTGAAGAACTGATTGGTGTGATGTATGCGCTTGGGCTTGGGGTGGAAAAGGACCCGGAGCGGGCGTTTGAGTGGTATTTACGGTCATCTTTGAAAGGTCATCCGGGGGCGCAATCGGGCCTGGGATGGTACTACGAGCTTGGCATTGGAATGCCGGCGCCGGATATGGTGCGTGCTTATCTTTGGTACGCGTTGAGTTCCATAGGGGGTGATCCGGATGCCGTTGATTCCCTTGAAGAAATTCAAAAGCGCATGACCAAGGAAGAGATTGATCGCGCCCATGTATTAGTCAACGATTACAAGCCGTGGATGTATCCGTTTCGGTGATGCCGCAGGCAACACACAGAGCGCAAATTATTCAATTTAATCAATCCAGTTGACTTGCCCGGCGTTAGGGCCCATGTGCCCGTCAAGCGATGCTTACTGCCGCGTGAGCAGTTTCGTCACCTGGGGTTCGCCCTTCGACGCAAGGCATCGGGAACGAATTGGCACCCACATCACGCAGGGGTCCGGCGCATCGACGACCAAAGGGCAATTCGGCCCCATTGATCAGCGCGATGTGCAACCAACTGCGATTGCCCGCCCGTTTGGGGTGCGGCAGCGATTCCTTTGGTGCGTTAACGCGTGCCCGAACAAGAATGAACGATTATGGATTTTGATATGCTGGGGCTTCAGCCCCGCCTTGTAGCGAAACTTGCTGAACAAGGTATTAAAGACCCGACCCCTATCCAGAAGAAAGCCATCCCGCATGCCATGAATGGCCGCGATGTGATGGGGCTGGCGCAAACCGGCACGGGCAAAACGGCGGCTTTCGGGCTGCCATTGATACACACATTAACTAAGCTTGGCGTGAAGCCCGAGGCGAAATGCGCCCACGGATTGATCCTTGCGCCGACGCGCGAGCTGGCCAAGCAAATCTCGGACAATATGCGCGCCTATACACAAGACACGCATCTGAAGGTGAACCTTGTAGTGGGCGGCGCGTCGATCAATCCCCAGATGCAGCGATTAGGTAAAGGTACCGACCTTCTGGTGGCGACACCGGGTCGGTTGATCGACCTGTTGGATCGCCGGGCTGTGCGCCTGAATCAGACTAAATTTCTGGTGCTGGATGAGGCTGACCAGATGCTGGACATGGGCTTTATTCATGCGCTGCGTCGGATTGCTCCGCTGTTGTCCAAAGATCGTCAGACGATGTTGTTTTCGGCCACTATGCCCAAGCAAATGGCAGAGCTTTCAACGGCTTATCTGACCAACCCGGTACGAGTTGAAGCGGCGCCTCCGGGCAAGCCAGCGGACAAAGTTTCCCAGGGACTGCACTATATTGCGCAGGCCGAGAAGACGGGTTTGTTGAAAGAATATCTGGATAAGCACCGCGAAGAACTGGCGCTGGTGTTTGCGCGAACCAAGCATGGTTCAGAGCGTTTGATGAAGTCGCTGGTTGCGGCTGGGTTTGCGGCAGGATCAATTCACGGCAACAAATCACAGGGTCAACGGGAGCGGGCGATCCGGCAGTTTAAGGATGGCGAATTGAAGGTTCTGGTGGCGACGGATGTGGCGGCGCGGGGGTTGGATATTCCCGGGGTTCGGCACGTTTATAACTATGATCTGCCAAATGTGCCGGACAATTATGTTCACCGGATTGGGCGCACGGCGCGGGCCGGTTTGAGCGGGCAGGCAGTGGCGTTTTGTTCGCCTGAGGAAGTGGGTGCGCTGCGCCAGATTGAGAAGACTATGGGCAAGGCGATACCGGTGATTGGGGGTCGCGCATGGGAGCCTGTTCGGGGGCAAAAGCCTGATAACAAAGGCAATAAAGGCAAGCCCGGCGGGCAGAGACGCCGCAACAGACCGCGGCGCAGCAAGCGCAAATCTGCAGCATAAAGACGTTTGAAGGCGGCCCGGTTTGGAGCCGCCTTTTTCTTAATTAGTGCTTGTCGTGTGGGCGAAAACCGGGGCGCGGAGTGCCTTCGGCGAGGATATTTATTGGGCCAATAATGACCGCTTGAGAAAGGTTTTGGCGCTGTCTGTATCGCGTCGGTATTACGTCGGTGGACCCGAACGGTTGGATAACGCCCTATTAAGAAAGGGCGCCCAGATTGGAGCGCCCTTACAAGGTCGATTTATGGGAGACCTTAGTTCAGGTCAGCTGCGCGCGACGCGTCGATGTCGGCTTCTACAGCTGCAACAGTGCCTGTGAGCGCATCAAAGATACGTCCGCCACCGTCAACGTTGCCTTTGAACCAGTCATAGACAGGTGCTGAGGCTTCTTTGAATGCGGCCTTTTCCGCAGGAGATGGCACATAGAGATCGCCACCACCTTCTTGGAAGTCCTGATAGGCCTGGATCGATTTACGCTTTGGCGAGGCAAAAGTCGCTTGCTGCAGCGCATAGAAACCGTCAGCAACGACGCGCTTCATGTCGTCTGGCATGGACGAGAACGACTCGTTGTTCATGAACCACAGAGCGCCCATGTAGGCGTGGCCGTCCAGCGTCACATATTGCAGGCCAGCATCAGGGAACTTCATGCCCATGATGTCGGTGATGCCGTTTTTGGAGCCTTCAACAACGCCAGTCTGGAACGAGGTGAACAGTTCGGGCCATGGGATCGGCGTTGGCGAAGCACCAAGGGCTTTCACCAGTTCCTGCGGAAGGTCAGCAACCACGGTGCGGATCTTCAGGCCTTCCATGTCGCCCGGGCTTGCCACCCGACGTTTGGTGTTGGCGAAGTTTCTCCAACCACCTGTGTTGCCGACTGTCATCAGGCGGATCATGCCGCCGGAGGCTTCCAGGGTCATGTCCTTCATGGTTTTCATGAAGTCTGTGCCGTTGGACAGGGCTGCTTCGGCGATGCGGTCGTCAGTCATCAGATACGGCAGGTCGAGAACCTGAACGAATGGGAAGATGCCGGAAGCGCCACCCGATGTTGAGATGTAAACGTCGATGTTGCCATCGGCGATGCCCTGCAGGCACTCAGCACCGTTCGAGCACAGCTGTGTGCCGATGAACAGTTCCACTTCGATCGCGCCGTTTGAGGCTTGTTCAACGTGGTTTTTGAAAACGATCAGACCGTCATAGTCTTCGTCGTTCTCGTTCGAGTTTGCCGTGGCGCGGAGTTTGAAGTCCGCAGCCTGAGCGGCCACGGCCGTTCCGGCAAGCAGCGTCGCTATCATCAGCGACTTGGTGATCCCTTTCAGCATATTTTTCTCCCTTTTGAATGGTGCTTTATGGGTTTCTAATTAGTTGACGAAGCCTGTAAGTCTAGGAACCGTCATCGAGATGGCCGGAATATAGGTGATCAGGAAGATCACCAGAACCTCGACCGCAAGGAATGGTAGGATGGCTTTGGCGATGGTTTGCACCTTTTCGCCAGAGACCGATGAGGCGACGAATAACACCAGTCCCATCGGCGGTGTCGCCAATCCGACGGTCAGGTTGACCGACATGATAATGGCGAAATGCACCGGATGCACCCCGAGATCGACGAAGATCGGCCCAAGAATTGGTCCCAGGATGATGATCGCCGGGCCAGCGTCCAGGAACATGCCGACAATGAACAACAGGATGTTGATCAGGAACAGCAGGATCAGTGGGTTTTCCGACAAGCCGAGGATGTAATCCGCCAGGATTTGGGGCGCGTAGCTGAGCGAGACCACGGTTTTGAACGCCATGGCACCGCCAACCAGCAGCAGGACGACTGCGGACGTCATAGCCGATCGGCTGAGGACGCCGGGGAGGTCTGAGAACTTCATTGTCTTTAGCACGAAGAACGCCACGAAGATCGCGTAGAAGACGGCAACGGCCGCGGCCTCGGTTGGGGTGAAGACGCCAAGAAGGATGCCGCCCAGGATCAGGATCGGCGTTTGCAGCGGAACGACCGCGCGCTTGGTCACCATGCGGAAATCGCTGTCAACGCGGGGGCGCATAGCCATCAAAAGCGCGTGCGCTGCACCGACGCTGACAAGGAAAGTGAGCCAGACGACAGCGGCGGAGGTTTCTTCGCCCGTAGCGATGCCGGTGGCATTGCGGAAGATTGCGAAGAAGACCCAGCCCATGTTCAGGCGCAGCAGCACGAATGACACCCAGTATTCGCGGGATGTCAGTTTCATGCCTTTCTTGACGATACGCTCGGCCTTCGGCAAATCGTATTTGTTGGCCAATAGGCGCACGACCAGCATCAGGCCGAGGCCGACCATGACGCCG
This sequence comes from Boseongicola sp., assembly GCA_014075275.1. Lineage (NCBI taxonomy): Bacteria > Pseudomonadati > Pseudomonadota > Alphaproteobacteria > Rhodobacterales > Paracoccaceae > Boseongicola > Boseongicola sp. Next base: position 3,417,262 of record CP046179.1, read on the forward strand.
GGCACGATACCTGCAAGGAACAGCGCCGCGACGCTTTCGCCCATGACATAGGCGTAGATGATCATGATGCCCGAGGGCGGGATAATCGGGCCGATGACAGAAGATGCAGCGGTGACCGCGGCGGCGAAACGACGTGTATAGCCTTGTTTCTCCATCGCCGGGATCAACATCGAACCCAGTGCCGATGTGTCGGCCACAGCGGACCCTGAAAGGCCTGCGAACAGCATGGAGGACAGAATGTTCACATGGGCGAGTCCGCCGCGCAGGTGGCCCATGAGGGCCTGGCTGAATTCAACAAGGCGTTCGGTGATACCGCCCTTGTTCATCAGTTCGCCTGCCAGCATGAAGAACGGGATCGCCATCAGCGGGAAGCTGTCCATGCCATTGTAAACGTTGCGGTAAAGGAGGGTGATGTCTTTCTCTTGGCCTGCCGCCCATAGCAAGATGCCGGGGGCTGCGAGCAGGCCGAAGAAGACCGGGAGTCCGATCATGAGGAAGATGAGGAAGACGGGGAGGAACCAAATCAGCATATCAATCCACCACCATTTCTTCTTCAGGAGGGACAATGTCCTTTAATTGATCTCCGCCACCCAGCATTGTGATCAGGGTGCGCAGGATCAACTCGATATTCACAATCAGCAGTAAGATGACGCCCATGAAGAAGGACATCATCATCCAGGACCGTGGGACACGGAACCATTCGCTGAAGTCTACAGATGTCGGCAGATAGAGAGAGGCGGTCGCGAACCTGCCACCAAAACCGGTGACCTCGCCCCAGCCAATGCTGACGGCCATGGCCAGGACGGCGCCAGAAATGATCAGGAGGATCAATGAAAGCGCTGCGCCGATCTTTTGGGGAAGGGCTTCGACCAGCATGTCGATAGCAACAAATCCACCGCGCCGGTAGGCTAGCGGTGCCATGAAGCCGGTCATCCAGAGCATCATGAAGCGGGCGGCTTCATCGGGCCAGGGCAGGGCGTTGTTCAGGGCGTAGCGAAAGAACACCTGGATCAGGATCGCCAGCACCATCAAAAAGATCGCGACAAGGGATATCCATCGTCCGACTTTCAGAACGATGTCGTTCCAAAGTTGAAAGGGCGTTAATAGCCCCATTAGCAGCGACATTGCGCTTATCCTCCCCTTCGTGACCCATTGTTATCTTTTTTGCGGGTCAGCCAAATTAGTCTTTCGTCTTACGTTTGGTCTGTAAAGCGTCCGTATGATCCTTTTGAGAAAATCAGCGGGTCGCCGAGTTGTGTGGCTGCGTTGGTAACGCGGCCAACGATAATGGCATGATCGCCGCCGTCGTGGATGGCGTGACGTGTGCATTCAAAGCGTGCGATGCAGTTGTTCAGAAGCGGAACACCGGATGCGTTTTCTTCCCAATCCGCTTTGGAGAAATCCCACCCGTCGCGGGCGAAACCGGAGCAAAGCTCGAATTGATCGCAGGACATGATGTGGATGGCGTAGTCGTTGGCGGCCTCGAATGCGGCGAAGCGCTTGGAAGCCCGGGCCGGGGACCAGATGACCAGAGGCGGGTCCAATGACAGAGAGGCAAAGCTGTTGGCGGTGATGCCAAGGGGGCCTTCGGTGGATTTACAGGTTACAACTGTGACGCCCGTGGCAAAACTTCCCAGCGCATCGCGGAATGCGCGCGACGTGTCGGGGCCCGGCGTGAATTGCAACATGTTGGTAAATCCTCCGTCCGGCATCTTATGGAACCTCGTGGCCAATTGCGGCTGTGTAAAGCTCGAACCACGTTTCGCGGTCCATTTTTACTTTCAGCGCATCTGAAAGTGCCTTGATCCGGTCGAGGTTGTTGGTGCCCATTACAGGCATGATGCCCGAAGGGTGTGCCAGCAGCCAAGCGACGGCCACTGCGGCCTCATCCACATGATTTTGCATGGCAATCTTTGAAATCGTCGTGCGCAATTCGCCTTCGCTGCCTGCCGAAACAAGTGCGCCGCCGCCAAGTGGGGACCATGCCATGGGTGCGATGGCGTTTTCCTGAAGGAAGGCGATGTCGCCGTTGGTAAAGGCTTCGTTGCAGGACAGGCTAAGCTCGATCTGGTTGACGACAAGGTCGTTTTCCATGGCCGACTGTAGCAGCGAAAAATCCCAAGGACGGAAATTTGAAACGCCGACCGAAAGGACTTTGCCGCTGGCGACCAGAGCGTCCAGTGCCGGGCCTGTTTCAAGATGATCCATGAATGGATCCTGCCGGTGGATCAGGAGCAGGTCGATTTTTTCCAGATTCATCAGCTTCAGCGAACGATCGACAGAGGCGGTGATATGTTCAGCCGAGGTGTCGTAGTGCTTAACCTTCGCGTTTGGATAAGCGTCCGAGGGCACGACAATGTCGGTTTTGGTGACAACCTCGATCTTGCTGGCCAGATCTGTGCCTTTCAGCGCGGCGCCGAACAGTTCTTCCGACGCGTAAAGGCCGTAGACGTCGGCCTGATCCATGGTCGTGATGCCCTGATCCAAGCACGCCTCAATCTTGGCGCGGATGTGCTCGGGTGATGTATCGGCAGCTTCGTCCAGACGCCACATGCCATAGACAATGCGGCTGAAACTGAGGTCGGGCGTGAGGTCAACGCGATCCATTATACGCGCTCTCCTGCGCCGAGAGGGGTGGCTGGTGTTTCTGCAGGAACACGGCCGTATTCGTGCGGAAGCGAGCAGGTTTTCAACTCGGGCAAAACGCGCTGGCCGAAGCTGATGCATTCGTCGATGTGCGGATAGCCGGAGAAGATGAAGGCGCGGATGCCCATCTTTTTATACTCTTCGATTTGCGTGAGAACCTGATCAGTAGATCCGACAAGGGCGGCGCCGCAGCCGGAGCGTGCACGACCAACGCCTGTCCAGAGGTTGGGTTCGATATATCCAAATTTATCTGCCAGCTCGCGCGCTTTGGCCTGATGGGCCACGCCTAGCGAGATAGAGTCGTGCGCGCGGTCGCGAATGAGTTGGCCGTATTCATCGTCCAGCTTGCTAACGAGGTGTTCGGCATATTCTTTCGCTTCGGCCTCGGTATCACGGACAATCATGTGAACGCGAAGGCCATAATCAAGCGTACGGTTGTATTTCTCGGCGACTGCGTGGGCGTCTTTCATGCGCTGCGCGAGGTTCTCTTTCGGCTCGGGCCACATGAGGTAGACGTCGCAGTGCTGGCCGCAAAGATCCAACGCCGCTGGGGAGTAGCCCCCGAAATACATCAGCGGACCACCATTCTGCTGATAGGGAGCAGCGGGTCCGGTAGGGACGTTTTCGAAGTTATAGACTTCGCCCTGATAGTTGATTGTGTCCTGGGTCCACGCCTGACGGAGGATTTCGACCACCTCGCGAGAGCGCTGGTAGCGGTAGGCTGATGGGGCAACTTCGCCGGGGAAATCCGACGAGATGATGTTGATGACCAAACGGCCTTTTAGCATGTGATCCAGCGTCGCCAACGTGCGGGCCAACATGATTGGCTGCATCTCACCACAGCGAACGGCGGCCAACATGTTGATGTTCTCGGTCAGCGGCGCGCAGCCTGCAACAAAGCTGAGGGTATCTTGCCCAACCTGATAAGAGGAGGGACACAAAATATTACGAAAACCTTGCTTTTCGGCTTCCAACAGGATGTCGCGGCAATGCTCCCAACTGGACCGCAGCGCACCGTCCGGCACACCGAGATACTGGTAATCATCTGAACATAAAGCGGAAAACCAACTGACTTCAGCCGCATCCAGGTCGGCTGAGGTCACGGGAACAATGGTCATGCGAATCTTCTCCGGGGCGTATTTTTCACTTGCGTAGCACTCGCAATGATATAGATCAATAGTGTATCAATTTTCGGACCGCCTCAAAGTGACCGACTCGTCCGCGCTGCCAAAATACGTTCAGACCGCCGAATTGCTGATCCGCGAGATCGCTGCCGGGCGCATCGCTGACGGTGCGCGGCTGGCACCCGAACGGGATATGGCGACGGACATGGGTATTTCGGTTGGCACGTTACGAAAGGCGCTGAACGATCTGACTGAACGGGGAATGCTGGAACGCATCCAGGGGTCTGGCAACTATGTTCGGCACAGGGCCGATGCGGCTGGCGTCTATGCGTTCTTTCGGCTGGAGCATGTTGAAGGCGGCGGGTTGCCGACGGCCCAGTTTCTGGATGTGCGACGGATGAAGAAGCCTGCTGATCTGCCATCGTTTGGCAGCTCGGGCGAGGGGCATCGCATTCGAAGGTTGCGGCATCTTTCCGACGCGCCTGCTGCTTTGGAAGAGATTTGGCTGGATGGTGCCTGGGTGCAGGACATTGATCAGGCCGAAATATTGGAGTCCCTTTACCTTTATTACCGCACGCGGCTGAACCTTTGGATCACGCGCGCGGAAGACCGGGTTGGGATTGCCGAAGTGCCGGATTGGACGGTGCAAGAATTTGGGCTGGACGCTGGTGCCCCTTGTGGGTTTATCGAGCGCTGGGGAAGAACGGACACGGGCGAGGTGGCGGAGTATTCGCGCACCTGGTTCGATCAGAATGTAGCGCGCTATGTCGCGCGGATGAGGTAACGGGAACGATGACGAAGACGGTGAACTATGGCGTGATTGGCTGTGGAATGATGGGGCAGGAGCACTTGCGCAATATCGCGTTGTTGCCGGATGCACGGGTAGCAGCGATTTACGAGCCGGACCGGATACAGGCGGATGCAGCAAAGGCGATCGCGCCGAATGCAAAGTTGGTAGACTCGGTTGATGCGCTGTTGAATATCGACGATCTGGACTGTTTGTTGATCGTTTCGCCGAACCATTTGCATGTTGCTCAGTTCGAAGAGATTGCAGCGCGTCGACCTTTGCCGCTGTTGATCGAAAAGCCGCTTTATACTGACCCGGATCACGGCGCGCGGATTGACGCGCTGATTAAGAGCTATCCGGCACCGGTTTGGGTGGCGATGGAATATCGGTATATGCCTCCGATCCAGACGTTTGCTGATCAAGTGCCGGCGGCAACGGGTGGTCCGACGATGCTGACGATCCGCGAGCATCGGTTTCCGTTTCTGCCTAAAGTGGGCGATTGGAACCGGTTCAATCGGTATACGGGCGGCACCTTGGTTGAGAAGTGCTGCCATTTCTTTGATTTGATGCGGTTTATTCTGAAGTCCGAGCCGGTGCGGATCGTTGCTTCGGCGGGACAGGACGTGAACCATCTGGACGAGGATTACGGTGGCGAGACGCCGGATATCTGGGACGGAGCCTATGTGATCGTTGATTTCGCCAGCGGGTCACGGGCGATGTTAGAGCTTTGCATGTATGCTGAAGGCTCGCGGTATCAGGAAGAGATTTCGGCAGTGGGGCCGGGCGGAAAAATCGAGGCCTTTGTTCCGGGACCGGGACGGTTTTGGCCGACGCATCTGGGCGAGGCACCGGTGCCGCAGGTCATCGTTTCGCCGCGCAATCCTAAGGGGCCGCAAGTGGTTGAAATTCCTGTGGATCCAACGATTTTGGATGCGGGGGACCATAACGGATCAACGTTCTATCAACACGCGCGGTTCTTGGAATTGGTGCGCGGTGGCGGATCACCGGAGGTCAGCTTGATGGATGGTGCCCGCGCCGTTGCCATGGGTCTGGCGGCGCAAGAGGCGGCGCGCACCGGGAACGCGATAAAACTGGATTTGCGATAGTTTGTTCGCGACACGGGCATGTCGCACAGTGGCGCGATGGACTTATTGAGCGGGCGCAGATTTTTCCTGAATGTTTCAGGAGGAGCGGTCATGGCCCAACACGATCTTTCCGCGGTTTTTCAACCCGTTGATATAGCAAACGGGTTGCCGAACGCGCATTACACGTCAAGCGAGATGTACGAAGCCGAAAAGGGGCCGATTTGGTTTTCGACCTGGGCAGGTATTGGTGTGGTGGCCGATGTCCCTGAAGCAGGGGATGCGCGCCCGATTGATTTTTTGGGCGTGCCTTTGTTCATGCTGCGTGGCCGCGACGGCGAGGTGCGGGTTTTTCAGAACATTTGTCGCCACCGCGGCATGATCCTGGTGAAAGAGCCTCGTAAAATCGAGGGGGCAATACGCTGCCCGTATCACTCGTGGTGCTATAACCACAAAGGTGGGTTGATTGCGACGCCCCATGTTGGTGGACCGGGGCAAAACTCGCATCCCGATATCAAGCGCGAAGAATTGGGCCTGATCGAAGTGCGTTCTCGCATATGGATGGGGGTTGTCTTCGTCAATCTTTCTGGCGACGCGCCTGAATTTGAGGACGTGCACGGCGAATTGATGCAGCGCTGGTCCGAGTTCGACAAGCCGTTGTTCCATGGCGGTGAACAGGGATATCTGCAATTGAAATGTCAGACGAATTGGAAGCTGGCGGTCGAGAACTATTGCGAAAGTTATCATTTACCTTGGGTGCATCCGGGATTGAATAGTTACTCAAGACTTGAAGACCACTATGGCATTGAAGTTGAAGGGAAGTTTTCCGGGCAGGGCACAGAAGTTTATCGCCAGATCGAGGATGAGGATGGAACGCGGTTTCCTGATTTTCCTGGATTATCCGAGAAATGGGATGCAGCGGGCGAATATATAACGGTCACTCCAAACGTTATGGTTGGAGTGCAGCGCGATCATGTGTTCGCCATCGTTTTGGAACCTAAAGGCCCAACGCTGACATTGGAGCATGTCCACATTTTTTATTCAGAGCCGGATACGTCGACGAGTTTGCGGGAGAAAAACCTGGAGCAGTGGAGAATAGTTTTTGTTGAGGACATCGATATCGTCGAGGGTTTGCAAGCAGCTCGTGGAGCGGTTGGTTTTGATGGCGGTCGGTTTTCACCTGCCATGGACAGACCAACGCACATGTTTCACCAGTGGGTCGCAGGGCGGCTGACTAAAAAATCAGTGGCTGCAGAGTAATTCAATAATTTCAAATGGGTAACGTCATATCTTCAAGTCGCGAACTGGCCGCTAGCTTTGATGCGAAGCTGAATGATGAAATTTTGGCAGCGCATGAACGAGACGATCGGAATGCGCTTGTGGAATTGTACCGGCAGGCGGCCGATAGAGAGGAATCCCGTGCTGATTTAGATGGGATGTGTTTTTTCCTGACCTACGCATGGATCTTTGCTTTGGAAATGGATCACGATCTTCAAGAAGAATTGTGTGCTCGGTTAAGAGCGCATGGCCGCGTCGACGAGTAACACCAGAATCAGGAAGGCAACGAGATGAAATCACATGCAAGAGTCGTGGTTATCGGTGGAGGCGTTGTTGGCTGTTCGGTTTTGTATCATCTAACGAAGCTGGGTTGGTCGGATGTGATGCTGATCGAACGTTCGGAATTGACGTCAGGCTCGACCTGGCACGCGGCCGGCGGCTTTCATACCCTGAATGGCGACACAAATATGGCGGCTTTGCAGGGGTATACAATACGTCTTTACAAGGAGTTAGAGGAACTGACTGGCATGTCGTGCGGGTTGCACCATGTTGGTGGGGTCACGTTGGCGGAAACTCCTGAGCGGCTGGACATGCTGAAGGCAGAACGGGCGAAGCATCGATATATGGGGCTTCAAACCGAGATCCTGACTCCGAGTGAAATCCGGGATGTCGCGGAATTGGTAAATGTCGATGGCATTTTGGGCGGGCTTTATGACCCGTTGGATGGGCATCTTGATCCGTCAGGCACCACACATGCCTATGCAAAAGCGGCCCGGATGGGGGGCGCGGAGATAGTGACTCAGACCCGAGTTCTGGAAACCAACGCCAGAGCTGACGGTGGTTGGGACGTTGTGACCGAAAATGGCACGGTGGTGGCCGAGCATATTGTAAATGCCGGGGGGCTTTGGGCGCGAGAAGTTGCTGCAATGGCAGGGGTCTATTTGCCGCTGATGCCAATGGCGCACCAGTACCTTGTGACCGAGGATATTCCAGAGATCTATGAGCGCGAAACCGAATTTCCACATGTGATGGATCCAGGAGGGGAAAGCTATCTGCGCCAAGAAGGGCGTGGGTTATGTATTGGATTTTATGAACAAAATTGCGAACCCTGGTCGGTGAATGGAACGCCCTGGGACTTTGGGCACGAGCTATTAAATGATGACGTTTCGAAGATCGAAGACAGCGTCGAGTTTGCCTATCGCCGTTTCCCGGTTTTGGAGCGCGCGGGCGTGAAGCGCATTATCCATGGACCATTTACCTTTGCGCCTGATGGCAACCCATTGGTTGGCCCTGTGCCCGGTCTTCGCAACTATTGGTCCGCCTGCGCCGTTATGGCCGGATTTAGTCAAGGTGGTGGTGTTGGTCTCAGTTTGGCGCAATGGATGATCGAAGGTGAAACCGAACGCGACCCACGTGCCATGGACGTGGCCCGCTTTGGGCGATGGACGACGCCGGGATATACGCTTCCGAAGGTGATCGAAAATTACCAGCGACGGTTTTCCGTCACATATCCAAATGAAGAATTGCCAGCTGCGCGCGGCCTTCGCCGAACTCCTATGTATGATGTTTGGGACCAGATGGGTGCAGTATTTGGTGCCCAGTATGGTCTTGAGGTGGTGAACTATTTTGCGCTTGCCGGTGAGCCGCGGTTTGAAACGCCGAGTTTTCGGCGGTCAAACGCCTTTGAGGCAACGCGCCAGGAGGTTTTTGCGGTTCGCGAGAACGTTGGAATCAATGAAGTTCATAACTTTGGGAAGTTTTTGGTTGCCGGTAAAAGGGCCCGCGATTGGTTGAACCGGGTTATGGCCGGTCGCATCCCCAAGCCCGGTCGTTTGTCTTTGACGCCTATGTTGTCCCCGAAGGGCCGATTGCTTGGTGATTTCACTGTGTCTTGTCTGGATGAGGAACGTTTTCAGCTGACCGCCAGCTACGGGAGCCAGGATGACCATTTGCGTTGGTTCGAGGCGCATTGCGACGACGGAGTTTCTGTTCAGAACATTTCTGATCAAAGGACCGGCTTTCAGATTGCCGGTCCTTCTGCGCGGAAAGTGCTTGCAAAGGTTGCGGACGCAGATGTCTCAAACGAGGCGTTTCGGTTTCTTGATGTGCGACAGATGACGGTTGGGATGGTGTCATGCATCGTTCAAAGGGTTAGTTACACAGGCGACCTTGGGTATGAAATTTTCTGTGACCCCATAGATCAGCGGCACCTTTGGGACGTTCTCTGGGATGCAGGACAAGAGTTTGAAATGCGACCGTTTGGAATGCGGGCAATGATGTCGCTCAGATTGGATCGTTTCTTTGGTTCGTGGCAACGCGAATTTTCACCGGATTATACGGCGGCCGAAACTGGGTTGGACCGTTTCATCTCGTTCAAAAAATCGGACAACTTTATTGGTCGTGAGCCAGCTTTGACGGAAAGACAATCGCCACCCGATCGAAAGCTGGTGGCGTTCAAAGTCGATGCCGACGACAGTGATGTTTTTGGTTATGAGCCAATCTGGATTGGTGACGAGGTCGTTGGATTCTGCACTTCGGGTGGGTATTCGCATTGGACAAAAACATCGATTGCGTTTGGCTTCTTGCCGGTTGATCTGGCCGAGATTGCGGAAGGTGCTGAAATTGAGATTCTGGGCGAGAGACGCGCCGCAACCGTTTTGCACGCGCCGCTGTTTGACCCGGATGGTGATCGACTTCGACAATAATTTGAATCGCTGGGCTGCGAGATTGTCTGTTATAAGATGCTGATAATAAGTATTTTCGTAAGATCAGCATGGCGAAATCTCTAGAAATCTTCCCAATCGTCTTCTGCGGCATCATGTGCCAGATTGCCTGAAGCGGTTCCAACAAGTGGCTGTGCTGTGGGTATTCCTGGACGGGTTTCGTGATTTACGCGGATATCGGACAATTGCGAAGATGAGGGGGTTGGGGGCTGTTTCTTGAGAGTATGTAGCGGTGCAGCATGTCTGCCTTTTTGCGTAGGCGCGCGCTTGCTGGTCGTGAACTGGCCAGTTGCACTAACCAGGGCGTTGGCTTCGGACGTTAAAGTGACGGTCGCGGCGGTCGTTTCTTCGAACATTGCCACGTTTTGCTGAGTTACTTGATCAAGTTGGTTAATCGAGGCGTTGATTTCGTCAAGTCCGATGGATTGTTCGCGGGCAGAGGACGCAATGCCGGTCACATGCTCGGCAATGTTTCCAACGGAGTCGACAATCTCGGCCAGCGCGTCACCGGCTTTATCAACCAGCGAGACGCCGCGTTTTACGTGGTTTCCGGACGTTGAGATCAGGGTGTTGATCTCGCGGGCCGCTTCAGAGGAGCGTTGTGCCAGAGCCCGCACTTCTGACGCCACCACGGCAAACCCACGGCCAGCGTCGCCTGCGCGGGCAGCCTCGACCCCGGCATTCAGTGCCAAAAGGTTAGTTTGGAAGGCAATGTCGTCGATGACGCTAATGATCCGGGAAATCTGATCCGACGAAGTTGCAATTTCTCCCATCGCTTCAACGGCTTCACGCATTACGCTGCCAGAGGATTCGGCGTTGGATCGCGCGACGCTGACAACTTCGCTGGCTTGGTTTGCGCCATCGGCGGCAGAGGAAACCGACGCGTTCAATTGGGTCAACGCGGCCGCGAACTCTTTCAGGGTCGTGGCCTGTCGTTCGGTCCGCTGGGACAAGTCCTTTGCAGCAGAAGAAATGTTGCCGGATTCACCGAGGATCGAGGCGGAGTTGATCAGTACGGTGCCGAGGGCTGTGTCCAATGCCGCCACAGAGTCATTAAATTGAAGTCGAAGCAGGTCGTATTCGTCCGAAAAAGGTGTATCAATTCTCGCGGCCAGGTCGCCAGCTGACAATGCGGTCAAACCTTTGCTGAACCCCTCTACCACCCGTTTCTGAGAACTCGCATTTTCCGATCTCTCGATTTCTGTCTGCGCATGCGCGCGCGCTGCTTCTGTTATGTCGCTACCGACCATCACAAAACCGGCTGACTTACCCTCGTTATCCAATGTTGGTGTAAAACTGCCGCTGATTTTGATTTTCAAATCGTCATAGCAGAGATCAAACGTTCCAATGACCGCTTCGCCGCGACTGGCGCGCGCAAAGAATTCGGGCGCATCCTCGGACCTCATGAAGCCGTCGGCTGATGTACTGCCAAGTAATTCATTGGATGAACCCAGCGCTGAATTCAAATTAGAATTTATCCATTTCAGTACTCCCTTGACGTCGAAGTCCGCGCGCATTTGCGTGGAATCCAAGGCATCGATGACGGCTTTGTTGGTGCGGTCTGCCGTAATGTCTTTCCATTCGAGAATGTAGCCGAGGGAGCCGCCCGCATCGTCTTTCACCTGATTGACGACGATCGCAACCGTACTGGCACCAAGTTTGATTTCTTGAGAGAAAGGAAATTGGCCTTTTGCGAGCAGGGTTTTCAGGTCTTCTGGGCGCCGGTGGATGGTATCAATGCCAAGCCCGGCGAGAGAACCCGCCTCAATCTTTGCGACGCCGACACCAAGATCGGCGCCGAACGATTGAACCAATTCTTTAAAGGCATTGTTGAAATTCATGATTTTCAGGTCAGCGTTGGTCATCACCATGCCCGCAGAAGAGGCCTGAAAGCCGCCGCTTTGAAAGAGCGCATTTTTCGTCGTCGCTTCCGCGGCGTGAAGTTTTGAACGCAATTCTTCGAGCTGTCGGGCAAGTTCTCCGATCTCGTCGCGTCGTGTCATGCCGGGTACGTCGAGAGTATATTCGCCCTCGGCCATTTGAACCGTTCTAAGTGTGACAGAACGCAACGGCATGGAAACCAATTGACGAATGACCAGACCGGCTATGAGGAGTGTCGTAATGAACAAACCACCGGTCCAAAAAAGTTGGCTGGTGCGTTCTTTTTCAAGGCGCCTCAAAACAGCCCGGGGAGACCAGTGAAATGCGATGACAGCAATCGCGGGAGATTTTGCGTCCTTAAGAATAGGGGCGGCGACCTGGAAACCATCTGGACCGAGTTCGATCTGGTTGGAACTTAAGGCCAACTCTGCAAGCGATTGGAGGCTTTGGTTTGGTGGGTCGCCAACCTCTGCCATTTTGTTGCCGTCGATTTTGGCGACGAAGGCGCTTTGGATGCGCTCGAGGTTGGCTTCGAGGACCTCGCCCAGCAGTTTTTCAACGTCTTCAGATTTGTTGAACCGGACGGCGCCAACCATCGAGGCCCCTGCCATTTTTGTGACGTCCAGGGCCAGGGTTCGCACCCCGTCCTCGGCCACCGAAATCGCCGATTTCGCGGACATCGAGTACATGGTGCCAGCTACAACGGCAATCGCCCCTGCCAAGATCAAGACACATGTCATGAATATAGAAGAGATCGGATTCCTGCTCTGAATATTCGGCAAACCCATTACACGATGTCCATTTTGATTAAATTTGCGCCGCCATTTGCGGTTTACATCAGCGCATCGGCGTCGACGCCGACAGTGATTGCACCCACAGCCTGTCCCGAACTTGGATCAACCATCGTGAATGAAATCTGACCCTGATAGCGCTGTGTGGATTCGTCCAACTCGATTTCGGACATGTGCACACTGCCGGGCCCGAGCACGAAAGTTTCGGCGTGTTTAGCTTCGTCACCTTGCCAGAAATCGGAAGTCACATCGCTGGCTGCCACGTTCAAACCGCGCGCGTCCATAATGAAGACTTCGGTGATCTGGCCGCCATATGCTTCGACCTGCTGACGCAGAAATTCCGAGGCCGGGTTTTCCAGAACAGGAGATATCGTTGGCGTCACAGCCTGACCAACTTCGGCACGCCAGGTCTGGTCCATGGCATCGATATCAGATTGGACATATCCTGCAGTTTCGGCATTTTGTGCGACGATCGCGTCAACAAGAAGTTGGTTCGTTGACCAGCCCGCAACTTCGGAATTGTAAAAATCTTCCATCGCGTCGGCAATTTCGTTTGCCGTTGCCGGGGCCGCAAGCATTATGGCCGCGGTTGATCCCATCATTAGGCGCTTCATGTCGTTTCCTTTCAATAATCATAGCAGATCCTCTTTGGGTCGATTTAGGGTCCTAACCTTACCGGGCATTTAATCGCTCCCGCCAAATGCATAAAAATTGCTTCAATCCCCCAATAGCGTTGCAGGTAATTGCCGTGGCGCAGGCCCGCCATTGCCGCCGACGGGAGAGCCGCGTAATACCGATATCGTGCGCTGTCCCGTCACGGTCTATCGGCGCTATCGAGTGGTTGAGAAAGGATGCGACAATGCCAATACGCGCAGTGGTTTGGGGCGAAAATGTTCATGAGCGCGAGAACAAGGTTGTTGCCGACCTGTATCCCGATGGCATGCATGCCTGCATCGCACAGGCGCTGAATATGGACGCTGATATCACGGCTACGACGGCGACATTGCAGGAACCCGAACATGGGTTGACTGATGCGCGGCTGGGGGAAACAGACGTTCTGCTGTGGTGGGGACATGCCGCTCATGGAGAGGTTGACGACGCCGTCGTCGAACGTGTTGCGGACCATGTTTATGGTGGCATGGGTCTGATCCTTTTGCATTCGGCGCATTTTGCGAAAATATTTAGGAAGTTAATGGGCGCGCCCTGCAATCTGACCTGGCGCGAAGCCGGAGAGCGCGAGCGGCTTTGGGTGACATCGCGCCAGCATCCGATTGCACTCGGATTGCCGGATCATTTCGAGTTGGAGAACGAAGAAATGTATGGTGAGCCGTTTGGGGTGCCGGAACCTTTGGAAACGGTTTTCATCAGTTGGTTTAAGGGCGGAGAGGTTTTCCGCTCGGGCCTGACGTATCGACGCGGTGCTGGAAACATTTTCTATTTCCGTCCGGGGCACGAGACCTATCCGACCTATTACGATGCCAATGTGCGTCAGGTTCTGACCAACGCGGTGAAATGGGCGCACAATCCCGCCGAGCGGCAGGTGGATGTGCATGAGGCGCCCAATCGAACGGTTGATGAAGCGCTGGAGAAGATTGTTGAGCGTGGGCCCAAGTTGCACACGGATGGGGAAGAGGGGTTCCGCTAGGAACCATAAGCCTTTGAGCGGTGAACCGGAAAAGGACGGCCATGTGCCCTGAAAGCGGATCAGCAATACCGACAGTGTTGATTGATAATGAGCGGGTCCGAGCGACGAAGTGGCGGTTCAAGAAGCGCGGAGACAACACCGGTTGGCACAGGCATGCGTTTGACTATGTGGTTGTTCCTCTTTTTGACGGTACGCTTGAGATCAATCTTGGTGGAGGCCAACATGTGCGGGCGGCCATGCAAAATGGAGTGCCGTATTACCGTGAAATCGGTGTTGAACACGATGTCATCAATGGCAACGATTTCGAATGCGCTTTTGTTGAGATTGAACTTCTTGAACCGAGTGACGGTGTCAGGGAAGATTAGAGTGAAAGCGGCCGAAGGTTGCTCGGACCGGACAGGGAGTTCGCCGAGAATTGTTCGACACCTTTGTTTTGCTTTAGTAGAACGCGCGCATGGTCAATCATCTTCATATTGAGCAAGCTGCGCGCCTGTCTGTCGCCCCGATGATGGATTGGACGGATCGGCATTGTCGGTATTTTCATCGTGTCCTGAGCAAGCAGACGCGTCTTTATACAGAGATGGTCACGGCACCGGCACTTGTTCGCGGTGGGGCACGGCATTTGTTGCGGTTTGACCCGGCTGAACACCCGGTTGCTTTGCAGTTGGGCGGATCGGATCCGAAAGAGTTGGCGGAAGCGGCGAAGATGGGGGCTGCGGAAGGGTATGACGAGATAAATTTGAACGTGGGGTGCCCATCGGATCGCGTTCAATCGGGGGTCTTTGGGGCCGTTTTGATGAAGACATCTGATGTCGTTTCCCGTTGCGTTGAGGCTATGGCAGAAGCGGTCGATGTGCCGGTTACGGTCAAATGCCGCATCGGTGTTGATGATCAGGTTCCCGAAGTGGTATTGCCGGATTTCTTGCGCAAGATGGAAAGTGCAGGTGTGACGCGGGTTGCAATTCATGCGCGTAAAGCCTGGCTGGATGGGCTTAGTCCAAAGGAAAACCGTGATATTCCGCCGTTAGACTATCCCCTTGTTTTGGAAATGAAGAACCTTTTCCCGAACTTGCATGTTTCGATCAACGGAGGCATCCAGTCATTGGATGATGTGGCGCTGCAATTGGGCAATGGGCTGGATGGGGTGATGATTGGGCGCGCAGCGTATCAAGTGCCTTGGCAAGTGCTTGGCCAGGCTGACTGTCGGATTTTTGGAACTACGGACAATTGCACTGGTCCGCATGATGCGGTGATTGCAATGCTGCCCTATATCGAAAAGCATTTGGCTGAACGCGGACGATTGCATCAGATCACGCGTCATATGCTTGGGTTGTTCTCTGGGCGGCCCGGCGCGCGGGCCTGGAGACGTTTACTGTCCGAGGGAGCGTCGAAGGATGGGGCAGGAGTGGGTTTGGTCGAACGGGCCATGGGGCAGGTGCCGCGCGAGGCAGCAGCTTAGAAAGAATGTCTTAATAGTACTGTTGGACAGTCGGTTTAGACTGAAGTGACCAGTCTATATCCGCAATCGCGTTCTTCCAGGCTCATTAGGCTTCCGTATTTTCGGTCCCACTCGCCGCTTTCCAGATCGTTGGACAATCGTTTCATTGCCGGGCTTACATCACCGATTGCCCAGAATGATGACATGGCGGCGCGGACCTTTGGGTCAAGGTAGGCTGCGGGGCGGCGCCAATAGGCACTGAGGAAACCGTCCTGGCAGTCTGCGGGAACCGGAACGGTCGTGACTTGGGCCTGACCGAGCCATTCGGCGAATTTTGGCAGGGCTGGCATGTGATCATCGTCAACTGCGGTGAGTTCCGGCACATAATCCAAGAGCCAAAAATCGCGAAACGTGGGGTCGTAGGTCAAAAGGACCAGTGGCCCACGCGCGACGCGACGCATTTCGCGCAAACCGCCGGGCTGATCGCTCCAATGATGGATGGTCAGCACCGCCATTGCGGCATCGAACGAGTTGTCGTCAAAGGGCAAGTTCTCTGCGCTGCCTTGGATCACTTGACCCGCGTCTTCGCGGCGCTGGGCTATCATTTCGGCGGAAGGTTCAACCGCTGTTACATCTCGGTCGGCGGGTTCATAGGAGCCTGTGCCGGCGCCAACATTCAAAATGGTTTGGGCGTCGCCGAGGGCTTCATTGATAACACGTGCAATACGCGGATCCGGCATTCGCAGGTTCGCGTAATTCAATCCGATGGTGTCATAATGGGCGCTCATGCGGATGGATAACATGAAGGTAAACATGAATGGAACTGTCAGGCATCGTTGAACGACCGTCAGGATTCATGCGATTGCAATACGCTGCCATGAGTGCGCAGGCAATATATTCTGCTTGTTATGCCTCTGAAAGATATGAGTTATCTATGAAGGTGGTTTGACCGCGCTGATGTGTCGGATTTTCAAATCTTGCAGGAAGGTGTTGTCCAAGGACTGTGGGTGGCGAGTGTTTGGCTGGGCGATCATATTGGGTGGGAACGAGTTTCGAATGAAAGTCTGTGAATGTCCCGGACATACTATGCGCCCGATGGCGGGCACCCTGATCAGTCACAATTGTTGACCGACCGCGCTGTTTTTACAGATGCTTATGCGGTCATTCCCAAAGGCACGATGCGCGATATCGTGACGAGTCAGTTGCCGTTTTGGGAAAAGACACGACTATGGGTATTGTCGCGGCCATTGAGTGGATTTGCAGAGACATTCTCGCAATACATTATGGAAGTATCTGCAGGAGGTGGATCTGAGCGGCCTGAGATCGACCCCGAGGCGGAAGCCGCCTTGTTTGTGGTCGATGGACAGGCGACTTTGACCGTGGATGGGCAAAGTCACATTCTGGAAGTGGGCGGGTTTGCATTTTTGCCACCGGGCAAAGCCTGGATGCTGAAAAATGACAGCGATCAGACGCTGCGGTTTCATTGGATCCGGAAGAAATATCAGCATGTTGAGGGGCTATCCCTGCCGGATGTGTTGATACTAAATGAAAATGACATTGCGCCGACAGAGATGCCCGGAACGGACGGGAAATGGGCGACGACACGGTTCTTTGATGTGACCGACATGCGGTATGACATGCATGTTACGGTCGTTTCGTTCGATCCTGGTGCGGTCATTCCATTTGCCGAAACCCATGTGATGGAACACGGGCTTTATGTTTTAGAAGGCAAGGCGGTGTACCGGCTTAATCAGGATTGGGTTGAGGTTGAAGCGGGCGACTATATGTGGCTGCGCGCGTTTTGCCCGCAAGCGTGTTATGCTGGCGGGCCCGGGAAGTTTCGGTATCTGCTCTACAAAGACGTTAACCGACACATGGCGTTGACCATCTGAGGTTTGGAGACTTTGGCTTATCGCCAGTGCCCCCCAATTGCACGGGTCAGATTCTGAGCAGCGTCGACCACTGCGATTGCTAATCGGTCGATTTGGTCGTGGCCGACGCGACTTGTGGGGCCGGATACGGAAATGCCTGCCACTGCTTCGCCGTGCATGTCGAAAACGGCAGCTGCAATGCAGCGCATGCCCAAGTTTTTCTCTTCGGCGTCAAAGGCATACCCTCGGTCTCGAGTGACTTTCAGATCGTCCGCCAATTGTTCGAGATTGGTGATCGTTTGGGGTGTGAATTCTTCCAACGGAGTGTGGCCGAGTGATTTTGCAATCCATCCTGGCTCTTTGTTGGCAAGCAGTGCCTTGCCGATACCGGATGCGTGCAGAGGCGATAATGTTCCAGGGGGAAAAAAGGCGCGGATATTCTCATGGGTCTCGACCTGGCTGACGAACAGGACGTTCGGACCCTGTTCAACGCCAAGGTTCGCGGTTTCGCCTGTTTCTTCCATCAGTTGGCGTAGGATTAGGCGGGCGCGGTCGACAAGGCTGGTGCGGCGCAGAAATTTCGCTCCGATGACGAACGCCTGGGGGCCAATGTGCCAGGTTTGATCAGTCGCGTCGAACTCGACCAACTGGCGCTGCTGAAGCGTCGTCAGAACCCGGTAGACGGTGGCAGGAGACTGGTTCATCTCGGAGGAAAGTGCCGAAAGCGGCTTGCCTGAAGTTTCGCTGAGATACTCGAAGATCTCCATCGCTCGGTCCAAGGACTTTATGGTGTTTTGATCCGACTTATCGTGCCAGTCGCGAGGCCGACCGCGGGCGCGCCGGGGTGATTGGGGGTGATCTTTCGGAGAATTCATAAACTGTCTCGGTATTTTTTTGAAAAACATATTCATTATATGAAAAATGTAAGAGTTTGGCAATGTTGAATTAAATTGGAAGGCGAGTGGAAGTGAACGGATTTCGAAAAAATTGTTGACGAAGAAATACCAACTTATGGTGGTGGAAATGTTTGATGGAGATGGTCATGAGCTTTCAAAATCCAGTCTTTATTCCCGGCCCAACCAACATGCCGGAAGAAATTCGCAAGGCGTGCTATATGCCGACGATCGATCACCGCTCGCCGGTGTTCGGCGGTATTTTGAATCCCTGTTTGGAAAATGTGCAGCGCATCCTGAAGTCGGACTCGGCTCAGGTCTTCATCTTTCCGTCTACCGGAACCGGTGGTTGGGAAACGGCGTTGTCCAATACCCTTTCAGCAGGCGACAAAGTTCTCTCCGCGCGCAATGGCATGTTCAGCCATCGCTGGATCGACATGTGCCAACGGCATGAACTAGAAGTTCAGGTTGTGGAAACTGCTTGGGGTGATGGGTTGCCCGCTGATCGGTTTGAAGAAGTTTTGACGGCAGACACCGGCCATCAGATCAAGGCGGTTCTTGCCACGCACAATGAAACCGCGACGGGCGTTAAGTCCGATATCGCGGCCGTGCGTCGGGCATTGGATGCGGCTGGTCATCCGGCGTTGCTTTTTGTTGATGGTGTTTCATCCATCGCCTCGATGGATTTCCGGTTCGATGAGTGGGGCGTCGATATTGCCGTTGCGGGCAGTCAGAAGGGCTTCATGCTGCCTGCCGGACTGGCCATTCTGGGATTTTCTCAGAAAGCTATGGAGGCAAGGAATACGGCATCGTTGCCAAGAACCTTTTTCGATATTGGGGATATGGCAAATGGGTATGCCGCCAATGCATTTCCTTACACGCCGCCCGTTGGATTGATGAATGGTTTGAAGCTGGCGACGGACATGTTGCTGGAAGAAGGGCTGGAGAACGTTTTCGCCCGCCACAGGCGTATTGCTGAGGGCGTTCGGGCGGCCACGGCGGCTTGGGATCTGCGCCTTTGTGCAACCAAGCCCGAGTTTTACTCGGATACAGTCAGTGCAGTTTGCACGCCGGAAGGGTTCAATGCGACTGACATTGTCACCCATGCGGCTAAGACATACGGTGTGGCTTTTGGTGTTGGGCTGGGTGAAGTGGCCGGGAAAGTTTTCCGCATCGGTCATCTTGGTAGTCTGACCGATGTCATGACTTTGAGCGGAATTGCGACCGCGGAAATGTGCATGGCTGACCTTGGATTGGATATCAAATTGGGTTCAGGAGTTGCGGCGGCACAGGAGTTCTACCGCAGCCATCCGGCCCAGGCGCAACAGGCGGCCTGACGGGAGGATCGCATGTATATACCGACTTATGAGGATGTTCTTGAGGCGCACGAGCGAGTTGCGCCCTACATCCATCGCACACCGGTTTTGACGTCGACTTTCCTGAATGATCTGACTGGCGCTGAATTGTTTTTCAAATGTGAGAACTTTCAGAAGGCCGGGGCGTTCAAGGTGCGGGGCGCGTCCAATGCGGTTTTCGGGCTTTCTGAAGAAGCGGCGGAACGAGGCGTTTGCACCCATTCATCGGGAAATCATGCGCTGTCGTTGAGCTATGCGGCCGGGCGCAGGGGCATTCCCTGCAACGTCGTCATGCCGCGCACCGCGCCACAGGCGAAGAAGGACGCGGTTATCGGATATGGTGGGGTGATTACGGAATGCGAGCCTTCTACGTCGAGTCGCGAGGCCGTATTTGCTGAAGTTCAGGCCGCGACTGGTGGAGATTTTGTGCATCCGTATAATGATCCGCGCGTGATCAGCGGGCAGGGGACGTGCTCTCGTGAACTAGTCGACCAAGTCGGTTCATTGGATGCGGTGGTTGCGCCAATTGGGGGCGGTGGAATGATTTCAGGTACATGCCTGACGTTGTCGAACATTGCACCAGAAACAGAGATCATTGCAGCAGAGCCCGAGCAGGCGGATGATGCGTATCGCAGCTTTAAGGCCGGGCATATCATTGCGGATGACGCGCCAGTGACGGTGGCCGATGGGCTGAAAGTGCCGCTGAAAGAACTGACGTGGCATTTTGTTTCGAACCATGTGGCTGATATTCTGACAGCATCGGAAGACGAGATAATTGATGCGATGGAACTGATCTGGAGCCGCATGAAAATCGTTATGGAGCCAAGCAGTGCTGTGCCTTTGGCCACAATTTTGAAGAACAAAGACCGATTTGCAGGAAAGCGGGTCGGCATCATCATTACAGGCGGGAACGTCGATTTGGGCGCGCTGCCCTGGAATAAGTGAGGACTGAAAATGAACGTACAATCGGATTTTTCCGACTTTGAAGTTGGATATGATATTCCAGCGGTTCCGGGGATGAGCGAGCGTGACATTCAAACGCCGAGCCTGGTGCTTGATCTGGACGCGCTGGAGCGCAACATCAAAAAGATGGGCGACTATGCGAAGGCGCACGGGATGCGTCACCGCGTTCACGGCAAGATGCATAAATCTGTTGATGTTGCGAGATTGCAGATTGAGCTTGGCGGCGCCTGCGGCGTTTGCTGTCAGAAAGTGAGCGAGGCAGAGGTATTTGCGCGTGGCGGCATCAAGGATGTCATGGTGTCGAACCAAGTGACAGATTTGCGGAAGATTGACCGGCTTGCTGCGATGCCAAAGTTGGGCGCGCGTGTTCTTGTCTGTGTCGATGACCCGGCGAATGTTGCCGACCTGGCGGCAGCGGCGCAGAAGCATGGCACCGAGATTGAAGCGCTGGTTGAAATTGACTGTGGTGCCGGGCGGTGTGGAGTGACCACGACGCCAGCAGTCGTTGAAATTGCAAAGCTAATCGATGCAGCTGATGGTCTGAAGTTTGCCGGTATTCAGGCCTATCAGGGCGCAATGCAACATATGGACAGCTATGAAGATCGCAGGGGCAAGCTGGATACAGCCATTGCCCAGGTGGCGGATGCAGTTGACGGGCTGAAGGCCGAGGGGTTGGAGTGCGATATCGTTGGCGGCGGCGGAACAGGGTCTTATTACTTTGAAAGTAATTCGAACGTTTACAACGAGTTGCAGTGTGGTTCTTATGCGTTCATGGATGCCGACTATGGGCGTATCCTGGATGCAGATGGCAACAGGATAGACGCGGGCGAGTGGGAGAATGCCTTGTTTATTCTGTCCACGGTTATGAGCCATGCGAAGGTTGACAAAGCAATTGTCGACGCCGGATTGAAAGCGCAGTCGGTGGATAGTGGGTTGCCCGTGGTATTTGGGCGCGACGATGTGGAATACATCAAATGCTCTGATGAGCATGGTGTGGTCATGGACACGGACGGCAATCTGAAGGTTAACGACAAACTGCGTCTGGTGCCCGGACATTGTGATCCGACTTGCAACGTTCACGATTGGTATGTGGGCGTGCGAAATGGCACGGTTGAGACGGTTTGGCCCGTTTCAGCGCGCGGCCAAGGCCTATTGATACTGGTCGTTCGGCGGGTGTCCGTTTGCTGCAGGCGGACCGCGAATTTCCAAAAATGAAGGACAAAAGATGCTGATCGTTCCCGAGCGCGACATTGCCGAGTTGATGACTCGCGATGCTGCATTTGAAGCCGTTGAAAATGTTTTTGCGGCCATGGCATCAGGCGATGCCTACAACTTTCCGGTCGTGCGAGAGGCGATTGGGTATGAAGATGCTCTGTATGGATTCAAAGGTGGGTTCGACCGTTTGGGGAAGTCGTTGGGACTGAAGGCTGGGGGATACTGGCCCAACAATCTGGCGACACATGGGATTATTAACCACCAGTCGACCGTGTTCCTGTTCGATCCCGATACCGGCAAGGTGAAAGCGATGGTTGGTGGCAACCTTTTGACGGCGCTCAGGACAGCAGCGGCTTCGTCGGTGTCAATCAAGCACCTGGCGCGGGAAGATGCGAAGATCATGGGGATGATTGGCGCCGGGCATCAGGCGACGTTCCAGTTGCGAGCCGCATTGGAGCAGAGAAAATTCGAAAAGGTCATAGGCTGGAATCTGCATCCAGAGATGTTGAAGAACCTTGAGGGTGTGGCGTCGAAGGCTGGGTTGCCGTTTGAAGCTGTGGAGTTGGACGGGATGCATGAGGCGGATGTGATCATTTCGATTACGTCGTCATTTACGCAATTCTGGGCGCTGATCAGGTCAGCGGAGGCACGCATATTGCCTGTATGGGCACCGACACCAAGGGCAAGCAAGAGGTTGAAGCTGCGCTTTTGAAGCGTGCGACGGTGTTTACCGACGAGGTGGCGCAATCAGTCAGCATCGGCGAGGCACAACACGCCGTCAGCAAAGGTCTCATTGACGAAAGCGATGTCAATCAGATCGGTGCGGTTATCAATGGGACGCATCCAGGGCGCGTGGATGCTGATGAGATTACCTTGTATGATGGGACCGGAGTGGGCCTGCAAGATCTGGCGGTTGCGGCGCGGGTGGTTGAACTTGCAGTCGAAAAGGGACTGGCGATTGAAGTGGACTTTTGACCGATCGTGAATGAGACACCCACTAAACTATTGATTCAGATCAGGTTTCTTTTACAACAGCCGAGATGCGGCTGATCATGAATTCCATGAACAGTCTGGTTTTTGGGTCCTGCATGCGCCGGTGCGTAAATAAGCATGCTATCTGAATTGGCGTCGGCGGCGTTTTCGTTGCCACAATGACCAGTTTTCCGGTGTTTAGATGATCGGATACTTCAAAGCGGGGTTTCATGGCGATGCCGTGTCCGCCCAAAGCCCAGTCGACCAAGACGTCACCATCATCGCATTCGAAACGCCCGGAAACGCGGAAACGCTTGGGGCCTTCATCGGTATTCAGGTTCCATTGGAATTCGGTGGCACCTGGGAACCTTAGACTGAGGCATTCGTGGCTGTCGCGAATGAGATCATCGCCGCTGGCAGGATTTCCTCGGGCTTCAACGTAAGACGGTGCGGCGACGAGAACCCGTTCGACGTCGGCGATTTTCCGTATGCGCAGGTTGCTGTCCTCGGGTTGGCCCAGGAAGAATGCCAGATCCAGCCCTTCGGTGGTGAGGTCGACTTTACGGTCAGTGAGGCGCAGGCGAACGCTGACATCTGGGTACTCCTTCAAAAACGCCGGAACGAGTGGTGCGATCAAGCGTCGGCCAGCCCCCAGGGGCGCTGCAACATAAATCGAGCCTTTGGGGTTGTCAGTGATATTGACGACCTGGGCTTCGGCATTTTCCACGGACTCGAGCACTTCACGGGCACCACTGTAAAAGACTTTGCCCTGTTCGGTTGGCGTGAGGCTGCGAGTTGTTCTTTGGAACAGTCGGACGCGCAGGTGTTCTTCCAATTGGGAAATGCGTGAGGATGTCACGGCTGGCGAAATTCGCAAGTCGCGTCCGGCGGCTGACATGCTGCCCAATTCGTAAACACGTACGAAGGTTCGGATGTTATCAAAGTACGACATTGTTCGGCTATTTTTGATACAGCTTGGATTTTGCCATCAATACCAGAATAATCGCTTCGCAACTAGAGTGGTGATGCGAATCTTAAGGAGGCGGTCATGTATGATTTTGTGGTGATGTGGGATTGGGTCGGTTTTGCAGTCCGTTGGCTGCATGTCATCACCGCGATAGCCTGGATTGGATCGTCGTTCTATTTTGTGGCGCTGGATCTTGGATTGCGGAAAACACCGCATTTGCCGGAGGGCGCTCATGGCGAAGAGTGGCAAGTCCACGGCGGCGGATTCTATCACATCAACAAATATTTGGTGGCGCCCGAAAACATGCCAGAGCATCTGGTGTGGTTTAAATGGGAAAGCTATGCAACCTGGCTGTCTGGCGCGGCTTTATTGATGGTTGTCTACTGGGTTGGCGGCGAGCTGTATTTGCTGGACCCGACCAAAGCTGACCTTTCTCTGTGGCACGGCATTTTGATTTCTGGTGGATCGCTGACGATCGGTTGGATTTGCTATGATTTCTTGTGCAAATCGAAGTTGGGTGAGACCCCGACGGCATTGATGGTGTTGCTGTTTGTCATTCTGGTTGTGATGTCCTGGGGCTATAACCAAATATTCACGGGACGGGCGGCGCTGCTGCATCTTGGTGCATTTACTGCAACGATCATGACAGCGAATGTGTTTTTCATCATCATGCCGAACCAGCGGATCGTGGTGAAGGATCTGCAGGAAGGACGTCTGCCGGATCCAAAATACGGGAAGATCGCAAAGCTACGGTCGACACATAACAACTATCTGACCCTGCCGGTGGTCTTTCTGATGTTGTCGAACCATTACCCCTTGGCGTTTGCCACCGACTACAATTGGATCATCGCCAGTTTGATCTTTCTGACCGGTGTCACGATCCGCCATTACTTCAATACCTTGCACGCGACGGGGAAGGGGCCGCACTGGACTTGGGCAGTAACTGTCATTTTGTTCATCATCATTGCGTGGCTATCGACGGCATCCATGGGCGAGACTTATGAAGAGGCAGAAGCGCGCGCGCTTACGCCAACTGAATTGGTCTATGCATCGGCAGATGGGTTCGACGAAGCCTATGATGCGGTGATAGGAAATTGCTCGATGTGTCACGCACGAGAACCGGTTTGGACGGGCCTGCTCTGGCCGCCGAAAGGTGTGGTGCTGGAAACCCGGTCAGATGTCCTTAGACATGCGCAGCCGGTCTTTCTGCAAGCAGGCGTCAGCCATGCGATGCCGCCACCGAATGCAGTTCAAATGGACGATGAGGCGCGCCGAAAGATTGTTGAATGGTTTCGCGCAGCACAAGGTGCGTCATAGCGATAATGGCGTTGTGACGCGGTTTTTAATCGCCGCTAAAGCAGGCTTATCTGCCCCAAACGCGGATCGGTCCACAATCCACATGAACAAAGTTCGATCTGGAATATTTGCCAACACCGCCGGCTGAACAAGAGATTGCGGCGCGAGCAATCTGAGACACGCTACGACCACTGAGACGTAAATCCGCCGCCTGTCCCTTCATATGAAGAGAGTTCCGTGCGACCGAACGCGAGCGTGAACGCAGCATGTTGTTCGTCGTGGGCGACCGGTATCCGGACAACATCAGGAACGGAGAGTCCGCATCAAGAAGGTTGTGGGATGCCGCGATGATGTCGACTGTTCTGGTATCGATGTTGATGACCCCGCCAGTGCGCCAATCGCGCATGAACCGGTTCACCTCGGCCAGTGCCTCGGGAATGTATTCGCCTTCGATCCAGTAGATGGTATTGATGCTTTCGCCACTGCGACCAGAGTGAAGGTTGATGCGGCGGATATCGCCAGCGCCACGGAGCAGACCAAAAGCATTGGAGTAAGTCGGAGCCGAAGCGACCGCCGTTGCAGCAAATGCGCCAAGTAGATTGCGCCGCGAAATGCCCTTCGAGCTTGTCGTCGTCATTCAGTATTTGTCCCGTCTTCCAGCACCACGATCATACCACGCGATGCGCACGCCCATCCCCAAGTGCCCGATTTGTATTGCATGAAGAAGTTCACAAGTGAACCTTGGTTGGTTGCAGTTTGAAATATTTCGCTAGAATCGGCGAAATATTGCTCATTTTGAATGTCTTGCGATTTTCGTGACCGTTTTGCCGCAGACCTGAGCTGGATGCCTTGAAATTAACTGTCTGTCGGGAAAGTGAGTGGACAGCAATCATCTGTTTACCGCACATATATTAGCGGTGGGGGCCAGAATTTGATGGGACGAGTTGAGACTGCCATGCATATTTCGAAGAGAGATTTCACCCTAGGCGTTGCCTCGGGAGTTTTGTTGCCGCTTGTGAGCGGTTTTCCAGCGTTTGCCTCGACAACGGCAGTTATGCAGTCGATTGCAGAGTTCTCGTCCAAAGACAAAGCGATTGCCGGGTTCTATAAATCGATTGGCTACAAGCAGATCTGGACCGGAAAACGCCGACAGGATCGTGCGCGACGCGAGGCATTTCTGAAAGCAATTGCGGCGGCGGCAACCCATGGGTTGCCAGCTGAAAAGTATCAGGCGGATGCGCTAAAGTCGAAATTACGGTCGGTGTCTTCTCAGCGGGAGCTGGGTAAACTTGATGTTGAATTGAGCCGGATGTTCCTAGATTACGCGCGCGATGTGCAAACGGGCATTCTAAATCCGCGTCGTATCGATGAAGAGATGCCGCGTGAAGTTCCATTGCGCTCGCGTCAATCTATTCTTTCTGCATTTGAGAAGTCCAATGCCGCAGGCTTTATCAAAAGTTTGCCACCAAAAGCGCCAGAATATGCGCGCCTCATGAAAGAGAAATTGCGCTTTGAGAAGATCGTTGCGCGTGGCGGATGGGGCGGCAAAGTTTCGGCTAAGAAGCTGGAACCGGGCGCGAGTGGCAACGCTGTCATTCAATTGCGCAATCGCCTGATTGCCATGGGTTATCTGAAGCGTACGTCGACAAAAGTTTTCAACGAGAAAATGGTCAAGGCGGTTGCAGAGTTTCAGCAAGACCATGGGCTGAACACCGATGGTGTTGTTGGGCCGCGGACTCTTGCAGCCATTAACACACAGGCCGAAACGCGGTTGAGCCAGATTATTGTTGCCATGGAACGCGAGCGTTGGTTGAACATGCCGCTGGGCAAGCGTCACGTTTGGGTTAACCTGACTGATTTCCATGCGCGCATTATCGACAACGGTAAGATCACGTTCAAAACCCGCTCTGTTGTCGGGATGAATGCCGATGATCGACGTAGCCCCGAGTTCTCGGACGTTATGGAATACATGGTGATCAATCCAACGTGGAATGTGCCGGAATCAATCACTATCAAAGAATACCTGCCGATGCTGCGTGAAGACCCTTATGCGGTCTCACACCTAAACTTGCTGGACAAGACCAGTGATCAGGTTGTTCCGCGCACGGGTTTGGACTTCAACGATTTCGATGAGGAAAATTTCCCCTTCCGTCTTAAGGAGCCGCCTAGCCAAGGCAACGCGCTTGGACTTGTGAAGTTCATGTTCCCGAACCGACACAACATTTATTTACACGACACGCCAGCGAAGAGTCTTTTTGGGCGTGAGAAGCGGGACTTTAGCCACGGGTGCATTCGGCTTCGCGATCCGTTTGACTTTGCCTATGCCCTGCTGGCGCGGCAGACGAATGACCCTAAGGGGTTCTTTGCCCGTCTTCTGAGAACTGGTGAAGAAAGTTTTGTGAATCTGAAAGAGCCGGTGCCCGTGCATCTGGTCTATCGAACAGCCTTCACCGAACCCAAGCGCAAGATCCAATTCCGCGGTGACGTTTATCGACGCGATTCCAAGATTTGGCGCGCGTTGGAGAATGCCGGGGTGGCATTGGGGTCCGTTCGCGGCTAATTCTTTCCCGAAAGGGGCGGCCTATGAACTTTACCGTCAGTGAAATTGCCAAGGCGCTGGATGCGGTGCTGTTTGGTGATGGTGATATAGTCATCAGCGGAGCCTCGGAGCCGGCCAGTGCGGGCGTTTCGGATTTGGCGTTAGCAATGGATCCGAAATACGCCGATGGCCTTGCTTCTGGTTCAGCATTGGCGGCCATTGTTTGGGAAGATGCAGACTGGCAGTCATTTGGACTGAAGGCAGCGTTGGTGGTGCCTCGCGCGCGTTATGCAATGTCGGGGTTAACAGCGCTGATGGATTCCGGGCCTGAGATCGAAGCGGGCGTTCATCCCTCTGCCGTCATCCATGAAACAGCTATTATTGGTTGCGGTGTCGCAATCGGGCCATTGGCAGTGATCGGTGCGCGCTCGCAGATAGGGACGAACGCCCGAATTGCCGCGCATGTTTACATCGCAGAGGAAGTTGAGATTGGCGACAGCGCCTTGATCCACTCTGGCGTCAGAATTTCAGCCCGTGTCCGAATTGGCGACCGGTTCATTTGTCAGCCGGGTGCGGTAATTGGCGGAGACGGCTTTAGTTTTGTTACACCCGAGAAAAGCCGGGTAGAGGATGCGCGACAGTCGCTGGGGAAAGATGCGAACGCGTTGAACGCCAGCTGGACGCGTATTCACTCGCTAGGTTCCGTGAAAATCGGCGATGACGTCGAAGTCGGTGCGAACACTTGTATAGATGCGGGAACTATTCGTGCGACGCAGATCGGCAATCGCACGAAGTTGGATAACCTTGTTCAGATCGGGCATAATGTGATCGTCGGCGATGACACATTGCTGTGCGCGCAAGTGGGGATCGCCGGTTCGACGACCATTGGAGATCGCGTGGTCATGGGCGGACAGTGTGGTGTGTCTGATAACATATTTGTCGGCGATGATGTGGTCGCTGGCGGCGCCTCGAAGATGATGTCGAAGGTGCCTGCTGGACGTGTGGTTCTTGGGTATCCTGCGATGAAAATGGACCAATATCTGGAGGCCAGTCGTAACTGGCGCAGATTGCCGCGCATGTTGGATGACATCAAAGCGTTAAAGAAATCTGTTTCAAACCAAGATGGGGATGACTAGATAGTCGCCACACTTCTGGAGCCAAATTCACAGGCAGGTTGAGATGAGCAACGATATAGCAGAGCGTGTGATCCGAATAATTGCTGACCAAGCTGTCTTGGAGGTGTCTGACGTTGATCGCGGTCAATCCCTGGATGATCTGGGCATCGACAGTATGGGCCTGGTCGAGGCGATCTTTTCTATCGAGGAAGAGTTTGACATTCAGGTTCCATTCAATGCGAACGAGCCAGAAAAATCTGATTTTGATATCACTTCGGTCTCGGCGGTTGTTGCGGCAGTTGAAAAGCTGGTTGCGGACCAGACGTCGTAGATGCGTCGCGTTGTCATAACCGGTGCCGGGACGATTAACCCGCTAGGGCATTCGGTTGCAGAAACGTTTGAAGCTATGCGCGAAGGGCGGTGCGGCATTGGTGACTTGGATATTCGCGATGTTGAGCGTCTGTCCATACGCATCGGCGGACAGGTTAAGGAGTATGATCCGGATGCCGAGTTCAACAGGCAGCAACAGGCGCTTTACGACCGATTTACTCAATTTACGCTGATAGCCGCGCGTCAGGCGATTGCGCAGTCGGGGCTGGTGTTCGAAGGCACATTGGCGGCTGAGTCAGGTGTGGTTCTGGGCACATCCGGCGGCGGCTTGACCACGCAGGACGAAAATTATCGCGCTGTGTATGAGCAGGGTAAGAACCGAGTTCATCCGTTCATTGTGCCAAAGCTAATGAACAATGCTGCCGCATCGCATGTGTCGATGACGTGGAACCTAAAGGGGCCGTCATTCACCGTTGCGACAGCTTGCGCTTCGTCCAATCACGCCATGGGTCAGGCGTTCTGGTTGATCCGCAATGGTGGCGCAGAGGTTATGATCACAGGCGGTTCGGAGTCGATGCTGTGTTTTGGTGGGGTTAAGGCGTGGGAAGGACTGCGTGTCATGTCCAAAGACGCTTGTCGGCCGTTTAGTGCGAACCGTAACGGGATGGTTCAAGGCGAGGGCGCAGGGGTGTACGTTTTTGAAGAGCGTGAGCGCGCCGTGGCTCGTGGCGCCGAGATACTGGCGGAGGTCGTGGGATTTTCGATGACTTCTGATGCCGCTGATATTGTGATGCCAAGCCAACAGGGTGCCGCCCGTGCAATTCGGGGTGCACTGAGGGATGCCAAAATCGATGCAGACATGGTCGACTATATCAATGCTCATGGGACTGGCACGGCGGCCAATGACAAGACGGAATGTGCGGCAGTGGCAAATGTTCTGGGGCGGCACGCAGACAAGGTTATGATCTCGTCGACCAAGTCGATGCATGGGCATTTGATTGGTGGGACCGGTGCCGTTGAGCTGCTGGCAGTTTTGATGGCTTTGAAAGATGGAATTGTCGCGCCAACGATTGGCTATGAAGAGCCGGACCCGGAATGCGCGCTGGATGTTGTTCCCAATACGGCGCGAGAGGCCAAAGTAACCTTTGCACTGTCCAATGCGTTCGCATTTGGTGGTCTGAATGCTGTGATGGCTTTGAAGCGGGCCTAATTAGTTTAAAAAAATTTTGAAGCGATGTCGAAAATGTCGATCCTCGTTCGTCTTTAGTTTGACGACCAACGAAAGGAGGCACTTATGTCAGTCGCAATTACAGCCCTATACGCCGCATTTTTGGGCATCATCTTCATCGCATTCTCGGGGTATGTCAGCTCGGTTCGTAGCAAGACCGGTGTCGGAACCGGAGATGGTGGGAACATCCAGATGGTTGTGGCGATGAGGCGGCACGGCAATATGGCCGAATATGTTCCGTTCGCTTTGATACTGATGGCTCTTGCAGAAATCAGCGGCCTGAGCGCCACATGGCTTCATGTGGCTGGGGTGTTGCTGGTGGCAGGCCGATTGGTGCATCCGTTTGGTATTGCGGAAGACGGCGGGGTTTTTGCCGCCCGAATTGGTGGGCAACTAGCGACTTATGCAGCCATGACAATTCCGATTGTCTACGTGCTGATGGCGGGCATTGCCTAGGCCTTGCGTGACGAAATCGAATTCTAGAGACTTTCAACTGAAGTAGGAGAAGATCAATGCGTTATATTGCACTAATTTACGCAGCCGACGGAACGGCCCCCCAACCTGGAACACCCGAAGGTGACGACTTCATGAAGAGGTATTTCGAGGTGACGCAAACGTATCGCGAGCGCGGTGTTTTATTGGCGGGGGAGCCGCTGCAGCACACCGAAACCGCAACATCGGTGCGCGTTCGTGACGGTAAGACCGAAACCATTGACGGGCCTTTTGCTGAGACCAAGGAGCGGCTGGGCGGGTATTATGTATTTGATTGCAAAGATTTGGACGAGGCGATTGAGCTTGCGGCCATGATACCAACGGCCGAGGTGGGCACAATCGAAGTGCGCCCGATCATGGAACTTGGCTGAAGATAAAGCCGACAGTGATCTGGCGGATGTCCTTGGCGGTATCTTGCGGAAAGATCGCGGACAATTGCTGGCGGCGCTTATCGGTGCCGTCGGCGACTTTGATTTGGCCGAAGATTGTTTGAGCGATGCTGTTGAACGTGCGTTGGTGCATTGGAAACGCAGTGGCATTCCCAGATCGCCAAAGGGGTGGCTGCTTCAGGTTGGGCGGCGCTCGGCCATTGACCGTATTCGGCGAGGCAGAAGGTTGGCGGCCAGAGCCCCGGACATCGAGCGTTTGATGGAAGAAGATCAGGAATCCCGTAATGCGAAGCCTGAGGAGATTCCGGATGAGCGGTTGCGGTTGATATTTACCTGCTGTCACCCGGCGCTTGAGGAAAAGACCCGCATTGCACTGACATTGCGCACCGTAGGCGGGCTAACGACGCGGGAAATTGCGCGCGCATTTTTAGACTCTGAAGTGAATATTGGGCAGCGGCTGTCGCGAGCGAGGTCAAAAATTGGAGCAGCGACAATACCGTATGTTGTTCCCGAAAGAGCTGATTGGGATGCCAGGCTCGGTTCAGTGTTGACCGTTATCTATTTGATTTTCAACGAAGGTTGGACGGCAGGGGCGGGCGAAGCTCCGATCCGAAATCGGTTGTGCGATGAAGCGATTTTTTTGGCCAGACTAATGTGCCAGCTGGCACCGGAAGAGTCGGAAATAGAAGGGCTGCTTGCTCTGATGCTATTGACCCACGCCAGGCACGGTGCACGTCATCAGACTGGTCGGGGATTTATTCCGTTGGATCAGCAAGACCGAAGGCTTTGGGACGATGCCATGATATCAGAAGGGTTAAATGTTCTGGATGCCGCAGTTGCGCGTCAGAATGTTGGACCATTCCAATGTCAGGCGGCAATCCATGCGCTGCACGTCCAGTCTGATTCAGACGTCGGCACGGATTGGGCGCAGATTGTGTTGCTGTATGATCGGTTGCTTGAGTTCCAGCCTTCGCCGGTTGTTCGGTTGAATCGCGCAGTGGCATTAGCCGAAACCGGATCATTGGATCTGGCATTGAGTGAAGTGCGCGGGTTGAAAGAAGAACTTCCGCGTTATCAGCCTTACTACGCTGCATTGGCGGAACTGGAGGCGCGGGCAGGAACTAAAACGGCTGCGCGTGACGCGATGGACATGGCAATAAAATTGTCGAGCAGTGATGATGAGAAACGGTGGCTTGCCGCGAAACGACAGCAACTTGAGTGATCAATCAGATTTCTTAGGGACGCCATAAAGTTCTAGTCGATGGCCACGCAATTCGAACCCCAGTTTGTCGGCGATCTTTTCCTGCAGGGCTTCGATTTCGGCATCGACAAATTCTATGACTTCGCCTGAATGCAGATCAATCAGGTGGTCGTGATGGTCACGTTCGGCGTCTTCGTACCGTGCCCGGCCGTCGCGAAACTCTAATTTTTCAAGGATGCCAGCCTCTTCAAAGAGTTTTACTGTTCGGTAAACTGTCGCAAGCGAGATCTTGGGATCGACGCCGCTGGCGCGCGCGTAAAGCTCTTCGACGTCTGGGTGGTCGTCGGCTTCTTCCAGGACAGATGCAATCGTGCGTCGCTGGTCGGTTAAGCGCAGTCCTTGCTCTTCGCATCGCTCGATAATGGTATCGGGCATGTCCCCTCCTTACTGCGCCTGAGTTTTCGTTTTAGGGCAAGGTGCTTATCAGGGAAAGCCCGCACTGTGATAAGACTTGGTGAGAATTACGTTCCGCAGAATGTTTGAGGCACTCTTTCGCCGTCGCTTGGTGGGCGGGTCAGGTCTTTGAAAGCATCCAGGTCAGCGAATGGGTCAGACAGTGCGGCGTTCAGTCGTTCAAAAACGGAATAGTCACCATCTACGCCGGCTTGAATAGCTTCTTCGATCCGATGAGTGCGTGCGATAAATGCGGGATTGACGCGATGAAGTTCTGGCAGGCGGTCTTCTGGAGTTGTTTGTTCGTGGTCAAGACGGTCCCGCCATTTTTGCTGCCATTCAGTGTAGAACTCTGGCTGCAAAAACTGGTCTTTTGCGTTGTCGTCTCCCAATGACCTGAAGGTGTTCGTGAAGTCGGCCTGGCCTTTTGCCATTCTATTCATGAGATCGTGAATGAGTTCTTCGTCGCCATCTTCACTGGACTGGAGGCCCAGTTTGGCGCGGAATACTTTTAGCCACTCGGAGCGGAACATGTCTGGGAAAGCGTCAATGCTGGCCTGCGCATCTTCGACTTTGTCAATCAGCGGAACAAGGGACGTGGCGAGCTGGGCCAGATTCCACATGGCAATATCGGGTTGTCGTGCATAGGCGTAGCGGCCGTGTTGGTCGATAGATGAAAAGACGCGTAGAGGATGGTGTTCATCCATAAATGCGCAGGGGCCATAGTCGATAGTTTCGCCCGAGATTGTCATATTGTCGGTGTTCATCACACCATGAATGAAGCCAAATCCCATCCATCTGGCGATCAACCGGGCCTGTTTTTCTACGACGGAATTTAGAAGGCCCAAAGCGTCATGGGCATCTGGAAAGTGCCTTTGAATAGCATGATCCGCCAAGTGTACGAGTGCTTCGACATCTTTTTGCGACGCAAAATACTGAAAGGTTCCGACGCGGATATGACTTGATGCGACGCGCGTCAAAATGGCTCCGGGCAGGGGTGCCTCGCGGATAACAGTTTCGCCGGTGGCGACGGCAGCCAGAGCGCGTGTGGTTGGAACGCCCAAGGCGTGCATGGCCTCAGACACGATATATTCACGCAAAACCGGGCCAACCCAGGCGCGGCCATCGCCCATTCGTGAATAGGGTGTTGGGCCGGAACCCTTTAGTTGGAGGTCATATCGCGATCCGTTTGGGGCAACGATTTCGCCGAGAAGAAGTGCACGCCCGTCGCCCAAGCGCGGCGACCAGCCGCCGAACTGATGACCGGCGTAGACCTGCGCAAGTGGTGCTGCCTCGGACGGCATCGCATTTCCTGCGAGCATTGCCATGCCTTCGGGTGATGACAGTGCGGCAGTATCCAACCCCAGCTCAGTGGCCAAGGCTTGGTTCATAGCGATCAATGAGGGCTCGCGGACCGGAATGGGGGACATTCTGGTGTAAAACCGATCAGGCAGTTTGGCGTAGCTGTTATCGAAGGGAACGGTGAAGGACATATTGGTTAATATAGGCCGTGCGATTGGGATTGCATCACGCTGTCCACGTCATCAGTCCATAGCTGCGCCGTTGAAAGCCCAAGCGTTTGTATAGGTTGCGTGCTGGTGTGTTGTCGTTGGAGATTTCCAGATGCAGGGCTTTGACACCAGCATCCTGGAGTGAGCTTATTAGAGCGCCAAGCGCTTCGCCGCCCATGCCCCGACCGCGCACTTTTTCCCGAACCCAGAACTCATCTATGAAACCGTCCATTCCGCCCATCTCGATTGACCAGCCAAAACTGACGGCGACATAGCCGACTGGTGCAATTTTCGGGCCTACAAGCCAAATGGCGCCATGAGGAGAGCCTTTGAGCAATGGGAGAATGGCGTCACGGCGCGTTTCGGGAGTGGACGAAATATCCTCGAACGCATGATAGGCTTCGACCATGGACTCGATACGCTCAAGGGATTTTTCATCGGCCAAATGCAGAAGTTGTGTCAACAGAAGTGCTCCGGTGCAGGGTCATTGCTGTGAATTGTTGTTTCGGATGAGGCGGGGTTGGAAATTGGGCAAAATCTAAAATGGTCACTAAAGGCGCGCCAGTCTTTCGGTCAGAAGGTCAAAGAACATCTTTTTGTCAATGTCGCCCATGAACATTGCGTTGACTGGGCGATCCGTCACGCCCCACCAATCGGCAACTGTCATTCCGAGTGTAAGTTCGGAGGAGGTTTCAATCTCTACATTCACTTTGCGACCCGAAAACATAGAAGGGTTGATCAGATAAGCCACGGTGCAGGGGTCATGTAGCGGTGCGCCTTCGGAGCCGTATTTTTCTTTGTCGAACCTTTCGAAAAAATCGGTCCATTCTGCAACCATTTGGCCGACGTCGGTACCAAGATCGCGCATTCCTTGAACCCACGTGGCGTTGGTCAGGGCCTTGTGGGTGAGGTCTAGCGGCATGACGACGATTTCGACCCCAGATTTGAAAACGATTTCAGCGGCTTCAGGATCGACATAGATGTTGAATTCGGCTGCGGGTGTGCTGTTGCCGACTTCGAAGTAGGCGCCACCCATCAGAACGATCTCCTGAACGCGATCGACTATGTCCGGTGCCTGCTGAAAGGCTTGGGCGATGTTCGTTAGCGGGCCGATTGGAACCAGGGTAACCGTTCCGGGCTCTTCGTTTCGAAGGGTCTGGATGATAAAATCCACGCCGTGCTGCTCCTGCAGCGGCATATTTGGCTCTGGAAGTTGTGGTCCGTCCAAGCCGGTTTTCCCGTGAACGTGCTCGGCAGTTACCAGCTTGCGTGACAAAGGCTGATCGCAACCAGCGAAGACCCTAACATCTGGACGCCCAGCCAGTTCACAGACGATGCGAGCGTTCTTCTGAGTGAGGTTCAGAGGGACGTTGCCTGCGACCGCGACAACACCCAATACGTCAACTTCATCTGGTGAAGCCAGCGCCAGAAGAATGGCAACGGCGTCGTCCTGGCCGGGATCAGTATCTATGATAATTTTGCGTGGGGCGGCCATGTGGGTCTCCGAATTGAGCCGGAACATTGGCTGCACGTCGCACTGATGTCCATAGGGTGGGCAATCAGAGTGCCTTATCCATCTGTGCCTGCAGCACCATCAAAGTCCACACGTTCGACTATCTTCAAAGCTTCGGCGCGGTGCTGGGAAATTGTCGCCAAATCTGTTTGATCTGGATCGAAAGAACCCCATGACGCCACTAAGTCCGAAATATCAGCATCGGGACTAGCAGGGTATTCATAGACAGCGGATGCAAAGATGGATTGCGCGTTGTTGGATGCCAAGTATTCCATGAATTTCAGCGCATTATCCCGATTGGGAGCGCTGGCTGTCATGGCAACACCTGAAACATTCACATGGGTTTGGTTGTTATCGGCGAATGTCGGAAACTCGATGCGAACCGCGTTTGCCCAGTCTTGCTGATCCGGATCATTCAGCATTGCGCCCATGTAGTAGGTGTTTCCAATCGATATATCGCATTCACCAGCCCAGATCGATTTGACCTGCGCGCGGTCATTACCTTCGGGAGCCTTGGCCAGATTTGCCTTTACGCCTTGAAGCCAGCTTTCTGCGGTTTCAGGCCCAACGTGTTCAATAACAGCCGACAGAAGTCCAAGAGTGTAGGAATGAGTGCCCGAGCGGGTGCAGATGCGGCCTTTCCATTTTGGGTCGGCCAGATCATCGTAAGTTGTGACTTCTCCGGGGGCGACACGATCTTTGGAGGCATAGATGATCCGTGCCCTTGTTGTCAGCGCGAACCACTCACCAGCGGGGTCGCGTAAGTTTGCTGGAATTGAAGACGAGAGCGCATCGCTTTTGACGGGCTGAGTGACCCCTGCGGATTTAGCTTCGGTTAGGCGGCTGATGTCAGTGGTCAGAATGATGTCGGCTGGAGAACGTTTGCCTTCTGCCAGAAGCCGTTCGACCAATCCCTTGTTCACAAAAGCAACATTCGTTTCGATGCCTGTTTCTTGGGTAAACCCATCCAATAGTGGCTGGATAAGTTCCGGCTGGCGATACGAGTAGATATTGACCTCGGCGCTGAATGCGGGTGCTGCAATCAACGACACGGCGAGCATGATAGGGGCGGTTCGCATTAAACACTCCAAAGGTTTAAGACACGCTGAGGTATTAATCCGACTCTTTTTGTCGGGTCAATATCTGATCATTAAAGTCGGCTATTTCTCGCGTGCCTTAATTTCGTTCCATAACGCATCCATCTCATCGAGCGTGGAATCCGCTGGTGATTTGCCAGAACCTGCAAGTTCGTCTTCAATAGCTGCGAACCGCCTTTCAACTTTTGCATTTGTGCGTTTGAGCGCTTGCTCTGGGTCAATGCCCCAGTGGCGAGAAAGATTGACCATAACGAATAGTAGATCGCCGAATTCGGCTTCGGTTTCATCTTTGGAGATGTTTTTGGCGTCTTCCAGCTCTTGGATTTCTTCCATGAGTTTTTCCAGAACAGGACCAGTTTCACCCCAGTCAAAACCGACGCGGGACAGTCTTTTCTGCAGTTTCAGGGCGCGCATCAGCGCTGGTAATCCAAGTGCCACGCCGTCCAAGGTGCGCTTTTCGCCATCATTGGAGCGCTCAGCTGCTTTGGCTTTTTCCCAATCGGCGGTTTGTTGTTCCGCGCTTTTGTTCCTGTTTTCAGACCCAAAAACATGTGGGTGACGGCTGATCATCTTGGAAGAGATGCGTTTGGCAACGTCATCGAAAGTGAACAGGCCGGACTCTTCTGCCATCTGACTGTGGTAAACAACCTGAAGCAAGAGATCGCCAAGTTCCCCCTGCAGGTCCGGCCAATTTGTGCGCTCGATCGCGTCGGCGACTTCATAGGCTTCTTCGATAGTGTAGGGCGCGATTGAGGCAAAGTCCTGCTCAATATCCCAGGGACAGCCGGTGTCCTTGTCTCGTAGGCGGCGCATGACTTCCAATAGTCTTGGCAATCCGTCAGGCGTGTTTCCAATGGGATCAGTGGTGATTGTCATGCTGGTGTCTTTTTGCAGAATTTTCCCTGTGCACCTTTTACCAGCCAACCCGATGAGTCTACATGGTGCGAGCAAATCATATTGATGGCTGAAAGAAAGCCGCGGGAGACAAAGATGGCGTTGGAAGATGCTGCCAATGAGGTGGATGTAGCAGTCACCCGGAAGGATCCACGTGGGTTAGCCTATGAGAATGTGTTTTCCGGTGTGTCCTCATTTTTGCGTCGAAAGCTCACCAAAGAGCTTGATGACATTGATATTGCGGTGACTGGAGTGCCTTTCGATCAAGCGGTGACGCACCGTTCTGGTGCACGGTTTGGACCCCGCGCAATTCGAGAAGCATCGACGCTGCAAGCTGGAGATCCCCCGTATGGTTGGGGTTTTGATCCATTGAGCGAGTTTGCAATTGCCGACTACGGTGACATGGCATTTGATTATGCCCGTGTCGCGGATGTTCCGGTGCTTATTGAATCTCATATAGACGGTATTCTGGATACAGAAACGTCCTGTCTGACCTTGGGTGGGGATCATTCGATAACTCTTCCAATTTTGCGCGCCCACGCCAAGAAATTTGGTCCGCTCGCGCTTTTGCAGTTCGATGCGCATTCGGACACCTGGATTGATGATGAACCCGCACGGGTCGATCGTGGCACAATCATCTATAAGGCGGTGAAAGAAGGCCTGATCGATGTCGAGAAGTCAGTTCAAGTGGGCATTCGAATTAGCAATGATACTCCAATGGGTATTCGGCGTATTGGAGCACGAGAAGTTCATGAGGCTAGTGCGCCAGATATTGTGAGCAAAATCAAAGAGATAATAGGAGAATCTAACGTTTATCTGAGCTTTGACATTGATGCGATGGACCCTGCATATGCGCCAGGAACCGGCACGCCAGTTTGGGGCGGTCTAACGTCTGCGCAAGTCGCCGCAATGCTACGGGATTTGGCGGGCATCAATCTAATCGGAGCGGATGTCGTAGAAGTTGCGCCGGCATATGATCATGCGAGTATCACAGCGGTCGCGGCCGCACATGTTGGATACGAGTTGATTTGTTTGTTGGCATGGAACCGCCGATCAGATTTCTGACGCAAAAATTTTGCCATAATTAGCCGCTATTACTGTCAACGGGCGCGATGGAGGATCTATGGGCAACTTTGCTTTAGTTGTTGGTATTATTGCACTAATTACCTTTATGTGGAGCAGGTGGTCACCTACGAATCCGGATGAATGGCATTTGGATCCAGCGGATGTTGACGACAGTGCACAGCGGTCATTTCGCCTTATCGGGCGGGAAGCGCCCAGATTTTCTGGGCCGCTTTCAGAGGTCTTACAAGAATTTTCGGAAGTTGCTCTGAGTGAACCGGGAGTTAAGGCCCTGGAGGGCGATATCTCGGAGGGTATGATGACTTTCGTCGCTAGGGCTCCAGTGACCGGAACACGCGATGTCATAACTGTTAAGG
Source organism: Boseongicola sp. (assembly GCA_014075275.1). Classification (NCBI taxonomy): domain Bacteria; kingdom Pseudomonadati; phylum Pseudomonadota; class Alphaproteobacteria; order Rhodobacterales; family Paracoccaceae; genus Boseongicola; species Boseongicola sp. Next base: position 3,456,390 of record CP046179.1, read on the forward strand.
CCGTTGCCGAAGGTGCTAACACAAAAGTTTCGGTGATTTCGCGCCAGCGCATGAAGTTGGGGTCAGATGCCGGACGCAACCGTGACAGATTGGATCGCTGGCTGGCTGAACTGCAACTGCGGTTCGCTTAGCGACGACGAAAGCCTAACCGCGCGGGCGTCCTCGCAAAGTGGACCACTTGCGGACATGTCGCACGGCGCCATAAATTACGTCCATCGACAGCGACACAGATGATTTCACCCAAGTCTATCCGTGCACACTGAGTATCGCTGCAATTACTGTCCAGAACCTGCCCGCTATCACCTTTCATGTCTGCAAGTCAGAGGCCGACGTGGTCAAATTTTTCAGCGAAACTCTCCCCATGAGGACGAGAACTGTAAAATAACACCTCCAAAGCAGGTAACAGCGGCTTGACCAACAACGGGCAATGAAGGACATGGGATACATGATCCCGTCTGATACACTTGACCAGATTACCGCGCGTTTCCAGTTCCTTGAGGCCAAAATGGCCGGTGGGGCAGATGCCGGTGAAATAGCTGCACTTGCGAAAGAATACTCGGATCTGCGTCCAGTAGTTGCGGAGATTGCCGAGTATCAGGCGCTGTTGACGGGGCAGGCAGAAGCCGAATCTATGCTTGATGATCCGGAAATGCGCGCTCTGGCAGAAGAAGAATTGCTTGGGCTTCGTGGTAGTATTCCGGCGGCGGAGCAAGCTCTGCGCGTTTCGCTTTTGCCGAAAGATGCGGCGGATGCTCGCCCAGCTATCATTGAGATCCGTCCTGGAACAGGTGGCGACGAGGCGGCGCTTTTTGCAGGGGATCTTCTGCGGATGTATCAGCGCTATGCCGAGGCCAAGGGTTGGCGGTTCAACATTATCGAGCATTCAGAGTCTGAGCTGGGCGGGATCAAAGAGGCTGTCGTTAATGTCGCGGGCGAGGGAGTGTTTGCCCGTTTGAAGTTCGAGTCTGGGGTGCATCGTGTGCAAAGGGTGCCCGAAACCGAAAGTGGTGGCCGTATTCATACCTCGGCAGCAACTGTTGCCGTGCTTCCAGAGGCAGAAGAGGTCGACATCGATATCCCAGTGACTGACATCCGGATTGATACCATGCGAGCCAGCGGCGCAGGCGGGCAGCACGTGAACACCACAGATTCGGCTGTTCGCATTACGCATATTCCAAGCGGTATTGTCGTAACGTCGTCTGAGAAATCACAGCACCAGAACCGTGCGATTGCGATGCAGGTTCTACGGGCGAAACTCTTTGATGCCGAGAGGCAAAAGGCCGCCGACGAGCGCGCGGCCGAGCGCAAGTCGCAAGTGGGATCTGGTGACCGGTCCGAACGTATCCGAACCTACAACTTTCCGCAGGGCCGTATGACGGATCATAGAATTGGTCTTACTTTATATAAGCTTAGCGAGATCATGCAGGGTGATCTTGATGAGATTGTCGACGCTTTGACCGCGGATGATCAGGCTGCGAAACTGGCAGAGCAGGGACTTTGACGAAGCGAACAGTTCAGTCAATTGTGAATGAGGGCGCTGAAATGTTGTCACGCAATGGTGTTTCGGATGCGGTCCGGGATGCTCGCCGACTTTTGGCATTTGCCATGGGTGTCGACATTGACCGAATTACTTTGATGCTGCGCGATGATGTTGGTGGGGTCGTGGCCAAGCTATTTGACGAGTTGATCCAACGGCGCGCAAATCGCGAGCCAGTATCTCACATTATCGGGGGTCGGTGGTTTCGCGATCATTGGTTTCGCGTTTCAGCGGACGTGTTGGACCCGAGGCCAGAAACAGAAATGTTGGTGGACATTGCGTTAGAGAGGTCGGTTGAACGTTGCCTGGACCTAGGGACCGGTAGCGGTTGCATTCTACTTAGCATACTGGCTGAAGCAAAAGGCGCGACAGGTATTGGTTGTGATGCGTCCGATGGCGCCTTGCGGTGTGCTCAAACAAACACAGACGCATTGGGGATGGGCAGTCGAGTCTCTTTCGTTAAGTCCAACTGGTGGTCCGGATTGAGCGGTGCATTCGATCTTATCGTCTCGAACCCGCCTTACATCGCACTGGACGAAATGGATGCTCTTCAACCCGAAGTGCGGGAATTTGAGCCGCGGGGCGCTTTGACTGACGAAGGTGATGGCACTTCGGCATATATCGAAATTGCGCGGCGGGCGCGCGAGTTTTTACACCCTGACGGGAGGCTAATCGTCGAGATCGGGAAAACGCAGGCAAGTGCAGTTTCACAGATTTTTCGGAGCGAGGGACTTGAAGATATCCAAACCTATACCGACTTGAATGGTCATGACCGTGTAGTCGCTTGCTCGGTCAAAGTTAACGGAAAATAGCGATCTTTTTGGCAAGTATGTGGGATTTCCGCTGATTATGCGCCCAATGCGACAGTTTTCCCTTGCCCTGAACAACCCCACTAGCTACACAAAATTCAGCGAGTTGCGGAGCATCTGTTAGCTCACCTCGCGAATTGCCAATCCTTGCACGGACATTGCGACCCACGACGGGACGCCACGTTAGGAAAGCCGCGCAAGACCAGACCAAAGGCTGGACTGTAACCTAATGAGATCATCAAAATCACGTTCGCGGTCGAAGTCGAACCGCAACCGTTCCGTCGGTAATGTCGTTAACCGAGTTTTCGACAGTTCAGGCCCCGAGGGGAAGGTTCGCGGAACGCCGCAGCAAATAATTGATAAGTACAATCAACTTGCACGCGATGCGCAATTGTCGAATGACCGCGTAGCGGCCGAGAATTTTCAGCAGCATGCTGAGCATTATTTGCGTATGCTGGCAGAGGCACAGCGTGAACAGCAGGAACGGCAGCAACAGCACCAGCAGAACCAACAAAACAATCAAAATCAGCAAAACAATCAAAACCAGCAGAATAATCAAAATCAGCAGCCGCGCCGCCACGACAATGAGCAGCCTGCGGGAAATGGTGTTCAGCCGGATGTGCAGGACGCCACCCAGCCTCAACCGAGTTCCAAAGAGGCGCCGAAATCAGGTGGTGATGTAATTGATCTTGACAGTTCGGGTGTTGAAACCGGTTTGGTAGAGACCCCGGAAGAGCGGCCCCAGCGCGCACGCAAGCCAAGAAAAAAGCCGGAACCGAAGCCAAAAGCGCAGGACGAGGGAAACGGTGAGCAGCCCGTGATTTCTGAGACACCTGCGGCCCCGGATGCTGCAGAATAAATCTAACTAAGGTTCTAGTATGGTTCGTGCCAGAGTACAAAATTGCTCTAGCTCTACGTTTTCTGCGCGGTCCGTGGGTTTGATACCAGCAGCTATCAAGCGATCTTCGATATCTGGCGCGGCACCTTTAAGGCTTGCGCGCATCATCTTTCGGCGCTGATTGAAAGCTTGAGCCACAAGGCGCAAAAGCGTTTTGCCATCTGCGGGAAATCGTGGCTCTGGTAGCGACTTCAAATGTACAACTGCCGAGTGCACTTTGGGTGGTGGCGAAAAGGCAGCCGGCGGCAGCTCCATCGCAATTCTGGCATCGCTTCGCCAAGAGGCAAGGATGCTTAGGCGGCCATAAGTTTTGCTTCCTGGACGTGCGACGATGCGCTGTGCGACCTCCTTTTGAAACATCAAAGTCATGCTTTCCCAGAATGGAGGCCATTCTGGTGGATCAAGCCAGCGTGTCAGGAGCTCTGTTCCGACGTTGTACGGAAGATTGGCGGCGATCTTGATTGGTGGCACCAACATTCCGGAAATGTCCAAATCCAATGCGTCTGCTGAAATTACAGTGAGCCTGTCGGGATATGCGTCTGCGATTTGTTGAAGTGCGGGCAGACAGCGTTCGTCTTTTTCAACCGCCAGGACACGGCGGGCTCCTTCTGCCAAGAGACCACGCGTCAGCCCACCTGGGCCAGGGCCGATTTCAAGGATGTCGGAGGCACTCAGATCACCTCCAACCCGTGCAATCTTAGCTGTTAAGTTGAGATCTAAGAGAAAGTTCTGGCCGAGAGATTTTCGCGCCGACAATCCGTGCTTGGCAATCACGTCACGCAGAGGTGGCAGGTCATCAATTGCGCTCATGCGAGACTTTTCTTTCGAACCTGTGCCATGCTGTCGGCCAGTTTGAGCGCCTCGATTAACGAATTTGGGTTAGCTATGCCTTTGCCAGCAATATCAAAAGCTGTCCCATGGTCAGGAGAGGTGCGAATGAAGGGCAAACCCAAAGTTGTGTTTACGCCAGTATCAAAGGCTATCGTCTTGATGGGTATCAATGCCTGATCGTGATACATTGCCACTGCGGCGTCATAGGTGGATCGAGCAGCCGCGTGAAACATCGTGTCAGCGGGCAATGGGCCGATGACATCATGCCCCTCTTTTCGCAGCTTTTCACAAAGCGGCGCTATGAATTCCAGTTCCTCATCACCCAAAATGCCGCCTTCGCCTGCGTGCGGGTTCAACCCCGCAACGGCAATTCGCGGCACCAAGAGCCCGAAATCTTTGTGAAGGGCCTCAAGGGTGGTCCGCAGTACGTATTCCAGGACATTGGGCGTTAGAGCACCACGAACATCGCGCAATGGAATGTGGATGGTTGCAGGTACTACACGTAGTTCGCTGGAAGCCAACATCATGACGCTGCGGTCTTGGCCTGCCAGATGTGCAAGAAATTCGGTGTGTCCGGGGTGCTTGAAGTCGGCGTGATCAACAAGAATTTTCTTTGAGATTGGACTTGTGCAGAGGCCGGAAACTTGGCCACTTTTGACCAGGCTGACAGCGCGTTCGATTGCGGTCACGATCGAACTGGCGTTCTCGGGTGTGGGATTGCCCGGTGTGGCCGGACATGGGAAGTCGTGGCGAAGGACAGGCAGCTTTGTTGATGACACATCCGGAACTTCGGCTGGCGTTTCGATGACTTGGTAGGAAGTCTCCGCTGGCAGGTGGCGCGGATCGCCGATCCAGAAGAATGGCATTTGGTCTTTAAGTGCCTGACGAGCTTTTATGGCTATTTCGGGCCCTATTCCCGCTGGATCACCGCATGTCAGCGCAACAGATTGCCTCACAGTCGTAACACCTATTGCGCCGTTAGATCGACGATGTGCGTGCTGGCGCGTAAGTTCGCCAGGTAATCGGCTGCCATGACGCCCATGCGTGAATTCGCCATTCTGTTTTGGACGATTTCCATATCGACCGTACTTTCCTGTGCCGGGCTACGGCTGCACAGCATAAGGATTGTGATCTGGTCGTTTCTGCGAAGACTTGTAGTCGCCTCACCTACATCGAGACCTGTGATGGCTGCCCTAACGTCGTCTGGAAGTCCTTGTATAGGTGTGTTTTCGCGAGTAAGCCGCTGCGGCGGTAAGCCTTGCGCAACGCCATATAAGTCATCGCACGTATCGATGCTGCCCATTAATGCAGTTGCGCTGGCTTGATCACCGCCGGTAACAAACAGTGCGTAGTCGACAGCTAGGGTGCTTGGTGTTCCGGCAGCCACTTGCTCGATGTCTCGAAGGAAATAAAGGCCTATGGCGTTTTCCAGATCGATAGGGCGCGATATTTGCCCTGGATTGATGCGACTGATTTCGGCACTAACCTCGGGCGGAAGGGCAGTTAGCGGAGCCCATCCAAGCTCGCCACCGTTGAACCGCGAATTGGCAACAGAATACTGTCTGGCGAAGCCGGAGAACTCTGCTTCAGTTGTGACCGAGCGAATTTCAGAGGCTCTTGCGCGAGACGCTCGGGTTGTTTCGGGGGAGGTCGCTGGTAGTAGAATTTCAGTAACCAGAATTCTGACACCGCCCTCTGTGCCGGTTCTGGCCAAAGCTCTTTCAATTTGATCCGTCGAGATTGCGGCAGCAGTTTCACCAAATCTTTGCCGCACCAGACTGCGCCAGGCAACTCCTGCCGCCATGAAATCGCGAAATGTCTGTGCGTTGACGCCGCTTTCGGCAAGTGCGCCAACAAATTCATCGACTGTTAGATCTGCGCGGGCGGCAAATTCAGATTGAGCGGACAAGATTTGGTCGTCGCTGGGCGCAATGTTAGCTTGTCGAGTGGCCGATAGCTGAATGGCCTCGGAGATGAGTTGTTCGCGCGCCAACTGGCGCGGGTCACCAGGGGCGTTCAAGAGCGAAAGAAACAGGGTTCTTTGGTCCAGCTGATACCGTGTAACGATTTGATCGCCCACCTGAATAGCCGGGGTAAACCTACTTTGTGCATTCAATGCCGTGCTTGTTGTCGGCAACAACAACAGCGCAACCGCCACTGTCAGAATTATTCGGATCATCCGCCCTCCAAACATCGAATTAGCCGCTGCAAGTGTGTTTGTTTGTCGGTCCAGCACTTGCTCCACCCACCCCATTCAGCGAAATTCGAAAGCCAAAATCCGTTGTTGGCGTTACACTACTTGAGGTCGCGTAGCGGCGCGAGACTGAAAGATCGATTTCCACACACTCATTGGTGAAGTTAAGGCCCAGTCCGGCTTTGGCGGCGCGACCCGCGCGAAAGTCATATCGCCAATCGGTGCTTGCCGTCCAGTTTTCAGTGATGGCCAGGGAGCCGTCGAATGACCATTCGGACAACCTTTCCAGTCGACCTTCAGCTGGTTCCGGGGCTGCGAATATGTAACTAGATCCAACTGACGCTGTTTGGCTTGCCCAGTCTATTCGGGTTTCACTCAGGGTAACTGCCACGTTGTCATCAAAAAGAGAACGGCTTGCGATAGCCAGATTGCTGTTCATTTGCATTCGTCCCGCAACCAGCCACTCTGATTGGTCGCCAGTGAGACCAGTTCCTGCTGCAAATCCAAGCGAGCCATCAAGGCTAGCGACGCGGCCAAGAGCAAGATCATATGTAGTGTTTTGCGCTGTTCTTCGCTTCCAATTCAAGCCAGCCGCAAGTCGTGCACCGTTTTCAACACCGTCAACACCGGGGTATCGGGAAAACGAGAAAAGGTTAGCTTCGTCAAACTCAACAATGTTGCTGTCTTCTAATGGAACCAATCCGCCACTGGCATCTGCGATGTCCAGTCGAAGAATTGGTTCAAGCAAGTCAGATGAACCATCAGAATTGTTGCGGATCATGGGCAGGCGCAGTTCCAATGCGCCGCGCGGTACTGTTCTGATCAGATTAGATTCGAAGTTGCTGTCCTGTCCGATGTTATAGGCATCAGCCTGTGCACCAAGTTCAGTTTTTGCGACGATACCGTGGCTGAACAGAAAGCTCCGTTTCCATTCGGCGCCGATACCGACCCGCGAAACATCTCGTCCATCAATGTCAGCGGACGATGGCCGGTTAAGTGTAACGGCGCTAACGAAGACGTCGGTTTGGCCGCCAAAGACGAGGTTGGGTAATTTTCGCCGGTATCGAGTTTCTAAGAAGCGGTCCGTCAGCGTGTCGCGTATCGGAATTTCGCTTTCTCTGAGAGTGCGGAACTCTGAGACGCTGAAGCTGAAGACATCTTTTTCGCGGACGCGATCAACAGAGATGCTGTTGGTCAGGCGGTCTTTGTCAGAGTAGTTGTAAAGGTAAAGGTATCCAGGGTCTGAAACGAGTTCGAGCTGTCCCGACAGGCGAAAATCTTTTGGCAATTGGTATTGGCCAGTCGCAAACACATACCCTCGGTCGCTGTCGATGTCGTCGTTTGAAAAGGCACCATCAAATGACAGTTGTCCGTTTCTGATTTCTTGTCGATACCCGAATTCGAGAGTCTCAGTCGAAGCCGATAAATATGGTGTCACAGTTAAGTCGGCGTGTTGTCCAATTGCATAGAAATACGGCAACTTCAGACCGGTGCCCAAGTCAGAGGATGTACGAAGTCGAGGGATAAGGAAGCCACTGGTGCGTTCAAGGGTTGGATCTGGCAGGCGAAGCCGCGGGATATAGAATACGGGTACGCCAACAAACCTCAGTTGAGCGCTTTCAAAATACAGTTGCTGTTCTTGATTGTCGTGGACGACACGGCTGGCACGTATTTCCCAAAGTGGCGTCTGGTTGTCCGAGCAGACACGGCAGGCTGAAGCCACAGTGTTGTTTAGAGCCGTATATCGACCGTCAATGCGTGATATATCGTTGGCAGCCAGCTGGAGTTGCCGGTTCAGAACCAATCGGGCGGATTGCAATATTCCGTCGCGCAAGCTTGAGTCTAGTGTCGCAGACTGCGCTGCAAAAACGCTGCCGTCGCTGTCTGTGACTACGATAGGGCCGGTGATGTTCAACTGATTTGCACGCTGATCATAAATAACGCGAGTCGCGGTTAGCCGTGTCTCTTCGTGAAATACTTCGACATTCCCTTCGGCAATTATGATGCCCTGAGGATCAACCGAAATGGAGTCGGCCAAAAGCGTCGCTTGGTTCTGTGCAGAAGCTGGAGCGCTTAACAGAACGGTCAACGCCAGTAGATGGATCGCCATGAATTTTCGGAATATTCGCTTCATCCGTCTTCCAGGTGCAAAAGCAATCCTAACGGAAGCAATATGGCCGCAAGTGGAGGGCCCCAAACGGCCAGTAGGATGGGAACTTGCCCATTTTCGCCAAGAATGGCCGCAAAATTGCGAATAAAAAACAATCCGAATCCTAATGCGAGTGCGCCAAGAACCATGATGCCCGTGCGCCCGAAACGCGTGTGGCGCATCGTAAATCCAGCACCTATTAGCACCATACTTACAAGGAGTAACGGCAGCGCCAATTCCATATGAAGAAAGGTTCGGTGAATGCGTGCCGAAAATCCTGCGGTTTCCAACCGTTCGATAAAACGAGGCAATTCCCAAACCGGAATGGACGAGGGTGAGCCAAAACTGTCCAGTATCTGGTCCTGCGTCAAACTTGATGCCAGGCTGAGTTTTTTGGCTTGAAAGGCGGCGGCCTCGGGAATTTTGCTGTTATTGTCAAACCGCCATTCCTTAGCATTTTCAATTGCCCAGGCTCCGGACTTCAACTCGGCTTTCTCTGCCTCAATCCGAAATGTCGGCCGACCATCAAGATCAAAACCCAGAAAACTCACATCGAACAGTACTGTTCCCTGAAGATTGACCCGACTTGCACTGATTACGGTTTGTCCTGATGCATTACCCTGCCTGAGCCACAACCCGTCTTTGGTAACAGATAATGTCGTTGCACCGCTTCCGGTTAGTTTGGATCCGTATGTCTCATACTGTTTTGTGGTGGCGGCGATAATCGGGTTGAAGACACCAACAGAAATCGCACCTACCAACAAAGCCATCAGTGTGGGAGCAATCAAGGATTTTAGCGCTGACCTTCCAGAAGCGCGGGTCACGACAAGTTCGGATGATCGTGCCAATCCTAGGAAGAGTGCCAGCGTGGATAGGAGCGTAACCAATGGCAAAATTCGGTACAGGGTTTCCGGAATGTTCAGTGATGTTAAAACAATGAAATCTTTAAACGATGCATCGCTGGGACCAAAACGACGGATTTGCTCAATCATGTCCACCATGAACAGAATGACAAAGAACACCATCAGCGTTGACAGAAAGGATCGCAGGAAGCGCTTTGCAAAGTAGATGTGGAGCGTCATTTTGCAGGCCCCGGGTTTGGTGGTTTACTTTTGCCGAACCTAAGCAAGCCCGGATGCGCAGCAACCCAAAGCATCGTCGCGAACAAGGCCAATCCCAGTGTGGGCCCGAGGTAAGCCAATGGCCAACTTGAAGCATTTGCTTGAACCGCGTCCTGGCCAATCCGCGTAACCATCTGAATCACGACCAATATACCGATTGCAAAGATGATCTGACGCCAGACGCCGAAACGTGAAAATCCACCTAGAAGTAGTGCTGAGAATCCGATTAGAGGCGCAATGAAACCGTTTAATGCAAGAGCAAATCGTTCATGTGCCTCGGCGATGAGCGTTGACGAGGGCAAATTCGTTGCCTGTTGATCTTCCTGGCTGGCCTGCAAAAGATCGCCCGTTGGCATCTGCTGAGGGCGAAGCCTGCCAGGCGGTGACATATCCACAAAGCCGGACAAATCAAACGCGAAATCTTCGAACTGAGTGACTGACAAAAGCCGTGTTTCACGATCTAGGACCTGTGTCAGCCCTTCCAGCATAATCAATGTTGGGGCTGTGTCTCCTCGGATTAGCAAAGCTTCACGCGTGGTATAGGTGAGCGTTCGTGTCGGGTCGCGGGCATCGGAAAGAAAGACATTCTTTAGCTCTCCACGCGCTGAGATTTCACGAATATAAAAGGTCACATTTGTTGTCGGGTGCAGGAACTGGCCTTCGCTCAATAGTCTGGCGGTCATGTTTTGCGCTATCTCGTCAGAGCGAATGGCCAATTGGCGAAGGCTCGATGGGACCAAGATATGCGCGAGGATGCTGGTCAAAACAGCAACGACCAAGCCAAATACCAGCACCGGTCTTGCAAGCCTCCAGGGCGAAAACCCTGTGGCCTGAACAACAACAAGCTCGCTTTCGGTGGTCAGTCGGTTGCTTACGTAGACAGATGCGGCGAAGGCGGCAATCGGCAGGACAATGCGGATGACGTTCGGCAGCGATAATAGCGAGAACTCAAGGAAAACTGCAGCGGATTGTCCGTTTGCGATGAGCTGGTCAAAAAGGACTACGGCTCGATTGATCCAGTAAACCAAGACAAGGACGAGTGCGAAGATCCCGAACAACATCAGGAACTGAGCCAACAGATATCTGTCGAATTTACCAATCATGAATAAAGTGCCTGATGCCGTTGCAGAATTCTTAAACCATCCGCGAACTGGTGGAAACACTTGCTCAACACGGTATTTGGCGGATCGGCGCCTGTTGCTTTAGACAAAGACCTCCAAGATAAGCGATATCTGCATGCCAAGTTTCGACATGTGAGATAGGCTAAGAATCTGGTGGCTTCTGAAGGGTTAAATGATGGGCTCGGCCTATTTCTATCATGTTACTGAGCGTCCGCTCGAATCTACTCTGAGGACTTTGGTCACCAAGTCCTTAGCGAATAACTGGCGTGTTACGATCAAGTGCCCGGATTCAGAGCTGACTGAACGTATTGATCGCATTTTGTGGCAAGGTGACGGGTTCCTGCCACACGGCGTATCTGGCGGACCCCACGATGAACGCCAGCCTGTCTTATTAACGGACTCAGATACTGCAAACGGAGCTCAATGCGTGATCGTCTTGGGCAATTCAAAACTTGATGTTGAGGACGTGCGCGAGACGGAGAGATACTGCATTCTGTTTGACGGAGCAGATGATAGCGCGGTTTCGAATGCGCGTGAACAATGGCGTGCAATTTCTAGTGCTGGAATAAGCGCTCAATATTGGGCGGAGACGGATGGGTCTTGGGTAATGAAGGCCAGCAATCAACCAACCGAAGAGTGAATTGGCCTCAGGGGATCAAGGTCATGCTGTTCCCTTCAATCTCAATCTTGTCGAATTGGCTTAAAAAACTCATGCCAAGGAGACTGCCGCCCATTTCGGCAGAATTGATAGCAACTGGAAAGTTGGAAAGCTCGAAGGGCCCAATCGATATGTCATCGACACGTTCATAGGCAATCTTGACGATACCATTTGCAGTGCTCGCGGAGCCGAGAAACGCCAGATTATCGACGTCGATGCCGACTTGGCGAGCGTCCGTTGGAGTCAACACTACGTCGGTCGCACCAGTATCGACCAGAAAGTCTAACGAGCGCCCGTTGATATCGACAACTGCATGAAAGTGCCCGTCAGACTGGCGGGGAAGCTCGATAGAGTGTCCATCAGCGAGTACGGTCTGGCGCGGAACAAGGTCCGTTCGCACATCTTCCCAAAGACCATATGCCGCGATGAACCCCATGAATATGAGACCCCACGCAACAGCCATGCGCATCGTTTTCCCAAGGCCCTGGCGGTTCTCAGCAATAAACCAACCGGCGACTGCCACACCTAGAACGGTTAGGTAGATCAGGTTGTCGATCTGAATGTTTTCCATGTCTCTTAGATAGTTACTTTTCGATCATCCAAAAGTGGTTACTCAAAAGCTTGTGAGATCGGCACAGTACAATTTGGTCCTGATCAGTGGCGGACTACGTATGCAATTCGTTCTAGCATTGGGCGCAATTCCCGTTCACTTCCCGCCGCAATAGCAATCGGTTGCGCGCGTCCGCGCAGACGAAGAAACATTTGAGAAGTGGCGTGCCTACGCGTTGAGCGCTTTAAAAAGCAACTGTCGATATTGTTCATTTTGATTGTACGCCGCACCGAAGCAATGTTGCGCGAATTGCGCGTTGCTAAGCGAAACTCCCGGCGCTCACTATCAATTTGGATTTCGTTCTTGAAGCCCCGACCGGCGTGAAGATACGCTGCGACTCCTATGACGAAAAAGCCGGACGACAATGCAAGTTTCGCGGCAATCGTGTTGTTTGCCAGATCGCCACCAAAATACACCCACGGAAGGATCGACGAAAATAGCATGAAGACTGCTAGAACGCGCAAAATAGCTTCAGCATGGTGGCCATCATCCGAGCCCGAAGTCTTTTCGGCTACGATATAGCCCCAGCTGGTCTCGCGCATTTGAAGCGGCGCAGAACGGCGACCGGTCTCTATTTGTCCATAAAAAGCATTGGCATGCACGGTCATCAGGCAATTCTCGCTAAAATGAATTTCATTTTAACTAACTGCCAAATTCTGGCGATACTTTGGCTTTGAAGGGATGTTTTGCAGCCAAATCAATGGTATCGGCTCTTGATTTATGAAAGCTTGATCTCGCCCACTTTGCAATCTGCGTGAATAGCACGGGCTTGGCGTGAAGACTTGAACTCGCGCTCTTCAATGATTTCGCCGCGACCAAAATATGCACGCCTTCCCAATGCGTAAGCGCAGTAGGCAGCCAAAACAAACACAGCGGGGAAAATCAGATTGAGATTCTGGGATAGAGTATCCATGGCTAAACAAGCCTTTCACTAAACAACATACAACATGGCTAAATTCGCAAAAAATTTCGGCGAATTTCGGTCAAAACTGTGGTGAAAATGTGTATTTTGGGCGAGATAGCCCATTTTTGAGTTTCAATGCGGCCTTTGTGCTCGCTCTAACCGCTCAGAAGCTTTCAGCCAAAGGGCTTCAGCACGGCTTAATCCCTCTTCCACTTCAGAGAACTTTTTTTGCCAGTTCTCGGCTTCGCCCTGCCTGTTTGGTTCATACATTGCCGGATCGGCGAGTTTTTTGGACAGCCGTTCATGTATTTGTGTAAGTTTGTTGACCCGATCTTCGGCGGCGGAAACTGCACGCCTAAGGTCAGCGATGTCCACGCGACTGTTCTTCTTTTGGTCTGGTTTTGCTTTCTTTGGCTTAGATGATGGCTGGTCCAGAAGTGAGGCCCGGTATTCTTCGAGGTCTCCGTCGTAGGGCGCAACCCGACCATCTTTGATCAGCCACAAACGATCTGCCACCAGCGAAAGAAGATGCATGTCATGACTGACCAAAACGACAGCACCGGAATATGCGGTCAGTGCTTCAACGAGCGCTTCGCGACTTTCCATGTCCAAATGGTTTGTAGGTTCATCCAAGATAAGTAGATGCGGGGCGTCCAGGGTGGCGAGCAGCAATGACAACCGCGCTTTTTGGCCACCAGACAATCGACCGGCCACGGTCTCTGCTTGCGCTTCGCCAATGCCAAATCCGCCCATGCGCGCTCGAATTTTGCCAGGTGTCGCATCTGGCAGCCGACGACGCAGATGGTCAATCGGGGTCTCATCGACATGAAGCTCATCCAGTTGATGCTGAGCGAAGTATCCGATTTTTAGTTTTCTGGCGCGGGTTAAGTGTCCGTCAATAGGTGGCAGCTTGTCGGATAAAAGTTTCGAAAGTGTCGACTTGCCTTCGCCATTACGCCCAAGCAGTGCAATCCTGTCATCTTGATCAATGCGCAGCGACAGCTTCGAAAGAACTGCATTGCCGTCATAGCCGACCGATACGCGATCCATGGAAATAATAGGCGGCGACAATTCCTCGGGTTGGGGAAATGAGAATCGCTTCAGAGCCGCTTCCTGCGGCGTTGTGATCGGTTGCATCTTGGCGATCATTTTTAGCCGAGACTGAGCTTGAACTGCTTTGGATGCTTTGTAGCGAAACCGATCGACGAAACTTTGCAAATGCGCACGCCGAGCTTCCTGTTTTTTTGCAACTGCTTCTGCGGCGGCCAAACGCGCCGTGCGCGTGGCTGCAAATGTATCGTAGTTTCCCTGGTATAAGGTCAACTTTCGATCTTCCAGGTGAAGAATAGAGCCAACAGCGCGATTCAAAAGCCCACGGTCGTGGCTGATGACAACGACGGTATGGGGGTATTTTGCCAAATAGCTTTCAAGCCAAAGTGCGCCTTCCAAATCCAAGTAATTGGTCGGTTCGTCCAGCAACAAGACGTCCGGTGCGGAAAACAAGACGCCGGCCAATGCCACGCGCATGCGCCAACCTCCGGAAAAGGCAGAGCAGGGCATCGCCTGTTCTTCGGTTGTAAAACCCAAACCTTTCAGAATCGAACTTGCACGGCCTTCGGCTGACCAGGCGTCGATGTCTGCCAATCGGGTTTGAATCTCCGCGATGCGAGTGCCGTCATTCGCCGTTTCACTTTCCTTGAGAAGAGTTGCTCTTTCGGTGTCGGCCTCGAGAACCGTGTCCAACAATGAGACTTCCGATCCCGGAACTTCTTGAGCAACGCCACCAATGCGCGCGCCCTTGGGAATGGAAACGTCGCCGCCTTCAAGTACAAGCTCGCCGCGGATGAGTTTGAATATAGTGGTCTTGCCAGTCCCATTGCGACCGACGAAACCGACTTTGTGCCCAGTCGGAACCACCGCCGACGCATTGTCGATCAATAGTCGGCCTTCAATGGAATAGGATATGTTGTCGATCCGAAGCATGAAGAGCGCATTAACAGAGCTCTTTGGCAGACGAAAGCGCTCTAAGCTTCGAATTCCTGAACTCATCCTTCCCATCGGCTGCGCCCCATGTTAGGCGGACGGCGAAATTCAGAGCAGGGCGCATTGGGTGGTCTGCTGTTCCGTCAAAGAGGCATGTCAAATGGCAACCGAACGCACACTTTCCATTATCAAACCTGACGCGACCAAGCGTAACCTCACAGGCAAAATCAACGCGAAGTTCGAAGAAGCTGGCCTTAGCATCGTCGCACAAAAACGCATTCACCTGACACCTGCGCAGGCAGGAGAGTTTTACAAAGTCCACGCCGAACGTCCTTTCTATGGCGAACTTTGTGAATTCATGGCTTCAGCACCAGTTGTTGCACAGGTTCTGGAAGGCGAAAGCGCAATTGCCAAAAACCGCGAAGTCATGGGCGCAACAAACCCCGCTGATGCCGATGCAGGCACAATTCGTGCAGAATTCGCTGAGTCAGTTGGAGAAAACTCGGTGCATGGTTCGGATGCACCAGAGACGGCTGCAGTCGAAATTGCGTATTTCTTCTCGGGTCTAGAGCTTGTCGGCTAAAATCGCCGATTTAAATATCGCTTGATTATAGGTCGCGCGTTAGTGCGGCCTTTTTTATCCCAGTTCCAATGTGGCCACCGCATGGATCAATTGGTTTGGCGCAGGTGGCTTCCCCTTATACATGCGCGCTGTCGCAAACGTTACATTCATGCCTAAGATGGCACAGTATTCCGCCAATTCCTGCTGTTCCTGGGGCACGTCAATAATGCAGTCTTCCCCCGGAAATATCGCCGCTGCGGCATGAAGCAAATCAATTGCAATCTTGCGGGTGGTTGCGGTCAGCGGTCCGATCTTCACTCCGCTTTGGCATTTGCGCACAGTTACAAAGCCATCTCGATCAGCAGATACCAAAGTAGATCTGGTTTCTTTTTGTTCGATCCAGGTGTTCAAAAATTCTTGCCGGTCTACGCCTGTTGCACTGCTGTCCAAATCATGAACCCAGGTATCCAATTTGCTGAATGCCCTAATTGCGTTTTGACCGCGGCCTTCAATGAGACCTTCATACCTTTGAGTTGTCCCCGATAGTTCAAATCCCGATTTACGATAATTGCCTTGTTGTTCGGCAACGCCATCCAAGCCAACGGTTCGATTGCCTGCATGCATCAGTCCGTGCTGCCAAAGCTCGAAACCAATTCCTCGACCGCGAAATTCCGGCGTGCATATATATAGTCCAAGAAACGCAAACCTGTCCGAGTGATTGACTATGGAGATACTTGCAACTGGTTGGTCGTCTTCGACGGCCACGAAAAACCCTCCTGGGTCGGCGGAGTAGAATGCTGCGACATCTTCAAGTCCCGGATTCCAGCCTTCTGCCTTCGCCCAGTCCAAAACCAACGCCAGTTCGGAAAGTGATGCGCTGCGGAAATCCATCGCTTACTCGCTAATTTGAACGCCGAGCTTATCAAGCTCGACCGCGAGAGATTGTGGAAGTTTCCCAATTGCAGGAGGGGCAGGGCGGCATTGCTCTTTGATCTGATCGAACTTCACGCGAAGGTTTATCTTTTCCTTGCCTTGGCAATCGTTCCACGGACGCCCCTGTAGCCCCATTACTAATGCATAATACCCAATGAAGTGTGGGCGTGTCCCATGCGCCAGTAATTTGGCGTAAGCCGCATCCGCACCCAAATCACGGAGGTCATCAGCGCTTGCAATGCCAGCCCGGGCGAATGCAGCGTCAGATGCTGGGCCTAAGTTACGGATGGTCGAGACGGGCTGTGACATCCTCGAAGGCTACTTGGGGCATCGGTAAGTTGAAAGACTAGATGTCAGCCCAATCACGGAATGTGAAGTCGGTATCATCCTCTTTCTTTTCTGATTTGGATTTGCGCAGCTCCTCTTCTTTTGAAGGCGGCTGCGAAATTTCTTTTGGGTCTTCTTCGTCTTTGAACATTGGACTGGTCCACTATGGAGCCCCCGAGCGCCGTTCTTTCGACCGGCTGATTAGAAGGCTCGCCTATGGATGCGTTCAGATTGAGGGGGAATTGTGGTTTGAGCGTGAAACCAAATGTGGCCGGAATGTGGCGGGAAGGTGGCGGCGGTTTCTTGCCAGTTGCCGCATCCCCTAGGGTGGTTTTTTGCGCCGTTTGATAGAGGAGGCGGCGAGAATTGACGCTGCCTTACTAAAATATAGACCAATTAGGCCAAGATTCGGGTGAGTAATGTGAGGAATACCTTACATAAATTTCCAATTTCGACACAGTTATTGGATTGGGGGATGATTGAATGTGTTTCGCCAACAGTAGAATCCCTCGGACATCCGATTCGGAGGCTATCGGCGGATATTTGCCACCAATCGCTGCCTCATTTGGGCAGTCATGGAGCGGATTTAGCCACATTCCCGTCAACTTTTGTAGTTTTTACAACCTATGGGTGCATATTTCATCTAAACGGACGATGAACGGGAATTAACAGAACCTTAAAGTCATCTTCGGGCCGGGGGGACAAGTCGCCGGTTCACTAGTAACGCCGCATCCCCGCGGCATAGTTCCAAAGCGTGTGTAAGGAGAACTAATATGCGCAATCTTTTCAAAAATTTTCGTAAAAGCGAATCCGGTGCGACTCTCGTCGAATACGGTGTTGCACTGATCGTTGCTATTCTGGTCGGCGGCACATTCGTGACAGCACTGGCAAAAGGCACAGCCGCCAACATGGATGGTGCATGTGTCTCGTTGACCGTGAGCGGTGGCTCTGACGGTACTATGTGTCCCGGCTAACGGCTGAGATTTAGCGTTGCGCCGCCCGTTGAACTGGGCGGCGCAGCCCACAACTTGGCAAAACGCCAATCAGTATGTGATTTAATCCAAGGTGGTAATGAGTTATGTGTGTAAATATTTTGGGTCCAATTGTTCAGAAGTTCGCAAAGTCAGAAAATGGCGCAACCCTGATCGAATATGGTGTCGCATTGATTATTGCAATTGCCGTGGGTGGCGGTGGATTGTCAGTTTTGGCGGCGTCGACTGGCGTCAACATGGCCTCTGCTGAACAAGCCCTAATCATTCAGGAATGATTGGAAGATTGAAATGAAACAGCAGTTTATCGAACAGACGGCCGCACTTCGAATCGGCTTCCAGAAATTTGCCCGCGACGTTAGCGGAGCAACTTTGGTGGAATACGGTGTTGCGCTGCTAGTCGTCATCATCGTTGGTGGCGCCACAATCGCTGCACTTGGCGGTGAAGTCGGCAATCAAATACAAGCGACTACGGACGCTTTTTGAGTTTAGAAATTTGCCGGTTCGGCCGGCCCTTGGTTTAGGAGTATCGATATGCGAGTCCGTTCCCTCATAATCACTATGGCCGGCATGGCGATAGCCGGGGCATCGGTTTATGCCTCAAGAGAATTACTACAAGTTCAACCAGCAACGGCTTCTATTGACCCTAGCGCGCCAGCGTTGGTCAGTGTTGTTGTCGCAGGACAAGACATTCCATTCGGGACAACGATTGAAGGTCACAAGCTGACAACAATCATGTGGCCCGCCGAAGCGGTTCCGCCAGGAACGTTTTCTGGCTACGACGTTTTGCTGCCGACTGAAGGCAACGATCCTCGTCGCGCGAAACGCGGCATGGCGCAGGGCGAGCTGGTCCTGGCAAACAAAGTTTCAGAATTTGGCGAAAAAATTACAATCGTTCAGACGCTTGGAAAGAATACACGCGCCATGGCGATCCGTGTGAACGCACAAACCGCTGTTGGCGGATTTGTGACGCCAGGTGACACGGTTGACGTTGTTTTGACCCAAGGTGGTGGCTCTAGTTTGCGCGCCATAACAATCCTTCAGAATATTCGTATTCTTGGTGTCGACCAGCAGGCTGATGAACTGAACGAACAAGCGAACGTTGCTAAAACGGTAACCGTCGAGGTAACGCCGGAGCAAGGACAGAAACTTGCCCTTGCTCAGCAAGCGGGACGTCTAAGCCTGTCGCTTCGCACTTTGGACGCTGTTGTTGATGAGCCGTTGGACTCAATCCGTCTGTCTGACATCATTCGTGACAAGTCGCCCACCGAAGAAGGGCCAAAGTTGACGGTGAAAGTTCGCCGCGGTGCCACCAGTCTTTCCGAAGTGGAAGTTGCTGATACCAACAAAGACGACATCGTGAATTGACACAGAATTGGCGCTGTCCGGCACCTGCTCGCCCGGTCAGCGCCAAATTTTAAACGCATGAATAGTATAGGCCGGGGGGCAATTGGGAATGTTGGTTCGAGTGATCAAGATGGAAAAAGCAAAATTCTCCCGGGACGAAGATGGGGCGCTGCTGGTTTTCTTTGCCATGTGCGTTGCTGCAGTTTTCTTAATTGCAGCCTTGTCATTCGACCTTGGCCGTCGCGCTTCGACGCAAACTGAACTTCAGTCGTTTGCTGACAATGTCGCATTGGCAGCGGCCGGTGAGCTGAATGGCTTTGACGGTGCAATAGCGCGCTCGACCAAAGCTGCGAACGAGCTGATCGCTGACAAGTTTACGTTCGGCGAGGGCGACACGACGTTGTCGGGCCCAGCGGATTTTACACTGATATTCTATGAGACATTGCCAGACGACGAAACCCAGTGGGCAACTGCGTTGGATCAAGTCCCGGCGAATGATGCGCGTGCGCGCTTCGTTCGCGTTCAGGTCACTCCGGTAGAAGTTCCCTGGGTTTTTGCACGTATCCTCTCGATTTTCTCCTCTGATCCTTTGCCAAGTGAAAATGTCGCTGCCGAGGCAACTGGCGGATACACCAGTCTGGCTTGCGACATTGCGCCGGTTTTCTTCTGCCTGCCGGACGGCACCGCAGATGACGGAACAACTTCGGATGGTGGCTTTAATGATTGGGACCCGGCAAATCACATCGGTGACCAGGTTCTTCTGCGCACCGGTCAGGGTGGTAATTCGTTCTGGGATTCGGGAAATTTCGGGTGGTTGGACGTTCGCGAGAATATACCCGAAGACAGCATTGTCGCAGAATATGGCGCCTGCGCTGGCCTAACCGGTTCGCCTTTGCTGACCTGCCTGATTGCCGCCGAGAACGGCGTGACGACTTGCTTTGAGAATGGTCTGCTTACCACTTTGCCGGGCCAAAAGCAGGGCATCGAAAGCGCTGTGTTCAACACGCGGTTCGATATGTTTAACGCGACTGTCTCGCAATATGCTTCTAACTCAACATTCCAGCCTGCTCCTTTGATCAAGCGTGGTTTTGTGGATTCCAGTGGCGACGCTTGCCTTAGAAACAGCGTGCTAGACGTGGACACGATGCCGTTCCCACAGGATGATTGCTTTGACTCGGGTTTTGGCGGCAGTACTGCTGGATGCGACCTGTATGACGATGGTCGCACACGGTATGGCGACGGCGATTGGTCTGTTGGCCGAAATCACTACGTCGAAGCAAACTTTTCCATTGATGGTGAATCTTATGGCTCATTCAGCGTAGATGATCCTCTAACTACCGAAATAACCGAGCCGACCGAGATTATCACGACTGGTGCGGCGGCTGGCTATCATGTTGATGATCCATTTCGTCCCCGGACGATCTCTGGTGACAATGACATCGTCCTTTATAATAAGCCAACTGTCGTCGGTCCGGGAACTGTTCCGGCAGCGACAAGGTTTGAATACTACGTTGCCGAAGTTATCGTAACCTATTGGTCCGAATTGGACGGATATGTGCCAGGCGACACGCCTAAGGCGGCATTCGAAAGCTATCTCTCGTCGCCAGACGGTTTCTTCCCTGATGGATTCACTGTCAACATCCCGGAAGATGCCGGCGGTGATCCAATAAGCATGATGCCTTCGTTGGAATTCGACGACGGTTCGAAGGTCGCACGCGTGGAAGATGGATTCCCTCAGTGTGCGCCTAACGCCGACCCACCAGGTGGTTTTTCGATCGACCCTCGTCGTCGCACGGTCGTCGCGGCTGTTGTCGATTGCAGTGAAGATGGCGTTAACGGTGGCATTACAGGTAAGGACAAGGAAGTTAAGGCAAAATACTTCATTGAATCCTTCATAACGCGTCCAGTTAAGGGCGATCCGACCGATAAGAAAAAGTTTGATATGTGGATCGAGGTGATTGGTCCGGCATTGAACACCGGCGACGATGTCATCGAAACCGGTAGGTTCCAAAATCTAATCCAATTGTATCGGTGACGTCATGAGTATTTGGAACATCACATCTAAGACACGGCGGTTTGCGCGCAAGGAAGACGGCGTCGCACTGGTTGAGTTTGCAATCTTTCTTCCGCTGTTCCTTTTGGCATTCGCGGTGATTGTAGAGTTCGCGCGGATATTCTTTTCGTATCAAGCTGCAGTAGTGGGGGTGCGAGACGCAGCCAGATACCTAGCTCGTACCACGCAATCAAACATCTGTTTCAATCAAACAAGCGATGATTCAATGCCTCTGTTGTCCGTAACGGGTGTCGGAACAAATGCGTCGCCGGATCAGACTTACCAGATCGTCAAAGGCACAATGATCAACGAAGAAGGATTTCTTCCGACAAAGGTATTCCTGATTAGCACGTCTTCGACCTATTTTTGCCGTGGGGTAGAAGGCGACTACCGACAAGATCGGGTGCCTGTCGCCGAAGTCGAAACCATCGTAGACGTGCAGTTGCCGCTGGGAAATGTCTTCAATCTTAATGGCATTACAATTCCGACCATTCGCGCGACTATCCGTGATCAATCCAGAATTTTTGGAGTTTGATGACATGAAGCTGGTGAGTTCAAAAATTCTTGGCAGTGTCCGGGCCTTCAAAAAGGCAGAGGACGGCACAACTATGGTGGAATTTGCGATCTGCATCGCGTTATTCCTTTTGATCTTGTTTGCCGTTTTGGATTTTGGCCGCTTGGGTTATAATTGGGTTGTGACTGAGAAGGCCATGCAACAGGCGGTTCGCATCGCTGCTGTGCGCACGCCTGTTTGCACTGGTGTTCCAACCTACCATCGCGCGCCTCCTGGCACGACAACTGGCGTAACCGCGGGCGATCTTTGCCGCTCTGGTCCCAATGTTTGCGAGTCAACGCTGCCTGCAACGTGTCTGCTCTCTGAGCCTGAACCTGAAAACCTATTGGCAGCAGCAACTGCAACCGAAATATGGACGCAAATACAGGCACTTATGCCAAATGATGCGACTACTAGTAACGTGTTCCTGTCTTATGAATACGATTCTCAACTAGGCTTCCTTGGCGGACCATATGTACCAAAGATTACCGTCAGGCTGGTTGGAAATGCTGCTGCTGGTGGCACAGGTTATGATGAATTCCAGTTCACATTTATCACGCCATTGTCCGCGCTTGCCGCGAACGCCAGTGGCGAAACGAACAACATTCCTGGGAGCATTCCGTTCCCAGCAATTTCGGTCACTTTGCCGGCAGAAGAAATGAATATCGGGGTGCGCGGATAATGCGCGTGGGGCAACTAAGACAGGTAGAATTGATATGAGCACAAGTTCTGTACTTCTCATTTCAGCAGATGAAGAGATTTCCAGCTCGGTGACGGCCGCACTTGATACCTTGGAGTCCGCGCGCGTTAGCCGTGAAGAATCAAGCGTGTCGCAGTTAAACGGCGCGGCCGTGAAAATGGCGGCGGACCACGATGTAGTGATTTTTGCGACCGATCCTTCCAATGCTGCTGATCTTAGTGCCATTGAGGTTCTAACAGACCAGCGCGGCCATGGTACAATCTATCTGGCACTGACCGACGGTGACCTGCCATTGACAAAAGCGCGAGCGCTGAGCCGGGCAGGGGTGGACGATGTTTTGCCCTATCCGATGTCTCAGGATGAGTTGGCCGAGCAAATCGGCACTTGGATTGAGAAGAAGCGCGCTGAAGTTATCGAAAGCTACTCCGGGGCCGGTGCAGCCAACGGACGCCTAATCGCTGTTCAGCAAGCTCGGGGTGGAATTGGTGCTACAACCATTGCTGTGAACCTTGCAGATCAGCTCTTGGATCGCAAGGGCGCGTTCAAGAAAGAAGCGGCCAATAAAGTAATCGTTGTGGATTTTGATCTTCAGTTTGGAACTGTTGGTGATTTTCTGGACATCGAACAGCAGGAAGGACTGATGCAGCTTGCTGCGGAAGCATTCATTCCTGATGCTATGTGGATTGAACAGTCTATCACAACGCTGCCTTCTGGTCTTTCTGTATTGGCTGCCCCTTCTAGATTTGTTCCACTTGAGGCAATGCAGCCCGCACAGATCGAAGGTCTTATTAAGACGTTGAAGACTATGTATGATTATGTGGTAGTTGATCTTCCTCGTGCGCTTGTGTCCTGGATTGAACCCATTTTAGGTGAATGCGATCAATTGATGATCGTAACGGACATGTCAGTCCCAGCAGTGCGGGCTACGCGCCGTTTGATGGAGTTCGTTCTCGCGGACAACGCACAGTTGCCAATCGAGATCGTCATTAATCACGAAAAGAAACCAATGTTACTCCGCAATCATCACAAGGAAGCAGCGAAAGCATTGGACGTGAAGTTCAACCACTGGATTGCACATGATCCCAAGGCAGCTCGCGAAGCTGTGGATTATGGAAAGCCGATTTCGGAAGTGTCGGGTCGTTCGGACATTGCCAAGGGAATTGCGGCCCTGGCGAAGGCGACAATTGTAGCATTGCCGAAAAACAGCACAGAAGTAAGAGTTTAAGGAGAGTCCCTCATGTTTAAACAGTTCGGAAAAAGCGACAAACCTGCGGCCGAAGGCACAACCAATGTTGTCGGCATGGAAGCGGCAACGGCCGTGACGTCAAATGCGCTTCGCTCTCTAACAAAGACTGACAAAGAGTTTTCAGATCGTCTTGATCTGAAAAGCCGTCTTCACGAAGCTCTCCTGGAGCGTCTCAATCTTAGCGTGATCGACAAGGTTGCTACGGACGAATTGCGCCGTGAGGTTGCCAGTCTGGTCCAGACAGTATTGGCCGAAGAAAAGCGGCCAATGCGGACCGAGGACTTCAAGCAAATTGTCGATGAGTTGATGGACGAAGTCCTCGGTTACGGTCCTTTGGAGCCGCTTCTGGCGGACCCGACGATCAACGATATTCTCGTCAATTCGCATAGCCAGGTTTACATCGAACGATTTGGCGTTCTGGAGCCAACAAGCGTTCGTTTTAGAGATGAACGCCACCTGCTGCGTATCATCGACAAAATCGTGTCGTCGATTGGTCGTCGCGTTGATGAAAGTCAGCCATGGGTTGATGCACGATTGCCGGACGGCAGCCGGGTGAATGCTATTATTCGCCCTTGTGCAATTGATGGACCTTCGCTTTCAATTCGGAAATTTTCCAAAAAGCCCATTCTTTTGGACAAAATGGTTGAGTTGAATTCGATTTCAGAACCTGCGGCTGCTCTGCTGCGGGCGTTGGTTGAAGCACGGATGAACATTCTGATTTCCGGCGGAACTGGTTCGGGTAAGACAACATTGCTGAACGCAATGTCACGCTCGATCAATGAATCTGAGCGCATCGTCACGATCGAAGATGCTGCGGAACTTCAACTTCAGCAGGATCACGTGGTGCGGTTGGAAACACGCCCACCGAGCCCAAACGGCACCGGCGCCATCTACCAGCGCGATCTGGTCAAGAACGCTCTGCGTATGCGTCCTGATCGCATTATCGTTGGCGAGGTGCGCGGCGCGGAAACATTTGACATGTTGCAGGCTATGAATACCGGTCACGATGGGTCAATGACGACTGTTCACGCCAATACGGCGCGAGATGCTCTAAGTCGAGTTGAGCAGATGGTTTCCATGCTTGGACTTGATTTGCCACTTTCGGCCATCCGCTCGCAGCTTGCATCTGGTATTAATGTCGTCGTGCAATTGAACCGTCTTGCTGATGGCAATCGGAAAGTCATGAGCGTGGGCGAGATTACCGGCATGGAAGGCGAGACCATCACCATGCAAGACATCTTTGTGTTTCGCAAAACTGGCAAGGGCGAGAACGGCGAAGTACAGGGTGAATTCACCGCCACCAGCATGCGTCCGAAATGCGCGGAGCAACTTCTGGCGGCTGGCGTGGATCTTGGTCAGACGAACTTTCTTGCTCGGGGGGCCTAACTGATGGAACAGATTAGAGAACTCATTCTTCAGGTCGACCTCCAGTTTGTGATTTACCTGGGGGCATTTCTGGGTGGCTTGTTGCTGTTGGAAGGCCTGCGACAGTTCTTTTCAAAAAGCTCAGGTGCTAAGGAAGCAAAAAGTAAACGCATGCAGTTGATTGCAAAAGGCGCAACGACTGAGCAGATACTGAAAATTCTGAAGCCTACCGAGAAGAAGAGCTTTGTCGAACGGCTGCCGTTGATCGGCGACCTTCCGATTGTTCTTAGGCAGGCCGGTATCACAATGGCGCCTGGCGCCTTCTTGATGACTTGTATCGCCGCAGCGATCGCGATTTTCGTCGTAAGCGCACGGTTCATGAGTATTTTGAATGCCGCTGTCTTAGGGTTTGTGGTTGGGCTTTTCCTGCCAATATTGCAAGTGCGTATGAAGCGTAATGAGCGCCTTAGTGCTTTGGTTCATCAGATGCCTGATGCATTGGACCTTATGGCACGTGTTTTGATGGTGGGGCACCCGCTGAACACGTCTTTGAATGCTGTGGCGAACGAAATGCCTGATCCGGTTGGGTCCGAGTTTGGTATTGTCGTGGACCAGGTGGCCTTTGGTGAAGAACTGGTTGAAGCATTCCGTGATTTTGCGCAGCGTATCGATCAAGAAGATGTCCACTATCTTGCGACGGCCATAGCTATTCAGCACGGAACGGGTGGCGATTTGGCGAGAGTTCTCAAAGTGCTTTCGCGGACCATTCGAGACCGTCTGAACATGCGTAAGAGGATCAAAGCATTGTCTGCCGAAGGACGGCTGACAGCAGCTTTCCTAAGTTTCATTCCTGTTCTGATCTTCGTCGCTATGCAAATCATGACGCCAAGCTATTATGGCTCAATTGCAAATGAGCCCGAGGCTGTGCCTCTTGGCATTGCCATTATTACCCTTGTCATACTGAATGCCTTGGCAATGCGTAAACTAGTAAACTTCCGGTTCTGAGGAGGCCAAGATGTTTGAACAAATTACAGCCTTTTTCGGAAATGTTGGTTCCTCTGGTGGACTAATCATTCTTGGGATCTTCATTGGATCGATCCTGATTGTGTATGGGTTCTTTGGCGGTTTGGTTTCGGCCGACCCTGTCGGCCGGCGCTATCACGCTGGCCGCCCTGTCAAACGCCGTACAAGTTTCGAAGCGGGAATTTTGAACAACGCTGACGTTGACCCAAAAGGCTTCATGAAAGCGTTGATGCCGCAAAGTCGTGAGAAGCGGACTCAGGTGCGTCGCCAGCTCATGAACGCGGGTATTATTGGCCAGAATGCAGTGGCCAAATACTACATGATAAGGATCATCCTCGCAGCTTTGCTGCCAGGATCGTATTTGTTGCTACTGGCCTTACGTCAGAACACGTTCATTCCGCTGCCAGATGCAATCGACGGTTTCCTGGATGGACAAAGCCGACTGATCACTTACTATATTTCGTCGTCGCTACTGATCATCGGTTTTTTTGGCCCTGCGCTGTGGCTACGTTCTAAAGTCGACATGCGTCAGATGGAAATTTTGGAAACCTTTTCTAACGCATTGGATCTGATGCAGGTATCAGTTGAGTCCGGATTGGGATTTGACGCAGCAATGACACGCGTTTCCAATGAGATGGACATCTCTGCGCCCGCAATATCTCAGGAATTTCGGCTTGTTCAGCTTGAAGTTTCTGCTGGTGGTGATCGCGAGAAAGCTCTGTTGGATATGGCTGCCCGTGGCAATGTGGACGAAGTTGCGTCGTTTGCGAGCGTGGTTTTGCAATCGATCCAGTTCGGCACAAGCATCTCTGATGCTCTGACCACCTACGCAAGTGAGATGCGGATTACACGCGAGTTAAAAGCGCAGGAAATGGCGAACAAAATGCCTGTCAAAATGTCAGGCATTATGGCGTCATTGATGTTGCCGGCGTTGTTCCTGCTCATCCTGGGACCGATTGCAATTCGCTGGATGAATACATTCAACTGAGGTCGGTTTCTGGCCCAACTGACTGGCGGGCTTTACATCTAAATAAAATGACAATCCGGCCCAAATGGCCGGATTGTTTCCGTTGTGGCGGATTATCTGCAATCTCTGGGTGTTATTTTCATCCAAATGGAGGATTTCTTGACAATTCTCGACAATGCTAGTCATTTGAAGTGTGGGTGGACGAATGTCCCAATAATAAATGGCGGTTTTTCTGGGCACTGGGCGGTGCGGATTTCGAATTACGGACTCCGTTGTGTGTGATTATTAGGAGTGTTCGTATTGTACAGTGAACGAATTGCAAGGGACCAGAACTCGGGTTCCGGATTGGGGCAGGACCTCAAAATACTGGATGGCATTGCCAGTTGGTGTGGCGCTTTGCACGGATCAATGCCTCTTGATGAAGCTCTAGCTGCGCTAGGTAATGCAATTTCTGCAGAGGCAGCTGTAGTATCTCGTGATTCCAGAAATGAAGGGCGTAGCCGCGTCGTTGCGCAGTTTGATGTTCGTGATGGTGACCGCATGGTCGACCAAATCAAACGCGCTTATGCGTCTGAGGTTTTGGGCGGCTATTTCAATAAAATTCAGGCAGGTGCTGTCTGGTTTCTGAGCGACCATCTGGCGGATCCCGACTTTGTTCCGTCAGAAAATCTCAATAACTGGCGCGCAAACCGCGCTGTGTCAGATGTGGCCATCGTGGCCCTTGAGACCACGGGTATACAGTTTGACTATCTTGAATTCCATTTCTCACGAGATCTCAGTCATTCTGACAAAACCGAAGCAGAACGCGTATTTCCAACACTTGTACGCGCCTGGGCCGGGCGGAAGACCGGCTTGGTCACGCAGTCCCAAATGGATGAGCGCATGATCCAGGCACGGATTCGTGCTACATCGTCCCGGATTGGCGTTGAAGAAGATATTCTGGGAGTTTCAAATCCTGCTAAGTTGAGCCGCGCAGAATTCCGTGTATGCCTGTTGTTGTCGCGTGGTTTGGCCGTGAAAGCCGTGACCGAAGAATTGGGCTTGTCGGAGGCAACAGTTCGAAGCCATTTGCGTTCGATTTATGCCAAGACAGCCACCAAAGGACTGGCGGAACTGGTTTACCGCATTCTTTCCAACACTGGTGACAAAGTCGGTATAGGTCGCAGATCCCAACGGTCCTGACGTTGTCTGGACAAACAGTGGCATTCTGGCGGCTAGACGATTTCTAGTAACAACTTCCGGGTATTTTCGGGTGTCATTTGGACGGGGTTTCCACCTGTACTGGGGTCGGAAATCGCGCCAGCAACGATGCGCTCGATGTCTGGGTTCTCAATTCCCAGCCCGGCCAAATTCATTGGAATGCCGAGCGAGGCATTAAAATCGTCAACAAATCGGCAAAACCCCTCATAGCCACCTTCGATGCCAAGATAGTCCGCGGCATTGGCAAGGATGCCTTCAATTACGGATCGGTTGAACCGAAGGACCGCAGGCATGCAGACGGCGTTCGTTGTGCCGTGGTGGGTGTGATAAATCGCGCCAATGGGATGTGACAAGGCATGAATTGCACCCAATCCCTTTTGGAAAGCTGTAGCTCCCATCGTGGCTGCCGACATCATGTGCGCGCGGGCTTCGATGTCGGTGCCGTCGTTATAGGCGCGAGGCAGAAACTCTTTCACCAACCGCATGCCCTCTAAAGCCATGCCTTGGGACATTGGATGATAGTGCGGCGAACAATACGCTTCAACACAATGCGCGAAGGCATCAAGGCCGGTGCCGGCCGTTATGAAATTTGGCATCCCGATAGTCAGCTCTGGATCGCAGATGATAATTGACGGAAGAAACTTCGGATGGAAGATAATCTTCTTTTCTGCAGTTTCCGAATTTGTAATGACGGATGCTCGCCCGACCTCGGATCCAGTGCCCGCTGTTGTCGGCACGGCTACGATTGGTGCGATGGCATCCGGATCCGCGCGTGTCCACCAATCGCCGACATCTTCGAAATCCCAAAGTGGTCGGGTTTGGCCGGCCCAGAATGCCACAAGTTTCCCTAGGTCCAACCCAGAGCCGCCGCCAAACGCGATAACGCCATCGTGGCCACCATCCTTAAACGCTTGAACACCGGCTAGGGCATTTTTTTCGTTTGGATTTGGGTCGACGTCCGAGAATATTGCGCGTCCTAGTCCCGCTGAATCCAGCAGGTCCAATGTCCGTTTGGTAACTGGCAACTCGGCTAGGCCACGATCAGTGATCAGCAACGGTCTTTTTATTCCGGCGGCGACACAAGCTTCGCCGATTTCGGTTATCCGCCCCGCACCAAAACGGATTGCCGTTGGGTACGACCAATTCGCGGTCAATGTCATGGGATCAGACCTTCTTCAGATGATAGGATTTCGGGCGTGTTAAGTTGTGGTACCCGATAACGGACAATCCACCACCGCGGCCGGTATCTTTGCAGCCGGTCCAGCAAAGGCCCGGATCAAGATAATCTGCGCGGTTCATAAATACGGTTCCAGTTTCAATCTGATCCGCAATTGCCTCGGCGCGTGCCGTGTCTTTTGTCCAAACGGACGCCGTCAAACCGAAATCGCTGTCGTTCATTAACGCAATTGCCTCCGCGTCGTCTTTTACCGGCATGATCCCGACGACGGGTCCAAAGCTCTCTTCCCGCATAACCCGCATGTTGTGCGTCACCTGGGTTAGGATTTGTGGCATCAGGTAGGCCCCGCCATTTTCTGGAAATCTAGCCGGATCGATATGCGCAACGGCTCCTTCTGCAATGGCTTCGGCGGTTTGCGAGCGGACTTCTTCAGCAAAACGTTCGTGCGCCATGGGTCCCAATGTCGTCTCAGGATCCAGTGGATTACCCAACTTAAAATCATTTACAGTTGAAACAGCTTTGTCCACGAATGCATCAAAGTGTTGTTCCTAAACGTAAATCCTCTCGGTCCCACAGCAACATTGACCCGAATTGAACATCGCTCCATCGATCAACGTGTCGACGGCGGCATCGATATCAGCATCGTCACAAACATATCCGGGGTCCTTGCCGCCAAGCTCCAAACCGACTCCCGTAAAGGTTCCTGCCGCTGCTGTTTCAATCGCGCGACCGCCAGCAACCGAGCCAGTGAAATTCACAAAGCCAAAGCACTTGGCCGCTATCAGGTCGCTGGTTGTTTGGTGATCCAGAAACACGTTTTGAAAAACGTCTGCGGGAATCCCGGCGTCTTGAAAGGCCTCCACCATCCGTTCGCCCACAAGTGGCGTTTGGGATGCGTGCTTCAATAGCACAGAGTTTCCTGCGATCAGGGCAGGGGCCACAGTGTTGATCGCCGTCATATAGGGATAATTCCAAGGTGCCACGACAAGGACGACGCCGTGAGGCACTCGCTTTATGACCCGTCTAAAGGCTTCGCTGTCCTCGATCACAATGTCCGCTAAAGCATCACTGGCGATCTCGGCCATGTAACTTGCACGTTCGTTGAAACCGCCGAACTCGCCACCATAGCGGATTGGGCGACCCAATTGATGCGCAAGCTCTGGAACGATGTCGTCGTTCATCGACCCGACATTGGCGACGCCATCCAGCACCATCTTAATACGCTGGTCTAGCGGTAGTTCAGCCCAGGCTACCTGGGCTTTTCTGGCACGTTCGATGACGCCAAGAGCGTCGGATCGATCAAGTGTGTTTCGTTCCGCGTACACCGAACCATCGATAGGAGAGATACAACGGATCATGTCACGCCCTTTCAAATCCGCGCGCAACTTCCCAGTCGGTCACGACGCGATCAAATTCTTCCTGTTCCCATTCTGCGCAGCGCGTGTAGTGATCAACCACATCGTCGCCCATCGCTTCACGCAAGAAGGCTGAGTTGCGTAGAGTTTCAGTTGCTGCACGAAGCGTTTGTGGAATGTTGGCCGCCTTTGCATCTTCGTAAACGTCACCGGTTGTGGCGGCGGGAAGTTCCATCTTGGATTCAAGTCCCTTTATGCCAGCTGCCAACATAGCAGCCTGCGCAAGATAAGGGTTCAAGTCTGAACCGCCGATCCGGCATTCTACCCGGATACCTTTCGATCCATCGCCGCAAAGGCGGAAGCCGGCTGTTCGATTGTCGACGGACCAAACCGTTTTTGTCGGTGCGAATGTGCCTTTGGCAAAACGTTTATAGCTGTTGATATACGGCGCAAGAAAGAATGTGTAATCAGGAGCATAGGCAATAAGCCCAGCCATGTAGTGCTTCATCGTTTCGGACATGCCCAGGTCAGAATCCGGGTCGAAAAAGGCCGGCTCGCCATCTTTCCAAAGAGACTGATGAACGTGTGACGAACTACC
Source organism: Boseongicola sp. (assembly GCA_014075275.1). Lineage (NCBI taxonomy): Bacteria > Pseudomonadati > Pseudomonadota > Alphaproteobacteria > Rhodobacterales > Paracoccaceae > Boseongicola > Boseongicola sp. Next base: position 3,487,600 of record CP046179.1, read on the forward strand.
AACACGGTCGTGATCCCATTTAGGAAGGAACGTTGCGGCATGCCCGTGCTGCCAGGCGATTTCCTTGATGGCGTTCTTGGCGATCGTATGATGGTCGGCGCAATCCAAAGCCGCAGCATACCGAATATTCAGCTCTTCTTGCCCGGATTCTGCTTCGCCTTTGGTATTTTCAATAGGCAATCCAGCAGCATACAAGTGATTTCGGATTGGCCTCATCACGGCTTCTTCCTTGGTGGTCTGAAGAATGTGATAATCTTCGTTGTAGCCGCTGATCGGTGCGAGGTCGCGGAACTTGTCGCGGCGTATGTCGTCAAAACTTTTCTCGAACAGAAAAAACTCCAGCTCTGTTGCCATCATGGCGTCGAACCCAAGGGCTTCCAGTCGGGCGATTTGTTTCTTCAAGATGGCACGCGGTGAATGCGTTACCGCTTTGTGATTGTGATGATCCAGCACGTCGCACAACACCATTGCTGTGTCTTCCAGCCACGGAACCGGACGGATTGTCGTCAGGTCAGGGGCCATGATGTAGTCGCCGTAGCGGCCTTCCCAACTTGAGGCCGCGTAACCTTCTGGCGTTGCCATCTCTAGGTCAGTAGCCAGCAAATAATTGCAGCAGTGGGTTTCCTTGAAGGAAGTTTCGACAAAATTGACTGCATGAAATCGCTTGCCCAAAAGTCGCCCTTGCATGTCCACCAAGCAGACCAGCACGGTATCGATAGCTCCTGAGGCAACTTTGGACTTTAAGTCGTCAAAGCTCATTATTCCTGACATGGTATTTCGCTTTCAATTTTGTCTTTTCGCAGCGGGCAAGCCGCTGGGCCAATGATTACCTCAGGCTGTCAGGAACGCCAGACCCGCAAGGCTGATTAATTTCGAAAGCCGATTTTTGTCGCGCTATACAAATGCGAGATTTCAGGCCCGGCTATCCAATAATCCAATCTCTTTCGAGTTTATGACCAAGGCCGGATCAAGATTGCCTGAAAACACATCCAGGATATTTTGCGCCGCTTTTACGGCCATCCGTTCGGCGCATTCCGAAGTCATGCTGGCGATGTGCGGTGTCAAAACGACTTTGTCAGATTTCAAGAGGTCCAATTCAGGCGAGGGCGGTTCGGCTTCGAATACGTCAAGACCGGCAGAGTGCAGTTTACCGTTGGCCAGGGCTTCGGAAAGGGCGACCTCGTCAACCAATCCGCCGCGGGCAGTATTCACGACAACGGCATGTGAAGGCAGAAGTGCCAGTTCCCGAGCTGCCAATACAGGGCGATCATCAAGTTTCGGCATATGCAACGACACCATGTCCGCTTGTCCAAGTCCAGAATGCAAGTCGTCAACTCTGGTCACGCCCACCGGTAGAGCTTCATTTGGATCTAGGAAGGGATCGAACGCCAGGACATTTACGTCAAATCCTCGAACCATCCGTGCCAACAGTCTTCCAATTCTACCAAAACCGACAATTAACAGAGTTTTTCCCGAAATCTCCCTTGCACACAGGCTATTTCGATAATCCCAGTTGCCGCCGGGTCTGGCAGCTTTGTCGTACGAATTGACGCGGTGACTTGCAGATAAGAGCAGCATCATTGCGTGTTCTGCCACTGTTTGGGCATTCACATCTCCAACGACACTCAAAGGAATACCCCGCGCTGACAAAGCATCGACATCAACGGCGTCGAACCCCACCCCATGGCGGGAAACAAGGCGGAGTTGTTCCGCCTGAGATATGGACTCGGCTGTCAGATCCTGCATCCGCAACAGAATGGCCTCGGCCGAAGGAAGGTGTGGTAATGTCCGTCGTCAGGGTTTTGGGAACCAAGAGTTGCTTAAACAAGTAAAGAGTTTGGCTCGTCTGGTTGATGTTATTATGCGGCGCGCTGTCTGTGATGCAAGCGCCGCGCTTCGAGCGTCTTTCGTTTGATCCTTTCCCGTTGTCTTAGAATGGCTTTGTCACGCCCGAAGTAGACGTCGGCGGGTGTGACGTTGTTCAGGCTCTCGTGGTAGCGCTTGTGATTGTAGTGATCGACGAAGGCTTCGATCTGGGTTTCGAGGTCTCCCGGAAGGAAGTAGTTCTCCAATAGGATGCGGTTCTTCAGGGTTTGATGCCACCTCTCGATCTTGCCCTGTGTCTGGGGATGATATGGTGCGCCCCGAGAATGCTTCATGCCTTTGTCCTGCAGCCATTCAGCCAGATCGCCAGAGACGTAACTGGACCCGTTGTCGCTGAGGAGGCGGGGTTTGTGGATGACGTGAACCTGATCGCACCCTGATGCTTGTAGCGCCAAATCCAGGGTGTCCGTCACGTCCTCTGCCCGCATGTTCGTGCAGAGTTTCCACGAGATGATGTAGCGGCTGTAGTCGTCCAGGATTGTGCTGAGATAGAACCAGCCCCAGCCAAGCACTTTGAGATAGGTGAAGTCGGTTTGCCAAAGCTGGTTGATCGCAGTGGTCTTGTCTTTGAACTCGTTTGCCGCCTTGAGCACGATAAAGGCCGGGCTGGTGATCAGATCGTGGGCCTTCAGGGCCCGATAGACTGAAGATTCCGAGACGAAGTAGCGCTCCCGATCCGTGAACGTCACTGCCAGTTCGCGCGGCGACAGCTCCGTCTCCTGCAGCGCCAGCTTGACGACCTTGCGCCGGACTTCGTCGGGGATGCGGTTCCAGACATGTCTGGGCTTAGGCGCTTGATCCACAAGGCCAGCGTCGCCGCGCTGCCGATACCGATCATACCAACGGTAAAATGTGGTGCGGGGGATGCCCAGCTTTGCCAATGTTCGACGAGCAGACAAATGCGACCCCTCAACAAGCCGGATGATCTCCAACTTCTCAGATGCAGCATACCTCATTCTTGGTCGCCCCCACCGCCGGTCATGCTTTTTTTGAGAAGACGCAGTTCCAGTGTTTGCTCGGCAACGACCTCCTTCAGGTCTCGGGCTTCGCGGCGCAGGTCCTTGACTTCGTCGGTCGTAGCCGCACGCGCCGTATCTCCAGCAAGCCGCCGTTTGCCAGCTTCCATGAAGTCCTTGGACCATTTGTAGTAGATACCTTGAGATATTCCCTCACGACGGCACAACTCAGCAATGCTGTCTTCGCCACGCAAGCCATCCAGCACGATCCGGATCTTCTCTTCTGACGAATACTGTTTGCGCGTCGCCCGTTTGATCTCTTTGACGATCTTCTCGCCGGGGCTCCTGCGAGTTCCAGTTGTCTGTCTCATGTCCCACTCCTCAGTGGTTACGATGAGCCAACAACTCTCTCTTATCAAATTAACCTAATTGGACCCATAGGCGCTGACGTCAGACAGTTTCGTAAACTTGGGGGTGCTTCTTTTCGATGACGTTCAGATCAATGCTGGCGGCAATGCGCCTTTGAATGACGATATCATCGTCGGAAATGTATTTCCGGCTGGTTTCAAAAAGCCCTGCCCGAAGCCAATGCACAAATCCAAATGCCAGAGATCCGCGCATGATTTCCTGCCAGATATCCGGATTCCGGTTTCGATAAAGTAATTCGGAGAATCCAGGATGGGGTTCATGCCCAAGCCGAGCGCCGGTACGGATATAGAAATCAAAATTGGTTTCATTCCGCTTCTTGAGAGCGGCAAGATGTCTTGAATAGATTTTGCCGTACCAGTCGCTTTGGAAGACCGCCTTGATTTCCGTGATCTCGCGTTCTGTCGGACTTGTAATCTTGAGCATTGAATTTCCGGAACAGTGTCTTTGCCGAACTACAGATGAATTCGTAGCTGTTTATGCGATGTGTCTGACGGCACTTGATTTAAATTAGGTGAAGAGACCGGCCAGGGCATTGATATGTTCAATGTTACAGAGTGCCGTTGGGACGTTATTGCCCAAAACTGAGGTGTAAAAAGCAACAATGTTGCGCCGAAGATCAATTAGCACCTGACAAGCCGCCCCGAACTGGTTCAAAGTGCCCGAACCACACGGCGCGATGCAAAACAGTGCGCTGAGGGACACTGATCTCGCACCGTGTTTAAAATGGACGGGGGATTGTGCTCGATGGAGGCAGTGGCGTTTACCACAGAGATGGGCGTCGTGATGGGGCTTTTGGCTTTCACGGTGTTTTTGTTTGTATCTGAGCTCATCCGAATAGACCTGGCAGCTCTTTTGGTTTTGGTCTGCGTGGGCCTGCTGAGTTATGTGCCCGGTCTCAATGGATTGGCGGATGTCACGCATCTGTTTGATGGCTTTGCGTCGAATGCTGTGATTTCGATAATTGCGGTGATGATCGTGGGGGCGGGGCTTGATCGAACCGGGCTTATGAACAAGGTCGCTTCGGCGATCCTGAAACATGGCGGCACGACCGAGGCACGAGTGTTGCCCATTGTCTCAGGAACCGTTGGGTTTATATTGAGCTTTCTGCAAAACGTTGGGGCGGCTGCGTTGTTCTTGCCGGTGGTCAGCCGGATTTCGGTGCGTTCTGGCATTCCGATCAGCCGGTTGCTGATGCCTATGGCTTTTGTGCAATTCTTGGTGGCACGATGACGATGGTGGGGTCATCGCCGTTGATTTTATTGAATGATCTGATCGATACCGCCAACCAGACGTTGCCTGCTGATCAGCAAATGGAACACTTTGGTTTGTTCTCGGTGACACCGATTGGTGCGGCTTTGATCATTACTGGCATTCTTTACTTCCTGTTCCTTGGACGCTGGGTTTTGCCCAAGTCTTCGGCGCCGATTGATGTGTCGTCCAGCCATGGCACTGCAGAATATCTTGAAAGGATTTATGGCCTTCACGCCAATGTCTTCGAAGTGGATGTGCCCGCGAACAGCCCGCTGGTTGGCAAGATACTGGCCGATATCAATAATGAGCATCACATCTACATCATTTCGACTTACTATAGGGGTAAGTCGTCAATGATTCAGATACTTACAGCAGAGATTGCTGCCCCGTGCCGTTTGGCGATCATAGGGCAAGAGTGGGTTGTTCGCTCCTTTGCAGAAAAATTCGGACTGCATGTGCGGCCCGAACTCGACATCTTTGTCGAGGACTTTGCGCAGACCAATGCGGGGATTGCGGAGTTGGTTATTCCGCCGGACTCAAGTCTGATTGGGAAGTGTCCGCGGGAATTGTTGCTAAGAAAGACCTACGGCTTGAGTTTGCTGGCGATCCATCGTGGTGAAGAAACCTTGAGCCACGTGGAAACCGAGGTGCATGAGCCAACTCAGATTGGGTTGGTCCCGTTTCACGCGGGCGACATGCTGGTGGCGCATACGCGGTGGGATAACTTGACGCGGATCAAACGCGATCGGGATTTCATCGTGGTGACGACAGACTTTCCCGAGGAAGAGTTGCGACCGCACAAAGTTGGTTGGGCGTTGCTGTTTTTCGCCATCTCGCTGTCGTTGATTTTGTTTTCGGATGTTCGGTTGTCGTTGTGTCTTTTGACTGGTGCAGTGGGCATGCTTTTGACTCGAGTTCTAAGCATTGACGAGGCGTATCGCGCCGTCGGCTGGAACACCGTATTTTTACTCGCGAGCCTTATTCCATTGGGTCAAGCCGTGCAAAACACTGGGACGGCAGAGTGGATTGCCCATCAGATTTTGCTCATCCTTGATGGCTGGCCGATCTGGTCTTTGCAGGTAGGGGTTGCCATTCTGGCGACGGTTTTCTCGCTTGTGATGTCGAACGTGGGCGCGACGGTACTGTTGGTGCCTTTGGCGGTTTCGATTGCCATAGCGGCAGGGGCAAATCCAGCTGTTTTCGCCTTGACGGTGGCGATCTCGACATCGAATTCCTTCATCATTCCAACGCATCAGGTGAATGCGCTGATCATGGGGCCGGCGGGCTATAAGGTGATGGATTTCGTCAAGAGCGGAGGGATCATGACCATTTTGTTCCTGGTTGTTTCATTGACGATGCTGAACATAGTTTTCTAGCGGTCACGGCCTTATAACATTGGTTAATCGAGGTGTTTGGGTGGAAATCGCTGCTGTCTGTATCGTGTCGGTATTACGTCGGTGGACCCGAACGCATCGGTAGGGTGTTCTTAACTACGCGTGCGACGACTTGCGCAACCACGCAACACTCGGCGTCGTCGGTCTATGGTGATTTTGCGTCCTGCCCGGATGTCGTCTTCAATCGCGTCCAGACTTCCCGTTTTTCATGTGCCGTTCGCATGAGCATGGTTTTCAAAACGACTCCGGCCGTGTGCCAAACCGAAGGTGATTGTCGATCCTTAAAAGAACCTTGGCTCCAGTGTTGGTCAACTGACGGAACCTAGGGGATGAAATGAAGCATTTTCTGTTTTGGCGTTGGCTACGGTTGGCTTAAGCGCATGCGGCGGAGGAAGTGGTACAGGCATCGTTGGGGCGGCGCGCCGACGGCCCCTGCATCTGACGCGATAAAAGTGTACGAGGCCAAAAACGCGAATGGCGGTGGCTATGCCGTGTCGATTACCTATGACGCGGCATCTGACTCGATTTCGTTGAGGGTGACGTGGCTTTGGTCGTGGATTTTGGAACTTTCGCGAATGGTGGGGCCATCACCGGAACCATTAGCGACCGGCGTGTTATTTCTAGCGAAACTAATCTCTCTATTGACGATGACGTGGAGCCGGTTGCTGGCGCAGGGTTGCCTGACTTGGTCTTTGTCGTGGGCCCCGGAGTGAGAGACGAAAACGGATGGGCCTCGGGATCGATTGGTAATTATGTTGATGCGGGTGGCGCGCCGACGGCGTTTGAGACCGGAACCTATGACGTGCTGTTGACTGGGGATACTGCCGAAGAGATGGTTGGCGTCATCGTGGTCGAGGGCATCGACGCGCGGAACCTTGACCTTATCGGGGATGGCGGGACGCAAATCTGGACGGATGGCACCATCGTGTATCAGGAAGCCGGCGGCATCATCGCCAATCGGTAGGAGCTTTCGGTCGATCATTGTGTCTGCCTGGCATAGCCGGGCCGAAGCGCCAAACATGTCGACGGCGGTTCTGTATGCTGTGGCCGGGGTTGCGACCCCGGCGCACGGTCATTGGCCCGATCACGCAACACCCTAAAAGTTCGCGCTAAGGTGCCTGTGCATTGGGTCCGGTGTCTGGGTTTTGGACCAGCCATGGCCTCTGGACTGGTCCGCCGGACCCGGTGCGATTTCTAAGGCCTTTGCGGACTCGTTTCAAAACACAGCGATCCCGGTCCTTTCGACTTGCAACCTGCGCCTTTGGTGCCTAGAAGGGCCGCTGATTTTTAGGCCCGTCAGCGGACGGGTCTGGCTTTGTGAAATGAGGAACGACATGCAGGTCACCGAGACCCTGAACGAAGGGCTGAAGCGCGGCTATAACATCACTGTATCGGCTGGTGAGCTGGACGAGAAAGTGAACGAGAAGCTGACCGAAGCGGCCCCAGACATCGAAATGAAGGGCTTCCGCAAGGGCAAGGTTCCGATGGCTTTGCTGAAAAAGCAGTTTGGTCAGCGCATTCTGGGCGAAGCGATGCAGGAAACCATCGATGGTGCGATGTCGCGTCACTTTGAAGATTCCGGTGATCGTCCTGCGATGCAGCCCAAGGTCGAGATGACCAACGAGGACTGGAAAGAAGGCGACGACGTTGAAGTTGCCATGTCTTACGAAGCCCTGCCGGAAATTCCGGATGTGGAATTCGGCAAGATCAAATTGGACAAACTGGTTGTGAAGCCGGACGATGCCTCGATCGATGAAGCATTGAAGAACCTGGCCGAGAACGCCCAGAACTTCGACGACCGCAAGAAGGGCTCGAAAGCCAAGGACGGCGATCAGGTTGTGATCGACTTCCTGGGCAAGGTTGACGGTGAAGCCTTTGAAGGTGGCGCGGCGGAAGATTTCCCACTGGTTCTGGGATCGGGTCAGTTTATCCCCGGTTTTGAAGAGCAGTTGGTCGGTTTGAAGGTTGGCGACGAGAAAGCCGTCGAAGTGACTTTCCCGGAAGAATACGGCAATGCCGATCTGTCTGGTAAGCCTGCGGTCTTTGATGTGACAGTCAGGGGTGTGAAAGCGCCGAAGGCTGCCGAGATTGATGACGAACTGGCCAAGAAGTTTGGTGCGGACGATCTGGAAGCGCTGAAAACTCAGGTAACAGAGCGTTTGGAATCAGAATTTGGTGGCGCAGCTCGCGCGGTCATGAAGCGTGGTCTGCTCGACGCGCTGGATAAGGCCGTGTCGTTTGATTTGCCGCCATCGCTGGTGGAAGCCGAAGCCGGTCAGATTGCCCATCAGTTGTGGCATGACGAGAACCCTGACGTTGAAGGCCACGATCACGACAACATCGAGCCGACTGATGAGCACAATAAGCTGGCTGAACGCCGTGTTCGCCTGGGGCTGCTGTTGGCGGAGATTGGTCAGAAGGCCGAAGTTGAAGTGTCGGACGCCGAGATGACTCAGGCGGTCATGACACAGGCACGTCAGTATCCGGGACAGGAACGTCAGTTCTTTGAGTTCGTTCAGCAGAACCCACAGATGCGTCAGCAAATTCAGGCGCCGATCTTTGAAGACAAAGTTGTCGATCACGTTTTTGAGCAGGTGAATGTCACTGACAAGGATGTGTCAAAAGACGATCTGGAAAAAGCTGTTGAGGCGCTGGACGACGAATAGTTTCCCGCCATAGTTGTAGAAAAAGGCCGTCCAAATAGGACGGCCTTTTTTTGTTTCTGCTAGGCAAAGCGTGGTAAAGGTTTTGAGGTTAGCAGAGACGGGTATAAGCGCGGGAATGCAAAAGAGCGTCGATCTCGCCGCGATTGGTAAAGCGGGGTTCGGCTTTTTCTTTCAGGAATGGGTTGGGTTCGCCTTTGGACTTCCATGCCGCGTAGCTGCAGTACAGGCCGCTGGACAGGATGAAGTAGGCATATTTGGTGAATGGGCGTGCCTTGATAGCGGCATCGGAAATTTCTTTGGTCATTTACTTTACTCACACTTGGAACAACTCGTAACACCATCTTTATGGCTGCCGATCCGGGCCAAAATGGGGCAGGACTGGTCAGATTTAGTGAAATTTGCATGTTTCGTTGTTCAAAGGGGTGAACACTCTGTTTTCCAAATGCCGAGGTATTGCCACATCTAGTCCTTGGAATATCCCTTATGCTGCATTAGATTTATTTTTACACACAGAGTGCGTGGTAAAGTGAGGTGCACAAATGTTTGATTTCTGTAGTGAAGACATGGACTTTGAAGTTTTGACGTCATCGAATGAGACGATGAACAAGACTTCTTTAGAGAACATGTTGGAAAATCTGAGCGATGATGAATTGAATTCGCTTGAGGACGAGCTGAATTTCGCAACCTTCACAGGTTTGCCAAGTCAGCGTATTCTGTCGATCCTTTCGGCTTTGTCGCCGTTGGATGCCGGATGGTCCCAGATGATGGCGAATGGCGTTACAACCGATCTGGTTGCTGCCGCCTGATCAACTCAGAGGAGCGCCGGTGAACGCATGTAGCGTGACACCGGCGCTTTCTAATCCTTCCCTGACAGATTTGGACAAAGTGAGCGCTGCGGCGCTGTCTCCATGTACGCAGATCGTGTCGATGCGAGTTTCCAGACGTTCGCCTGTGCCGGTTATGATGGCACCGGCTTTTACCATCTCAATCATATTGCGGGCGGCCTCGGCTGGGTCGTGGATCATCGCGCCGGGTTGGCGGCGGTCGACCAAGGTCCCGTCGGCGTTATAGGCGCGGTCGGCGAATATTTCGCCCGCCCATTTGCATTTCAGATCGCGGGCAACGGTTTCCATGGCGGTGGCGGCGAGGCCCATGATGATGATGTCGGGCGCGACGTCCAGGGCTGCCTCGTAACAGGCGCGGGCCATGGCTTCGTCGGTGCAGGCCATATTCGAGAGTGCGCCGTGGAGTTTTAGGTGGCGCACTTCACCGCCGACGCTGCGGGCCATGGCCTGGGCAGCTCCGACCTGATATCGGATTTGGTTGGCGAGGGTTGCGTGGGGCACTTCCATCTGGCGGCGTCCGAACCCTTGGAGGTCGTCAAAGCCGGGGTGCGCGCCGATGCCGACGTTGTTTTCGACGGCGAGGGCCATAGTTTTCGACATGGTGTCAGCGTCGCCCGCGTGAAACCCGCAGGCAATGTTGGCGGAGGTGACTATTTTCAAAAGGCTTTCGTCGTCACCCATGGGCCAAGGGCCAAAGCCTTCGCCCATGTCGGAATTCAGATCGACGGTGAGTGTCATGTGGTGCCCCTGATTGCTTGCCTTTGAGTGATCGCGAAATTCGCGGGCTTGGCAAGGGGTCAGTTGGTGGCGTCTTGAGTAAGGGCCAGAACGGCAGGGCCTATGTCGGCTACTATCAAGGTGACTCCTGCGGCGTTGGGGTGAATGGCGTCGGCTTGCATGTAGAGTTGCAGGGCGGTGGCGCGATCTTCGAGATCAGCGAGGGCCTTCAGGAAGTTGGGGTAATGAGCGGTGTCATACTGTGCGGCGAGGTCTGGATACATGGCATCGAAGGCCTGCTTGTAATCGACGCCGTAGTTGGACGGTGCGACCATGCCGACGAGTAGGACAGGCAGATCGCGCTGGGCTGCGATTTTCAGTATGCCGTCGAGATTGGTGCGGCTGGCGGCGGGGTCCATGCCGCGCAAAAGGTCGTTGCCGCCAAGGGCGACGATGAGTGCATCGACGACGGGGGTCAGAGTCCATTCGATGCGGCTGAGGCCGCCAGCGGTGGTGTCGCCGGAGACGCCAGCATTGATCAGTTGGGCGTCTGACCCTTGATCCGCCAGCCAGCGCTGAAGCTGCGGTACGAAGCCGTCATTTGAGGGCAGACCGAAGCCTTGGGTGAGGCTGTCGCCTAGGGCCGCGACGGTCACGGGTTCCGCGGAAGCCAGCCCGGTGCTGACAATAATCATCAATCCGGCGTTGCGTATGGCGCGTATCACCCCATATGCCCCTAAGACCAATGCCTCAGGACCCGATTTCATGACCGATACCATTCTGTCCCTGAAAGACGCTGAATTGACTCTGGACGGCAATGCGGGCCGTGTCGATATTTTGAAAGGCATCAGCCTGGATATTTCCCGTGGTGAAACGGTTGGGCTGGTGGGGCCTTCTGGATCGGGCAAGTCATCACTCCTAATGCTCATGGGCGGATTGGAACGCGCCACAGGTGGCGAGGTCAATGCGCTTGGGCATGATATGTCTGTTCTGGGCGAAGACGCGCTGGCGCGCTTTCGCAGGGGACATATGGGAGTGGTGTTTCAATCTTTCCACCTGATCCCGACAATGACGGCATTGGAGAATGTGGCGACCCCGCTGGAATTGGCGGGTGTGCGCGATGCGTTTGAGCGTGCCCGGGCAGAGTTAGAAGCTGTGGGACTTGCGGACCGGGTGGATCACTATCCGGCGCAAATGTCGGGCGGCGAGCAACAACGGGTGGCCCTGGCCCGTGCGGCGGCACCGAGGCCGGATATTCTATTGGCGGATGAGCCGACGGGCAATCTGGACGGCGCGACGGGTCAAGCGATCATGGATTTGCTGTTTGGGCTGCGCGACCGGCATGGATCAACGTTGGTTTTGGTCACCCATGCGCCCGAGTTGGCCGAGCGCTGTGACCGGGTGATCCGGCTGGTGGATGGCGCATTGGACTTGGAAGCTGGCGCAGAGGCGGCTGAATGAGCTTTGCGATTGCATCGCGGATTGCGCGGCGCGAGCTGCGTGGTGGGCTGAAAGGCTTTCGTGTGTTTCTTGCCTGTCTGGCACTGGGTGTGGCAGCGATTGCTGCTGTGGGCACGGTGCGCGAGAGCATCCGGGCCGGGCTGGACCGCGAAGGTGCGGTGATCCTGGGGGGCGATGCGGCGCTGGAACTGACCTATCGGTTTGCCGAAGCTGAAGAGCGTATCTGGATCGATGAAGTTGCTATGGAAGTTTCCGAGATTGTCGATTTCCGGTCGATGGCGGTGTTTGGCGCGGGCGAGGGGGCAGAGCGTGGGTTGACGCAAGTGAAGGGTGTCGATGATGCCTATCCCTTGTATGGCGCGGTGTCGTTGGAGCCTGAGATGGCGTTGGATAATGCTCTGTCTGTACAGGATGGCGTGCCCGGAGCGGTGATGGACCCGGTGCTGATCGCTCGGTTGGGTATCGTCGTTGGCGAACAGTTTCAGATGGGCGCGCAGGCGTTTGAGTTGCGGGCGGCATTGTTGCGGGAACCGGACTCGGCGACGGGTGGTTTTGCCTTGGGGCCACGGACTCTTGTTCGGACCGAGGCCTTGGCCGAAAGTGGGCTGATCCAGCCGGGGACATTGTTTGAAACCGAATACAAGCTGAAGCTGGCAGATGGCGCGGACTTGGATGTGCTGGCGGCGGGGGCTGAGGCCGCGATAACTGGTGCGCGGTGGCGCGATCGCCGGAATGGCGCGCCGGGGATATCGGAGTTTGTGGACCGGTTGGGGTCATTCCTGGTGTTGGTCGGGCTGGCGGGGCTGGCTGTGGGCGGCGTTGGCGTTTCGGCGGCGGTGCGGGCGTATCTGGACGAGAAGACCGAGGTGATCGCGGCGCTGAAGACATTGGGAGCCGAGGCGCGGGTGATCTTCCTGACCTACTTCTTGCAAATCGGCGTGTTGACCGTGTTGAGTATTGCGCTGGGCGTTGGGCTAGGGGCTGTGGTGCCGCTGTTGTTTGCGCCCTTGATCGAGGCGCAATTGCCGGTGCCAGCAGAGTTTGGATTGCATTTGCGGCCCTTGGGCGAGGCGGCTTTGTATGGCGCACTGGCGGCTTTGGTGTTCACCATCTGGCCCTTGGCGCGGACGGAACAGGTGCGGGCGGCGACCTTATTTCGAGATAGCGCTGGCGGGGGACGGGAGTTGCCCCGTGCGCGGTGGATTGGTCTGACGTTGATGTTGCTGACAGCACTGGTGATGTTGGCGGCCACGTTTTCGGGGTTGGTGAGCCTGACGGTCTGGGCGGCGCTGGGCCTTGGCGGTGCATTTGTTGTGTTGGTCTTGGTCGCATGGGGCGTGCGCGGGATTGCGTGGCGGCTGGCGGTGACAGTGCTGATGCGAGGGCGGAGCGCTTTGCGGCTGGCCATGGGCTCGGTTGGTGGACCGGGGGGCGAGGCTTCGTCGGTTATTTTGTCGCTGGGTCTTGGGCTGACGGTATTGGCGGCAGTCGGGCAGATTGATGCGAACCTGCGCGGGGCGATTGCGCGGGATTTACCGGATGTGGCACCGTCGTTTTTTATGTTGGATATTCAGCCGGGGCAGTTGGACGAGTTTCGGAAGCGGTTGGACGTGAATGGGGCGGTGGCGGATGTGCAAACGGCCCCGATGCTGCGCGGGATTATCACCGAGATTAATGGACGACCTGCGGCAGAGGTCGGGGGCGATCACTGGGTTTTGCAGGGGGATCGTGGCGTGACTTATTCGGCTGAGAAACCGGATGAGGCGGTGGTGACCCATGGGGAATGGTGGCCACACGATTATGCCGGGCCACCGTTGGTGAGTTTCGCGACCGAAGAGGCGCTGGAGATGGGGCTGAAGCTGGGCGCTTTGCAGGGGGCTCCGCATACGCATATCGCGACGGTTTATGCGGATGAAGATGAGGAAGGGGCGATCTTGCGCGAGATCTCGAATGCCTATCCCAATGTGACCGCGATCCGGGTGCGTGATGCCATTGATCGGGTGAGCGGGGTTCTGGCGGGGATTGCGGCGGCGATTACTTACGGGGCTTTGGCGACATTGGTGACCGGAGGGATCGTGTTAATCGGCGCGGCGGCGGCCGGGGTTCGCGCGCGCACCTATGAAGCGGCGGTCTTGAAGACGCTGGGCGCGACCCGTGCGACGATCTTGGCGAGTTTTGCTTTGCGGTCGGCGATCTTGGGCGCGGCTGCCGGATTGGTGGCGATTGTGGCTGGTGGGCTGGGGCGTGATGCGCTTTGTGATGGGCGTGGAGTTTGCCTTTGAGCCCGTGTCGGCGCTGATGATCGTCGTGGGCGGTGTGTTGGCGACCACTTTGTCAGGGTTGGCGTTTGCCTGGAGCGCGCTGGCAGCGCGGCCTGCGCAGGTTTTGCGGGCGCGGGAGTAGTTTCCCTTCCCTTCGGGAAGCGATCCGCCGGGGTTTTCACCCCCGGACCCCCAGAGTATTTTCGATCAGAAGAAGTGCAGTTTGGCGGCTGGCTTGCGATGTCGGCGGATATTTGTTTGTGGGGGTGGACAATTCGCTGTGGTGGGGCATTCTCTTTGGCAGCTTATTTGGGGAGAGAACCATGAAACTGATGACAACGACGGCCTTTGTGATGGCCATGAGCGCGACGGCGGCTATGGCCGGTGGGCATTGTGCAGCTGGCAAGACTTTGGACGATGGCGTGTTAACCGTGGCGACCGGTAACCCGGCTTATTTTCCTTGGGTGATTGATGATGCGCCGGAATCCAAGCAAGGGTTCGAGGCGGCGGTGGCCTATGCGGTGGCCAATGCCATGGGGTTTGAAGACGGGCAGGTGAACTGGGTTCGGTCTTCGTTTGATCAGGCGATCCAGCCCGGTGCCAAGGACTTTGATTTCAATATGCAGCAATATTCGATCACAGCGGAACGTGATGAGATTGTTGACTTTTCGACGCCTTATTACTCGGCTGCTATGGCAGTTGTAACGCGCCAGCCGGTTGTGGATGGCGGGGCGGAGGCGAATTTGGCGTCTTTGAAGGCATTGGCTTGGGGGGCACATGCCTCGACTACCGCTGTGCCAATGCTGAACGAGATTGTGCAGCCGATGAAGGACCCGCTTCTTTATGGTGACAATGCTGATGTGGTGGAGGCGATGAAGGCCAATCAGATTGATGCGGCCTTGATGGATTTGCCGACGGCTTTGTTTACGGCGGCGGTCTTGATGGATGACGGGGTTGTTCTGGGGCAGTTTCCGCCGGAACGGAGCGAAAACCCGGATCAATTCGGGATGCTGATGGAAGAGGGCAACCCTTTGAAGGCTTGCGTGGACGAGGCTTTGGCGGAACTAACCGCAAACGGCACGCTGGCGGCGATTGAAGCTCAGTGGCTGTCTGAGACCACAGGTGTGCCGGTCATCGAGTAAATGGCCGATGTGACATCCGGGGGCGCGGGGCAGGGCGCTGCGCCTTCGGGACCAACCCGACGACAGATATACGAGGCTGCGGTTCGGCGACGCTCGAACATGATCGCGGCGGGTTCGACCCTTGCGGTTTTGCTGGCGATAGTCGTGCTGGTGCCATTGGCGCCGGGGTGGGAGGGCGTGAAGAAAAGCTTCTTCAATGCCGAGGTTTTCGC
Source organism: Boseongicola sp. (assembly GCA_014075275.1). Taxonomy (NCBI): domain Bacteria; kingdom Pseudomonadati; phylum Pseudomonadota; class Alphaproteobacteria; order Rhodobacterales; family Paracoccaceae; genus Boseongicola; species Boseongicola sp. The sequence continues at coordinate 3,502,818 of CP046179.1, forward strand.
CAAGACCTTTCCGGGGCTGCTGAATGCCTTCCTGCTGGATGTCGCGATTTTTGCCTGGTCTGCGCCGTTGATCTTCATTCTTGGGCTGGCCGTGGCGCTGTGTCGGGATGCGCAGTCGCCTGCTTTGTATCCATTGCGCTTGTTCGGCATTCTTTACACCGATATCTTTCGCGGCGTGCCGGTCATTCTGGTGATCTATCTGATCGGGTTCGGCGTGCCGGGGCTGGGGCTGCCGAGGCCCTGGAACTCGCCCTATATCTGGGGGACCGTGGCGCTGGTCTTGACCTACGCGGCCTATGTGGCCGAGGTGTTCCGTTCGGGGATTGAGAGCATCCATCAAAGCCAGCGGTCAGCGGCGGCGTCTTTAGGGTTGAGCCATGCGGATGCCATGCGGTTTGTGATCCTGCCGCAAGCGGTGCGTCGCGTGGTGCCGGCGAATATGAACCTGTTCATTGCGCTGCAAAAGGATGTGGCGTTGCTGAGTTTCATCGGGCCAGTGGAGATCTTTCGTCAGGCGGGGGTCTATAAATCGCTGATGGCGAATTTCACGCCCTATGTCGGGGCTGCACTGATCTTTTTGGCGCTGACCATACCGGCGACGCGCTATGCGGATTATCTGATGCAAAAACAACGACGTGCGCGAAGCTGATGGCGGTTCTGGAATTGCAGGGGGTCACCAAGAGTTTCGGTGACAATGCGGTTTGCCGGGGCATTGATCTGACCATTGGGAATGGGCAGATGGTCTGCCTGATCGGAGCTTCCGGGTCGGGAAAGTCGACGCTTTTGAGGTGCATGAACCTGCTTGAGCCGGTGGATGACGGCATCATTCTGCTGGACGGTCAGGACATTTCGGAGCCCGGATTGGACCCGCAGCCTATACGCCAGCGGATCGGAATTGTGTTTCAGAGCTTTAACCTGTTTCCCCATATGACGGCCGTGGAAAACGTGATGCTGGCACCGCGCCGTATTCGCGGGAAAACCCGCGATGAGTTGCTGCCAGAGGTGACGTCGTTGTTCGAGCGTTTCGGACTGGCGGATCGGATGGGGCATTACCCGGATCAATTGTCGGGCGGGCAGCAGCAACGGGTGGCGATTGTGCGGGCTTTGGCGATGAAGCCCGAGATCATGTTGTTTGATGAGATCACTTCGGCTTTGGACCCTGAATTGGTGGGCGAGGTGTTGGACGTTTTGCGCCAGTTGCGTAGCGAGGGGATGACCATGGTTCTGGCGACCCATGAGATGGGATTTGCGCGCGAGTTGGCGGATAAGGTTTGTTTTCTGGAAAAAGGCGTCATCCTTGAAGAGGGACCGCCAGAGGTTTTGTTTTCCGAGCCGAAACACGCCCGGACGCGGGAGTTTCTGGGCCGGGTTCTGGAGCGCAGTTAGTCTTCGACGGGACGCGATATCAATTCATAGCTGAGAAGATCGCCCATCTCGTGCGGGTCACGGATTAGGGGGGTGCATGCTTTGGCGAATGCGGCGCGTCGTGCGTCGTCAGATTGCCAGGCGGCTTCGGCCTGTTCGAGCGAAACAAAGCGAAAGGTCAGCTTTGTGCCGGGTTGGGCCTGGGCGATGCGGGGCAGGTCGGCGGGTAGGACAGTTCCAATGCGGGGGTAGCCACCCATGGTCTGGCAGTCGGCCATCAGCACGTAGGGCGTGCCATCGCCGGTCATCTGGATATCGCCCGCTGCGATGAAGTCGGACGTAAGCGTGAGTTGGCCGCCGGTTGAAAACGGCTCTCTGGTTTGGTCAAGGCGCACGCCCTGACGGTTGCCACGGGGGCTGCGGGTGAAGATGGTCTCTTCGAAGCGCCTGCGGGTTTCTTCTGGAAACAGAGCGGTTTGCGGGCCGTTCATGATGCGGATTGCATCGTTTTTGGGTTTTGGAAGGGTTAGGCGCTGGCGCGGGGCGTCGGGGGTTGGATCATCCGGGGCTGTTAGTATGTCGCCAGCTTGGCAGAGCGCGCCCAAGCCCGCAATGCCATGATACCCGCGTCCGCCGAGCGCTTCTTGTGCTGTAAAACCGCCTGCGATGTGGAGGTAACCAAAGACACCACTGATTGCAGCGCCGATCTGGAGGGTATCGCCGGGGTGGATGGCAAAGGTAGTGTTTGGTTCAATCGCTTCGCTGTTCAGAGTTGCGCGCATGGTCGCGCCGGTGAGGGCGATGCGGGTGGTGGATAGGGCACGGAATTTACCTCCGAAACCTGCCATTTCGAGGGCAGGGGCCTCGGGTGGGTTTTGCAGCAGGGTTTGACCGTGAAGAAGTGCATCACGGTCGGCCGCTCCGCCGGGGGAAAGACCAATGCCGATGTGGCCAGGGCGACCCTGGTCTTGCAATGAAAGCCCGGGACCGGCTTCGAGAATATCTAAGCGGACGGTCATGGCAGTGGTGTGAAGGTTGCGCCGCCGAGGCCGTCGGGGCTTTGGGCAAGGGTGTCGAAGGCGCTTGCCTTGATCGGGGTGAATGTGACTTCGTCGCCAGCCGTGAAGGCGATTGGATTTTCGCGGACTGCGTCGAAGCATTTGAACGGTGTTTGCCCGATTTGTCGCCAACCAGTCGGGGCGGCGTTGGCGAAGGGGATGATCTGACGGACCGCGACGACGATGGCCCCTTGCGGGACCTGGGCGGTGACATCGGCGCGCCGGGGAATGTTCCAATGATCGTCCAAAAGGCCAAGATAGGGTTGGCCGGGCGCGAACCCCAGAGCGAGGACACGGGTTTGGGCGGCACAAATCTGGTCGATGGCTTGATCAGGTGAGATGTTGGCCAGCGCGGCTGTTTCATCCAGTTCAGGGCCGTGAGAACCGCCAAAGACAACGGGCAGGGTCCAGAGCTTGCGTCCCCTTGGCAGGGGGGCCTTTGTCCAGTCCTGCTGGTCAAGAAGATCACGCAGATGTCCGGATAGGGCTTTTCGGGTCAAGCTGTCGGGCTGAAAGCGGATCATGACCGACGTGAGTGAAGAGGCCAGTTCGCATACGCCATTGATCGCGCGCGCTTCGACCGCGCCCCGAAAAGCCAGTGCCGCGCGGTTTGCGCTGTCGCTGAGAGCTTCGCCGAAACGCACGAGGATGCCATCGGGTCCGAGCGGCAGGACCTGGGGATCTGTCATTTTCGTCTTGATACTCATCGGAGCCAGATTTTCAGAAAGCGGCGGGGAAGGGAAGTTGTTCAAACGAATTGAGAAGGACAGGCGTTTGAGGTCTTGACGGGATAGGCCAATCGTTTTACGCAGCCCTCGCTTTTGGCGGAGTAGCTCAGGTGGTTAGAGCAGCGGAATCATAATCCGCGTGTCGGGGGTTCAAGTCCCTCCTCCGCTACCAAAACACTCACTCAGTTCAGGTCTGCATTCGTTCCAGTAAACCTGACGACGGACAAGCCGCCTAACGATTGTGGCTATTCTCCATCTGAACGTTGCAACATGCCGAAAAGGTCGCGCGGATCATCTGGGTCGGCAAGCATGTCGAGGTGGATAAAGAACTCGGTATCTTGAATGGCGCTGTGGATATAGCGCAAGGCAGAGAAGTCTTCGATGGCAAAACCAACGCTATCGAATAGCGTTATCTGCTTATCGTTACTGCGCCCAGATGCGTGACCCGCAATGACTTTCCAAATCTTAGTAATCGGGTGAGTGCGATCAAGTTGTTGGATTTCACCCACCACCCAAGTCTGATCCGGATATTCCACGAAAATATCCGATCTTAGAAGAATGTCGCGGTGCAGTTCAGTTTTACCAGGGCAGTCACCACCGATTGCATTAATATGAACCCCTTCGCCAATCATGTTGTCCGTCAAGATGGTGGCATTTTGTTTGTCTGCAGTGCAGGTCGTGATGACTTCTGCACCTTCCATGCTGTCTTCTCCGGTTCTGCAGCTCACAACATTCAACCCCAGACCCGAAAGATTTCGTGCGGCCTTATCCGTTGCTGCCGGTTCTACATCGTAGAGCCGCACGGTTTCGATGCCGCAAATCGCCTTAAAGGCCAAACATTGGAACTCGGACTGTGCTCCATTGCCGATCATTGCCATTGTCTTGGCATCTTTAGGAGCCAGATGTCGTGCGACCATTGCAGAAGTTGCGGCCGTGCGTAGGGCAGTTAGTAGCGTCATTTCAGATAGGAGTTTCGGGTATCCTGTGTCCACGTCTGCAAGCAATCCAAAAGCGGTAACTGTTTGCAGCCCGTCTTTGGTATTCTTGGGATGACCATTGACGTATTTAAAACCGTACATCTCGCCATCCGAGGTAGGCATCAACTCGATGACACCAACATCTGAATGGCTGGCAACACGTGGAGTTTTGTCGAACTGTTCCCAGCGTCTAAAATCGCTTTCGATTTCATCGGCCAGGGCCCGCAGGACATTCTCGATTCCGAGATGGTGGACAAGCGCCATCATGTGTTCGACCGAGACAAAGGGGACATAAGCAAGTTTGGAAGGTAACGGAGGCATAGTCGTTCCTCAGTAGCTGGAGGTGAAACGGTCAAGCACCCGGCGGCCAAAGAGGCTGGCTGTCAAATCAACCATCAACCGTGCAGTGCGCCCGCGCTCGTCAAGAAACGGGTTAAGCTCAACCAGATCCAGGGATGTGAGAAGCCCACTGTCATGTAGCATCTCCATAATCAGGTGCGCTTCACGGAAAGTAGCGCCACCTGGAACAGTCGTGCCGACGGCCGGGGCAATATCGGGTTCGATGAAATCGACATCAAGACTTACATGGAGCAGCCCATTGTTCTCTCGGATATCATCAAGAAAAGGGTTTAGAAGGCGGGCGATACCAGATTCATCAATCGCACGCATATCGTAAGCTCTTGCGCGAGATCCCTGAAGCATCTCGCGTTCTTTTCCATCAACCGAACGCAAACCGATTATACAGAGGTTGTTTGGATCAAGCGTGGCTGGCAAAGGCTTGCCCAATAAATCGGGAAATTCTGATGACCCGCAGGCGTAGGCCAATGGCATCCCATGGATGTTTCCGCTTGGCGAACTGCTTGGCGTGTTAAAATCGGCGTGAGCGTCCAGCCAAAGGACATACTGGGGACGGCCCATTTCCGCCGCGGCCGCGACATGGCCGGTTACCGTTCCAAGGCTAAGAGCGTGATCGCCGCCCATGTAAATGGGGACGGCGTTGGCCTTGGCCAGACTGAAGGCCTCGGCATGAAGCGAACGGGTCCATCCCGCGACCTGAGGCAGTAATTTTAGATGACTGTGCTTGGTCGGGATGTCGCTGATCGAGGCGGGTTGGGCATCGCCTAGGTCCGTCACCTCGTACCCAAGGTTTGAAAGTTCATCACCCAGTCCGGCAGTGCGATAGGCGGCTGGACCCATAACACAGCCACGACGACCGGCACCTTCCTCCATCGGAACGCCAAGGAGATGTATCTTATTCATGCTGCGCCTCGATTGATGTGATTTCAGGACGTTTAAACAGGTGAAGGGCTGCGATCACATTTCGTGCATACTTGCCGGAATTCTCAGAACTTATGAGCTTTTGCATCAGAGGTAGAAGCAAATTTCGCGGAAGCGGGCTAGCAATCATGCAGATCTTCAAGACGAAACGGACCGCAAGACTGCAGCATCTGCCTTGATGGCATCCCAAACGACTTCGCCTTCATCGAATATCTGCACATCGTCGAACCAGATGGACACTTTGGCGACAACACTGTCAAAATGCGAGCTTGCCGGTTGGCCGTCTGGTGGCATGTCCATCGGAGAAGTGTGTCCAAACCCAAAATCAACACCGCCCCAAATGCGCTCGTCTTCCACGATCTCGTTGCTAATTTCGTGGATATTTGGGCTTAGGCCAACCATCATGTGACTGATTTTGTACATGTTTTCTTCATTGAAGGCATCAACATGAGCTTTGACCGGCTGCGCTTCCGTGCCGACAAACTCAACGATACTGCCGTCCCTCATAATGAATTCGCACTGGCTGTTCTGAGTGAGTTGCGCATGCATGATGGCGTCAAAGACAATGCGTCCAGACATTGAGCCACTTTTGGGGACAAGATTGAGATAACCAGGAGCGGTGCCAAATTTTTTCGCCGAATAATCGCCGCTGTCGAAATCGATCAAATTGTTAGGGTCAGTGTCAAAGGATACATCAGTGCCCCGGGCGTTCGTGACGCGAACACGTGATGTTTGGGTGGCTAGTTCGGCAAGTCGTTTCAGGATTTTTTCCATGAGAGAGACATCAAAGTGGCAGAAGACCCTCTCAAGGCTTTCGGACGTTGACGGGCCGAACACATTGTAGCGAATTTTTGTATTCTCTTTCAGGACGTTTTCCCAAACCGGAGAGTAAAGAAGCGGGTTTTCGCCAAAATCCAGCCAAACATCGACGTGTTTCAATGCAGCCTCTAAAGCGGCGGTGGGCCAATCCGCCATACCCGCTGCACCAAACTGTCGCGCCTCTCGGTATTGCAAAACAAGAGGTTTGGCATCCACATCTGCGCACGCGTCGAACATCGCTTGAATGATTGCCGGTTCATATTTCTCGTTAGTGCCAATTGCGACAACGTCGCCGGCCTTTATGCCATACAGGTCCTTTATCAAACGATCGGCAACGATCTTGTTCAGCGCAGGGTTCGTCATGGGGCAACCTCTTTTGGTGGAATGTTCGCCAGCGTTTCCAGAAGGACGGACCAGCAATTTTTGACGGATGACACGCTGATGCGTTCGTCCGGGCTGTGGACGTCCAGGATCGTTGGACCATAGGAAATCATTTCGATATGCGGGAAAATTGCGGACAAAACCCCGCACTCCAGCCCGGCATGGATCACTTCGCGGCGCATTTCGTGGCCATTTACACTGCGATACGCAGCCGCTGCGGCCTGTGCCAATACGCTTTCGCCTTGAGGTTCCCAGGCTGGTTGTGCGTTTTCGGTGCGCAGGTCTTCCGCAAATGATCCCGCCGCGCACCGGAGGTTTTCAACCAACGCGGCAAGCTCGGTGTCCACACAACTTCGCGCCAGACAGGCTACTTTGATATGTCCGGCCTTCGCAGACACCAGACCGACGCTGTTTGAAGTTTCAACAACACCTTCGATGTCTTCGCGCATTGCAACTATACCGCTGGGAATGTCACATAACGCCTTTAGCAATGCAGTGCTGTCTTCTTTTCGAAACCCAACGCAATCCGCTGTTGTTGCTGCAAGCGAAACGCTCAATCCGGGATCGCTGGGATAAGCATCTTTCAAAGTGAGGTCAGCGTCCAAGATAACTTTTTGTAACGGGACCAGTTGGTCTTCCGGAATGGAAATCACGGCAACCGCCTCGGACGGGATGGCATTGATGGATTGCCCGCCTGTCAGCGACTTCAATGTGAGATCAAGGCCAGAACAATTTCGCAGCACCCTAGCGAGCTCAAAAATTGCATTGGCGCGCCCCAGATGAATATGAACACCGGAGTGCCCGCCCTTTCCGCCTGAGACGGTAACGGCTTGCACAATATTCTCCGCAGGACAGGGTTCGGTAGGGCGACGTGCCTCGATGATCACATCGATGGCCCCGGCGCAGCCAAGCATTAGAACGTCGTCTTCTTCGGAATCGAGGTTTATCAGTGCGCCGGCTTTCAGATCTCCTGCACGCAAAGCGGCGGCACCCGACATGCCCACCTCTTCGTCCACCGTGAAAAGAGCCTCAATCGGCGGATGCGGATGATCTGCGGTTGTCAATATCGCCAACGTCATCGCAACCTCGATGCCGTTGTCGGCCCCAAGTGTGGTTCCATCGGCACTTATCCAATCACCGGATTTCTTAATCACGATTGGGTCCTGATCAAAATCGATTGCCACCCCTTCCTGCGCCACCTGAACCATATCCAAGTGCGATTGCAGTGCGATCATCGGGCGATTTTCCATGCCCGGGGTTGCGGGTTTACGGACGATGACATTGCCATTGGCGAACGAGTAAGTTTCCAACCCATGTGCATGACCAAGTTCAGCCACAAAGTGACTGGCCGCTTCTTCTTTTCCAGATCCCCGCGGTATCTGGCTTAAAGCAAGGAAGTGAGACCAAACAGAGGACGGTCTTAGGGTATCTAAGTAGTTCATTGAGTGAACTTTCGCAGCGAAACGAAGGCGGGCCTTGGCAGGCCCGCCCCGAAATTTCCATCAGCCTTCGGTCTTCATGGCCTTCGCAATAATGAAATAAGCGACACTGGTTGTGAAAAGCGCATCCACAGCCGACAGGCCGGAAAGGCTGAACATCCCTTGTTCTGTCATATACCCAGTGACTGTTCCGATGACCCAGGCGGCCAAAGCTGGGATGCCAATTGCGGGGCGCTGTTCCAGATCCTCGACCTGGTAACCTGATTTTCTGACCAAAAAGTAATCAACCACATATATCCCGGCCAAGGGTGTAGCAGCCACGCCGATCAAGATCAGGAAGTTGATGAAATATGCCGTAATTCCCAACAATGCAGCCACAGTTGCAATGACCGAGCCAATGACCGTCACCTGCCATGATGGAAGCTTCGGCACAAAAGTTGAGATGGTCAGCGTTGACGAATAGAGGTTAGTGATATTGGTCGACCAGGTCGCGAATATCAAAACGAACAATGCGACAAAGACTACACCCATGGCAGCCATTATGGCCATGATATCAGCCTCGCCGGTACGCGTGGCTGGGATGGTGACCAGAGTTAAGACAGCCGGAAAAGTTATTCCGATACCGACAAGCGCGCCGATTATCGCCTGCTTGTCGTTGGGGCAATAGCGTGAAAAGTCGGGCATCAGTACTGCTGTCAGTACCGTCATGCCTATTGCGCCAGTAAGCACTGCGACCAAGCTTCCATCGGTCTGATTAAAAGCGAAATCGATGGCATTGCTTCCTTCTCCACCACCTGAAGCCGCGAAGGCAACGTAGAAAAGAAAAAGTGCGAGAAGTGGCACAGAATAACGAGAGAATTTCTCAACCGCGCTAAACCCGAATATCGTTGTTGCTGTCATGGCAATCGAACCAAGCAGAACGCACACCCAGACCGAAACTGAAACCCCAAGCATGTTGTCTAAGGCCGCCGCAACCGCGATGCCAAATTCTTCAATCGTGACCGCAAACCACCCCAAAAGAATTACTGCCATCAAAAGGTTGACCAAACGAGCGCCCTTTTGACCGAACGGAAATTGCAGGATCATGTAGGTAGACAGGCGAGATCGCGAACCTATGACAGCCGTGAGTGCACCCAAAACTGCTACCATGCCACAGCCAATCCAGAAATCAAGGTTCGCTGTCGCAAATCCATATTCTGCGGACAAAAACGCACCAAACACCATTGCGGGCAAGGTTATCCCGATTGCGCAAATAATTGCGGCCACCTGCCAACCAGTCGTATTGATTCCGAACGGCACAGGCACGGTTGTGTAGTCATCCAATAGATCTGTTAATGGCGCCTGCGGCGCGGTATTTTGATCAGTCATTTGTCCCTCCCAGGTGTCGTCTTGTTCGCACACGAAGGTGCGACATTAGCTTCATTAATTTCCGCGTTCCTCGTTTAGCCTTGCCCGCAAATCGTCAGCAGCCCGCAATCGAAACCCGTGTGATTTCAAAACAGCCATATGCGTTGTCACTTTCACGCTGATGACGCCGGGAATTCGGTCGACTTCTTCGACCAATGCCAACCCAAACTGAAGGCTTTCAGCCAATAGGTATGCATAGACGTCGTGAGAGCCGCCACCGTAGCTCACCATGTCAATTTGAGGCAGGTCCACTAGGCGGTCTGCAACGTCCGCCATCTTTCCAGGGGCCGTATCGATATTGAGGTCCAAATAGACGCGGCCCGTTGCAACAGGATCGAGTACAGCTGTCGTCAGCAAGATGCGCCTTTCGATCAACGAAGTAATTCGATTGCGCACCGTGCGTTCGGTTACATCGCCCAGCGTTTCGGAAATTTGACTCGCGGACATCCGAGCGTCTTCTGCGAGAAGTTTGGCTATGCCTTCGTCCAGACTGTCCAGCTTCTTGCTCACGCGTTAAGTTCCGAAAATGGATAATTTAATTATTATTTTTCCATTATCGGAAATAATTGTCAAGAATTCTTCATAATTTGGAAAAATAGGCGTGACTGAATCGAGAAAGTTAACGAGTTGGTGCACGACCCGACATGTAAAAGTAGCATGTGCGAAACTGCACTTTGGGACCAACCCATTCACCGAAGCATCTACTCCTCGCAACGTAGGCTGACTTTCTCGCGGCATTGCAGCATACACCCGACAGGCTTTGGCCGTCACAGTTCGCACAAGGTTGGGCGCCGAAGATGTCTTGGAGGCGCTGTATCCGCCGCTCCTGCGCCAGGGGACTCCAGAATTTATCCGATCAGATAATGGCCCCGAGATCGTCGCCGAAGCGATGCAGGACTGGTTGTTAAAGGTCGGCATCAAACCGATCCACATCTACTCAGGATCACCCCACTCATCGTTTGCACTCAAACGACTGCAGGGCAGTGCATGGGAGAACGGCTACAACGAACGGTTCAACGGAACACTTCGCCGGGAAGTCCTGAACGCTGAGTGGTTTGCGACGACAAAACAGGCTCAGATCGTCATCAATCACTGGCTCAGGCAATACAATCGCACACGCCCCCATCAGGCACTCAACATGCGGCCACCCGTGCCAGAAACTCTAATCAGGAATGGCACTGAGCTTGTGGGCTGGACAACACGAATGGCGGCTTTGAGGTCTGTGTACTGTTGTCGAACAATTGTAGAGCGCCCTAAATTCAAGTTTAGGTGATCTGGATACCATACAAAGATCTAGCAGATTCTTCGTCAGTGACGTGTCGCCAATCATCCAGAGCCGCAAATGTTTTTTGATAAGTGATTTGGTCTTCGTGTTGCGTATGCGGCCAATCGCTGCCCCAGACGACGTGGTGGTTGGGCAGCTTGGAAAGCAGGAATTGAGCATGTGGGCGCAGGTCGAATGAAGTTCGGTAATGAGCTGAGAACTTGAAGTAGAGATTTGAAAGATCACCAAGACCGGATACTGCCTGGATCATTGGATCATCTTCTGGATTTGGTTCCGACGGCAATCCAAAGTGATCTACGACCAGCTTGACGCCCTGATCAGCCAGTGACGCCAATTTCGTTGCCAGCCGCCGCCCTTCGAGGTGCACCTCGAGGTGCAAACTTCTTTTTCGCAGTTTTTCAAAAAGCGTCTGAGCTGTCTTTCCTGCTAGGTCTGGAATTTCTGCGCCGCGAACAAGGTTCCACCGAATCCCGCGAATCCCAGCTTGAACCAGCCGATCCAAATCGGTGTCGCTCACGTCCAGCGCGACAATCGCGACACCAGCAAATCGTTTGCGGTCTAACTTGTCCAACGCCGCACACAGTTCAGTATTGTCTGTTCCAAGAAAGCTGACCTGCACGATAACACCACCTTTAAGGCCATGCTGTGTTTGGTGATCCAGCCAATGAGCCAGTGGCGCAGGTGTTTTTGGCGTATAGCGAGCGCCTGAAATGGCCATCGCCGTTTCATAAACATGCGCGTGGCAGTCAAACTGGATCATTCGGCAAGGCCTCCAATTCATATATATGACTAGTTGACTAAATGTATCATCTTGGTCTAGTAGTAACCCGGGAGGAAGTTCATGGCTACTGGTTTTACAACGACAGATGAACGATTGCCTGCATATGTGCGCCTTCGGGACACGCTTGCGTATCGGATCGCACAGGGTGAGTGGACTGCGGACGAGCCAATTCCCTCTGAGTCGCGCCTGGCTAAAGAATATGGGCTTTCCGTCGGAACCGTGCGCAAAGGCATCGATGGCCTCGTTATCGAAGGATTGTTAGAGCGGCGGCAAGGCTCTGGCACGTTTGTTCGCGCGCCCTCGTTTGATGCAACCTTGTTCCGGTTCTTTCAATTACGCGAATCCGACGGCTCGCCGCTATCGATCCCCTCCAGCCAATTGATCCTGCGAAGCATCGCCGCCGCGCCGAAGGAAGCAGCTGATGCTCTTGGAACTGACAACGTCATAAAAATAGTTCGTCTGCGGAGCCTGTCTGACGTCCCAGTTCTGTTCGAGGAAATATATATCCCGCTGAAACGCTTCTCTGGGTTTGAGCAAATGCCAGATACAGATTTTGGGCCGCTGCTTTATCCGCTCTATTTCGAGAAATTTGGCGTTCTGGTGAAGCGAGCAATTGATGATTTGTCGTTTGGGTTCGCCTCGGACGCAGTGGCGCAGCAGTTGCGGCTAGAACCCCGCGCACCGCTGGCCGTCATCCGCCGCACAGCCTTTGATATCGAAGATAACCCCGTCGAATGGAGGATAGCGCAGGGAAGTGCCGCGCAATTCCTCTACCGCAGCGAAATCACATGAACAGACTACGACCAATCAATGGGAGAAATAGAATGAACACTAAAGTGACTTTAATTGGCCTGACAGCTGTTGCGGCGCTGGCCACACCAGCACTCGCGGAATACCCTGAGCGTGCCATTGAACTGACTATTCCGGCAGGGGCCGGCGGCGGCACAGATACCAGCGCACGAAAGCTGGCGATCTTGCTAGAAGAGGCGCTTGGTACATCCATCGCGGTTCTGAATGTAGGCGGCGGCGGTGGCTCCGTCGGCGCATCACAATTCATGCAAGCCAAGCCAGACGGGTATTCTCTTTTTGCCACTTGGAACAGCCCGCTTACGACAGTGCCACAAGTGCAAAACGTGGCGTATTCTTTGGACAGCTTTACGCCGATAGCATCGACATCCGAAACGGCTTACACCCTTTGCGTCAATGCCGATTTCCCTGCAGATGATGGTGCTGGTTTCCTTGAGGAACTGGCAGCAAATCCTGCGAAATACACCTACGGAAATGATGGAATCGGCGGCACGATGCAATTGGCTGCCGAACGCGTTTTCCAGGCCAAGGGCATTGACGCTATCGCGATCCCCTTCGGTGGTGCAGGTGAAACATTGCAGAACTTCCTTGGCGGACATGTTGATATTTACGGCGGGTCGATCTCGACCGTATTGCCATATGTCGAAACAGGCGAGGCCAAATGCCTGCTTGTAACTTCAGGTGCGGACGTGCCCGCGCTTCCACAGGCATCGGGCCTTGAAGCGCTTGGGATGGGCGACAAGGAAACCCTGTTGTGGCGTGCAATCCTTGGGCCAAAAGACATGGACCCTGCGATCGTTGAAATGCTGGCCAACATCATCGAAGCTTCTGTGAACGATCCAGGCTATGTGGAGTTTTTGGCCACAAAAGGCGAAGTGCCAAACGTTGTTAAGGGCTCTGACCTTGGCGCACGTCTGCAAGCCGAGTTTGATGCGCTAGCCGAAGTGTCCAAAGGCCTCGGGCTGTAAATCATGGAACGCCGTCAGGATATCACGCTTGGAGCCATTGTCATGGCTCTGGGCATTTTCGCTGCATGGATGGCAACGTCCTACCAAGGTGCCGGAGGGACATACCCAATGGTGCTGGGCATTATCCTGACGCTTCTGGGCGGAGCGGTGGCAGCCAAAGCCATCCGGTCCGCCTCGGACGACGAACGAGAATTGATCGGTGCGCCCGTCAAGATGTTCACCACAGTGGCTGCTGGTGTGGCCTTTGTGGCGCTGGTGGTGCCACTAGGGTTTTACACTGCCTCGTTGTTGCTCATGGTACTTTTGCCGCTCGCTTTGGGGTTTCGGCAAGTGGTCTATGCACTGATTGTGGCTGCAGTGTTTATGAGCGTTGTCTACGTCGTCTTCTCAGTCCTTCTCGAAAAGCCGCTACCACGTGAAGCGCTGCAATCGATATTTGGTGCAGGGGGCTAAGCTATGGATTTTTATACAAATGCCCTCAGCAATGTTCTGACATTTTGGCCAATAGTGGCCATGATTGGAGCCACTCTTCTTGGTGTTTTTATCGGCGCTCTACCGGGCTTGAACCCGGTCATGACGATCGCTCTGCTTTTGCCGCTGACGTATTCGATGGACCCACTGGTCGCTTTGGCCATGGTCGCGGGCATCTACAACGGCTCCATGTATGGCGGCGCAATTCCAGCGATCCTACTGCGCATCCCCGGCACGCCCGCATCCATTGCAACCACTTTCGATGGCTTTCCGATGGCTGATAAAGGCGAAGCCGCCAAAGCGCTTAAAATCGCGTGTTGGTCCTCAGCGGTCGGCGGCATCGCGTCCGCAATCGCTTTGATGACAATCGGCCCGCTTCTGGCCCGCGTGACTCTTTTCTTCGGCCCTGCAGAGTATTTCTGGATAGCCATCTTTGGCATGGCATCAGTTGGTGTCCTCGTCGGTTCAGATGCGATTAAGGGAATTACGGCAGCAGTTCTGGGTCTTTTGATTGGAACGATCGGCATCGACAGTCTGTCTGGACAAGCGCGCTATACATTTGGTCAAACTTGGCTTTTGGGCGGGCTCGACCTGATCGTCGTCCTTGTAGGCCTATATGCCTTGCCGCCCGTTCTTCAATTAGCTGAGAAATGCGATTTGAAGGGACTTTCGGCGGCACAGTTGAAATTGACCAACGTTCCTTTCAAGAAAGGCGAAATCCGAGGACTTTTCCCGACCTGGTTGCGCTCTTCGGGTATCGGAATTGGCGTGGGCATCCTTCCCGGGGCTGGCGGCAATATCGCCGCTTTCCTTAGCTATGGTGCGGCTAAGAATGCCTCAAACGATCCTGATAGTTTCGGCAAGGGAAACCCGCAGGGCATCGCGGCTGCGGAATGCGGCAACAACGCCGACAACGCTGCATCGATGATTCCAGCATTGTCGCTCGGAATCCCCGGTAACGTGGTCGCCGCGCTGGTTCTGAGCGCGCTGACGATTCACGGATTGCAGCCAGGTCCGCAGCTATTCCACCAGAACCCCGTCCTCGTTGGGGGATTCATGATGGAGATGCTGATCACGTCGCTTTTGATCTTCCTTCTTGGAGGCACTATCGCGACACGGGTCTTTGCGCAATTCCAGCGGCTTCCCGGTGTACTATTAGTGCCGTCCATCCTGATCCTCATGTGCGTTGGCGTCTATGTCATCAATGGCAGACCCGTTGACCTATGGGTCATGCTGGCAGCCGGTGTTGCTGGTTATTTTCTTGAAAAGGTGAACGTCCCTCTTGCTCCCATCATCCTTGGAATGATCCTGGGCCCAATGGCCGAGCAAAGCGTGCGCCGCGCATTGCTAATCAGCCGCGGAGACGCGACAGAACTATTGACTCGTCCAATTTCAGCCGCTTTGGCGATAGCCACAATCCTCATCATTGCTTGGCCAATCATAAAAGCAATACGCAACAGAAGGGCAGCCACCCAGAACTGAAAATTCGAAAAGAAATCTTGAAGCCGCCTAATGGCGTAATGGCATGGGCAAACAGCCCGGGTCATTGATCTGATAGAAACATTTTCCGGATTTGGCATGCACTTGCGTGGAGAGACTTTTGGCAAAACCAATGACGCGGCCTTTTCGGCAATTGTGCGAACACCGGAGCTGCGGATCTGTCTGGAGCACAATCGCGCGGCGCTCTTTGATTATGGTCGTCGCCGTTGAAACGGGAAAGCAGGCTCGACATCGCGGGCCGAAGGACTGGTCAATGATATTGCGAACGCCCGCAGGGGCAAAAAGCGCCGTAGACATTCCAATCCCGGGCGGACGATGGAGCAAATCAAAGGTATCGCTGGGGCGATAGAGTTTGGGGCGTTGCTTGCGGACGTAATGGCGGAGATCGCGGACCTGATCAAACACCCACCAGCTGCAATGCCTGAAACGGAGTTTTAACTCTCCCGATCAAACGCGGGCATTGCGCAAGAACCAGCGTTTCACTGGATTGCAAGCATCTGCTCGTGTCAAATTGCTGAGCGATTCCGAATGGCGGCTTACGGAAACCAAAATGGCATTCAAGAGGTGCTTCAAATGTCGGCAATGGACCGAACGTGGGGTGCTGATGATCAAACCCATCTGACTGGTCGAGATTGTATTTTAGGTCATGATCGGCCTCGTTGCCATCGGGAGGATGGTTTCGGGAGCCGGTGGACGGTAGCGCAATGCACTGTGTAGTCGTTTTGTAGTGTTCAATTTGGAAGTTTAGACGAAGGAATTTGTGAGTAACTTACGGACAAAACTCCTGACGGGTTGACGTTAACAGCACTTCATTGTCGGAATTCTCGCCTCCATCGAGGTGAAGGCGGCCATTATTGATAAAAGGCTGACCAGTAATCACTAACTTTTCTTCGGTATTTTGTGACACTGGTGCCGCCTTGTTCTACAAGGGCCCAAACCAAAAATAAAACCTGGAGGACAAAATGAGAATTTCGAAGCTTTTTGCCGGCGTCGTGTTGGCAACAGGGCTCAGCACAACAGCAGCTTTGGCTGATTGCGGTGAAGTGTCTATTACCGAAATGGACTGGGCGTCGTCGGCCGTCGTGACGAAAGTCGCTAGTTTCCTGATGACACAGGGCTACGGTTGTGAAGTGACTGCTGTGCCTTCAACTACTGTGCCAGCGATCACGTCTCTCGCAGAAACGGGGCAGCCTGACATCGTTACCGAGCTTTGGACGAGCTACACTCCTGTGTATTTCGAACTGCTTGAGGCCGGTAAGGTTGTCGAGTTGTCTAAAGTTCTTTCTGACGGCGGTGTTGAAGCCTGGTGGATCCCGAAATATCTGGCCGATAAGCATCCCGAGCTAACAACGCTTGAAGGTATTCGGGCGAACCCGGAACTTATCGGTGGTCGTTTCCATGATTGTCCAACCGGTTGGGGTTGCGACATCACCAATAACAATAACTTCGTTGCCGCTGGCCTTGGTGACGCGGGTGTTGAACGTTTCCAGCATGGCTCGGGCGAAACGCTTGCTGCTGCTATCGCGGCTGCATACGAAGATGAAGCGCCTTGGTTTGGATACTATTGGGCGCCGACTTCGGTTCTGGGGAAGTTTCCAATGGTTCAGGTCGAAATGGGTGACTACGCTCAGGACGTCCACGACTGTAACGCCCTTGAGGATTGCGCGACACCAGGTCTGTCCGCATACCCAACTGCAGATGTTGTAACTGCTGTGACAACCTCCTTCTCCGAACGTGAGCCGGATGTATCGGACATGCTTAGCAAAATGACATTCACTAATACCCAAATGGGTGAAGTTCTTGCTTGGCAGGAAAATGAAAATGCGTCCTATGATGAGGCTGCAGTTTATTTTCTATCAAACTACAAAGACACTTGGAGCGGGTGGCTGAATGACGATGCCCGCGGCAAGCTCAGCGCGCTCTTGAAGTAAAGCTGTTCGAGTAGAAAATCTGGTTGACCCGGTAGCTATGCTATCGGGTCAATTGCGTACAACCACTTGGGGATGGCGACTGGATCATGGCATTTTATGACGGACTATTCGATGGTTTCGGGTTGCGGGATTGGTGCGATGCGGACGCAACAGCTTCGCCAATGTCGATGGCGGATTTGCTGGCCCAGGCAAATGGCGAGGGACAGGGTCAATCCAGTGAAATCTTTCCTTTTCCGTCGCTAGATACCTTAAACGAAAGTTGTGACAAAATTGGTCAAACACGCGACCTGACCGCAAGTATTGAGGAAGGGTTTCTGGCTGCGAAGTCGACGCTTAAATTCGTGCTTGATCCACTGACGCAGCCTTTGTCCTGGATGCTGGACGGAGCGCTTTGGCTTTTCACCGCGACGCCGTGGTGGGTCATGGTGCCTTTGTTAGTACTCTTCTCGTGGTACGTGGCCAGGTCCATCGGCGTTACAGTCTTTGTTGCTTTGTCACTGCTGCTGCTGGGGTTTGTTGACCATCTTGATGTCGCGATGCAGACGCTTTCGATTATCTTCGTTTGTACAAGTATATCGGTGGTTTTCGGGGTTCCGATCGGGATTGCCATATCGCGGTCTAACAGGCTGCAAAAGATGATCGTGCCGATACTTGACCTGCTGCAGACATTGCCGACATTTGTCTATTTGATCCCGTTGATATTTCTGTTTTCTGTTACGGAATCGAAGTTGTATGGCATTGCGATCATCCTTTATGCGATTGTCCCGGTAATTCGGTTAACTGATCTTGGCATCCGATTGGTCGATCAGGACGTGATCGAAGCGGCCGACGCATTTGGTATGACAAAACGACAAAAGCTGTGGGGCGTTCAACTGCCGTTGGCGTTGCCGAATATCATGGCTGGCATTAACCAGACGATCATGATGAGCCTCGCCATGGTTGTCATTGCATCGCTGGTATCTGCGCCTGGGTTGGGCGTCTTGGTCTTGCGCGGCATCCGCAATCTTGAACTGGGTGTTGGGATCCTTGCGGGCATCGGCATCGTGCTGCTGGCAGTTATTCTGGATCGCACGTCAAAAGCTGCCCTTTCCCGCATCGATAAGAACCACTCAACGCATTAGGGGCGGGATTATGAATGATATGCCTAAAGTCCGCCTGCGCGGCGTTTACAAAATCTTCGGACCGCGCGGCGGTCAGATGATGAAGCATGTGCACAATGGTGTCGGCAAGGATGCACTGCTGGCCGACCACGGCCATGTGCTGGGTTTGCAAGACATCAACGTCGATATGCAGGAAGGTGAGATAACCGTCGTCATGGGGCTGTCGGGATCCGGCAAGTCTACATTGATCCGGCACCTTAACCGCCTGATCAAACCAACGGCCGGAAAGATCTTACTTGATGGCCAGGACGTAACGGCATTGTCGCAAACCGACCTGCGCGAGGCGCGCCGCGCGAAAATGGCGATGGTGTTCCAAAAATTCGCGTTGTTGCCCCACCGAACAGTTTTGCAGAACACCGCCATGGCGCTTGCTGTTCAGGGCGCGGATGCTGCAACCCAGGAAGCGGAAGCGCGAAAGTGGCTTAATCGAGTAGGGCTGTCCGGTAACGAAAACCAATACCCTTCGCAATTGTCCGGTGGAATGCAGCA
Source organism: Boseongicola sp. (assembly GCA_014075275.1). Lineage (NCBI taxonomy): Bacteria > Pseudomonadati > Pseudomonadota > Alphaproteobacteria > Rhodobacterales > Paracoccaceae > Boseongicola > Boseongicola sp. The sequence continues at coordinate 3,521,662 of CP046179.1, forward strand.
ACGGGTCGGTATTGCCCGTGCATTAACCGCAGGTACGGACATCATGTTGATGGATGAAGCCTTCTCGGCGCTTGATCCGCTGATCCGGACAGACATGCAGGATTTGCTTTTGGAGCTTCAAGTTGAGCTTAAAAAGACAATTATCTTCATCACCCATGATTTGGATGAGGCACTGAAGCTGGCCGATCATCTGGTGATCTTGAAAGACGGCGCGGTGGTGCAGCAGGGCGAGCCACAGAACATTCTGCTAAATCCGGCTGACCCTTACATCGAGGACTTTGTCAGCGATATCAACCGCGCGCGCGTGTTGCGGGTAGGCTCGGTGATGCGGCCTAAAACAGATGGCGATTTTGCCGGTGACGCCAACGTAGAAGATACTCTTGAAAAGCTGATAGCTGTGTCTGGCGGAGACACGTCTCATGTTTATCGTGTGATGGAAAACGGCAAGCAAGTCGGTGTCCTAGATATGAAGGATCTCGTCAGAGCCCTGGTTCCCCGGATTTCGAGCACGAGCGCCAGTTCCCAGACGTAGTATGTCTTACGTCAGCAAATGATGTGGAGAGTGTCCGTAACGTGCTCGGTAGAGTTTTGAAAAATGGGATGTTGATGTAAAGCCACTTGCGGTCGCGGCTTCCGCAACAGACAAATTAGTTTCAGACAGAAGTGCACGGCCACGCTGAAGTCGCATGTCAGACAAAAACTTCATCGGTGTAATGTCAGCGTGTCGCTTAAAAAGGCGTTCGATCTGACGGCGGGACTTTCCGATAGCTTCGCCGACTGCATCAAGGTCAATTTCAGCTTCAATGTTGTCTTCAAAATATCTAACGATCTGAGCTAGTGTCGGATTTCGCGATACAATGCGCGCTGTTACAAATGTTTTTTGAAGATCAGACCCGGATCTTTGAAACGGGATTAGGCACATGTTCAATACGCTTTGCGACAGCAATTGCCCGTGATCTTGCTTGATCAGTTTTGCCCAAAGGTCAGTTGCGGCAGACCCACCAGCACAAGTTACAATTCGACCATCGATGACAAATAGTTGCTCGACTGGTTCAAGCTCTTGATAAATCTCTTTAAAAGCGGCCTGGTTTTCCCAATGCAAAGTGAAGCTTTTGTTCTTTAGAATGCCAGCTTTTGCCAATGCATATGCGCCCGTGCAAAGGCCGCCAACATATCGACCCAATCGCCATTGAAGACGTATCCAGTTCGCGACCGCGTTTGAAGTCATTTCAAGCGGCTCTACGCCAGAGCAAACGAAAATTATTGTGTCGCGGTCCGTCTCTCTTAAGCCACCATCGACCCCAACTTTTACTCCGTTAGATGCAACAATCGCGTCGCCATCCTCAGAAATCACTTCCCACTGGTAAAGTGGCCTGCCTGTCAGTTGATTGGCTATTCGCAGCGGTTCAATTGCGGCACTGAATGCAGACATCGAAAACTGAGGTACTAGCAAAAAGACGACATGTTGCGTGGTGGCCGCTCCGGCAAGTTCAACATGCGCAACGCCCTTAGGAATCAGGCCGCCAGCGTCAGGTTTCTCTGGCACTTTGGTACTCCTCCCATCTAGATCACCGGTGCGAATTCAGATCCGGCATCATTGCAAAAACCCGCAATTCAATTTATCTAAATTAGTCAAGAAATTGAGGTTTTCCGCCAATGTTGAAAAAATCGGACTCTCCTATTCACTTGGCAGTTGTCGTCACTCCAAGCTTCAACTGCTTTGCCACAATGGGCTTCATCGATCCATTCCGCGCGGCGAATTACCTCGAAGGCAGCCAGCTTTTCCGGTGGAGTTTTGTTTCTGAGGCAGGCGGTATTTGCTATGCAAGCAATGGCATAGGAGTTGAATCCGCCCCCATTACTGTAATGCAAAAAACTACCCCCGACATCGCCGTGATTTCCTCCAGCTGGACGCCCGAGCGCCATGGTTCAAAGAAGATTCTGTTTTGCTTGCGCGAGTGGTCAAAGAAAAAGGCAAAGATTGCGGGATTGGACACGGGCGCATTTATCATGGCTCAATCGGGTTTGCTAAAAGGCCGGAGAGCGACTGTGCACTATGAACATGTGGATGCGTTCGAAGAGCTTTACCCGAATGTTGAAGTGGTTGAAGAGCTTTTTGTCTTAGACGATAGATTTCTTTCCTGTTGCGGTGGCACTGCTTCGGTGGATTTTGGATTGCACATTTTGCAGGGGATATCCGGGCCAGCATTGGCGAACAGAGCTGCGCGATATATATTCCAGCCCAAGTTGCGGGAACGAGGCGATTGGCAGCAGCCAGTTGTGGCCGAACCTACTGGGGCAACTGTGCCAGCATTGGTGAAGCGTGTTATCCAGACAATGGAAGATAACCTAGAAACTCCGCTGTCTATTCCAGAGATCTGCGACTCTGTTGGTTTCTCTCATCGTCAAGTTAGTCGCCTGTTCGCAAAACACATTAAAAAACCGCCCGCAAATTACTATCTGGATATCCGTCTGGATCGTGCGCGCGGACTGGTTACACAAACCGAAATGTCGATGTTAGAAATTTCGGTGGCGTCAGGATTTTCAAGTCAGGTTCACTTCAGCAGAGCCTATAAGGAACGTTTCGGACTACCTCCTATCAAGGATCGAAGCGAAGGTCGGATCCCGTTCGAATTTCGGGCCTGGCCGATGTACAGAAAAAAAAGGGAAATTACCCCAAAGGCCAAAAAAGATAACCAGAAGGCCAAATGAGAACATAGGCCTTTTGTGATTTCTGCAAAATGCTCCGAGTCCTATTGCGGGGCTTTCTCAATCATTCATGGAGGGTCCAGGTGACAAATTTTCCTTCGAAGGACGAGTTTCGCCAGATTAGTCGCGGATATGATAACAACCCTTCTCGATCGTTGTCGCTAAGCGCCGACGCTTACACAGAAAACACATGGTTTAATACGGACGTGGCCGACATAATTGCCAAAACTTGGCAGTGGGTCTGTCACGTCGAAAAACTGCGTGAGCCTGGGTCTTACACAACCGTTGAAGTTGCAGGCCATCCAATCGCTGTCGTGCGAGACAAGGAAGGCAAACTGCGCGCGTTTTACAATGTCTGTAAACACCGCGCCCACGCATTGTTGTCGGGTGACGGGAATACGACCCGAATTATGTGTCCCTATCATGCATGGGTTTATCGCCTAAGCGGGGAACTTGTTCGCGCGCCAGAAACCGACAATCTTGAAGATTTTCAGCCAAAAGAGATCTGCCTGGACCAAGTGCAGGTCGAAGAATTCTGCGGCTTCATTTATGTCAATTTGGATCCTGACGCGGCATCACTTGCATCCACGACAGGCGATCTCGAAACCGAGATCCGCCATTGGGCTCCGGACATTGAAAATCTGACATTTGGCCACCGCTTGGTCTACGATATCAAGTCCAATTGGAAGAACGTCGTCGACAATTTCCTGGAGTGCTATCACTGCCCGACCGCGCATAAAGACTTCTGTGATCTTGTCGACATGGACACCTATAAAGTCACAACACATGGCATCTATTCCAGCCACATGGCGGACGCCGGCCAGTCGGATAACAGCGCCTATGACGTATCGAACGCGACGGTGCGCACCCACGCGGTATGGTGGTTGTGGCCAAATACCTGCCTGATGCGCTACCCGGGCCGGTCGTCGATGATCGTGATGAACATTATCCCGGCAGGTCCGAACCGCACGCTGGAAACCTATGATTTCTATCTTGAGACCCCGGAACCGGTTGAAGCAGAGTTGGACACGATCCGATACATTGATGAGGTCTTGCAAGTCGAAGACATCGGTCTCGTTGAAAGTGTTCAGCGTGGCATGGAAACGCCTGCATTCCGACAAGGGCGCATCGTGAATGATCCTGAAGGATCCGGTAAATCAGAGCATGCTGTTCATCATTTCCATGGTCTCATACTGGACGCATACGAAAAGGCGGCACCGTGACGAAACCAAACATATTGGTGATCATGGCCGATCAGCTCACGCCGCACTTCACCGGAGCTTACGGCCACAAAGTCGCCAAAACACCGCATCTTGACGCGCTCGCTGCGCGCGGGGTGCGGTTTGACGCTGCCTATTGCAATTCGCCACTTTGCGCGCCATCGCGTTTTGCGTTCATGTCCGGCCAGTTGATCAGCCGGATTGCCGCCTACGATAACGCGTCGGAATTTCGTTCGACGGTTCCGACTTTTGCGCATTACCTCAAGGGGTTGGGATACAAGACCTGTCTATCCGGCAAAATGCATTTTGTCGGCCCAGACCAAAAACATGGTTTTGAAGATCGGATAACGACCGATATCTACCCGTCTGATTTCGCATGGACACCTGATTGGGAAGCCGCGGACGAACGGATCGATAAGTGGTATCACAACATGCAGACGGTCAAGGAAAGTGGCATGGCTGTTGCCACATATCAGACCGATTATGATGATGAAGTTGGTTTTGCCGCAAACCGTTGGCTAATCAACCGGGGCAGAGATCGTGCCGCTGGAAACGATACGCCATTTGCGATGGTGGCCAGCTTTATCCACCCGCATGACCCTTATGTTGCTAAGCCAGAATTCTGGAACATGTACTCAGACGATGAAATCGACATGCCGGAATATGTGCTGTCGCCCGAGGAACAAGACCCTGGTTCGCGTCGTGTGATGGATGGGATTGAGGCCAGTTACGTGCCTTTGACCGACGAGGAAGTGCGCCGCGCTCGTCGTGCCTATCTGGCCAATGTAAGCTATTTTGACAGTAAAATCGGCGAACTTGTCAAAACGCTGGATGATATCGGCGAGCTTGAAAACACCATCGTCATTGTGACTGCGGACCACGGCGATATGCTGGGCGAACGCGGCCTGTGGTATAAGATGACTTTCTTCGAACATTCCGCGCGCGTGCCATTGGTCATGGCTGGTCCGGGAATTGCACAGGGCGAAATTCCCAATGCATGTTCTCTGGTTGATATCTTGCCAACTCTGGTCGAATTCGCTGGTGGCGATCATACGACATTGGGCGAGCCGGTTGACGGGCGCAGCCTTGCATCCCTGACCCGTGGAGATGGTAGTGACGCAGACGAAGCTATCGGCGAATACTGTGCCGAAATGACGGCATACCCGGTCTTTATGATCCGCCGCGGCACCTTGAAATATATTCACTGCGATCCTGATCCGCCTCAACTTTTCGATCTGGCAGAGGATCCGCTGGAAAAAGTGAATGTGGCGCATGATCCAAGATATGCCAATGTTGCAGGCGATTTTGCGGCAGAGGTCGCTGAACGCTGGGACAGTGAAAAACTGCGGCAGGACATCATCAGCACTCAAAAATCCCGGCGCGCTTTGCACGCCACAATGGAAGCCGGAGCTGGCGAGCATTGGGATTACAACCCACCTTCGGACGCCTCAAATCAGTATGTGCGCAATCACATGGACTGGACTGAAGCCGCTGTGCGTTATCGCCTTGAGGCAAAGGAATAAACCAACATGAAACTATCTGGAAAGTCAGCTTTGGTCACAGGCGGCCGTGGCGGTATAGGGCGCGCAATTGTTGCCCGCTTTCTTAAAGAAGGTGCCACGGTTTACGCAGCGGATCTCACTGAACAAGGCTCGCTTGCCGCGCACGACGAAGATGGCAGCCATTTTGTTAGACTGGATGTGACATCAGAAGCCGACGCGATTGCCGCGATGGCGCGTGTGAACGCTGAGCAGGGCAAGCTGGATATTCTGGTGAACGCGGCTGGAATCGAAATCGAAAAGACCATCGAAGATACGACACTGGATGAGTGGAACAAAAGCTTCGCGGTCAACTGCACCGGCACCTTTCTGACATCGAAACACGCGCTGCCTTTGATGCGTTCTGCAGCCAAGTCCGGCAGCAGCGCCAGCATCATCAACTTCGGGTCATATGACGGATTTATCGCCGACCCCGGCCTTGCAGCGTATTGCGCCACTAAAGGGGCGGTTCATGCTCTGACGCGGGCGATGGCCTGTGACCATGGCCCGGAAGGCATCCGTGTCAATGCAATCTGCCCCGGCTATATCGACACGCCGATGCTGCAAAGTTTCTTTGAGGGTGACGGCTCTGGCGGTGGAGGAGGCAACATCGAAAGCCTGCAAAAGGCAGTGCGCGATGTGCACCCGATGCGGACCTATGGAACGCCTGATGACATCGCAAACCTGGTAAATTGGTTGGCTTCGGATGAAGCGCGATATGCGTCAGGACAGCTTTGGGTCTTGGATGGCGGTCTGTCAGCGCAAGTCCAGCAAATGAAACTCTGACAAGGGCGAAGAACTTGGCAAAACCAGTCATCATTACATGTGCTCCGACGGGCGGCATTCACACGCCAACAATGTCAGAGCATTTGCCGATCACCCCCACTGAAATCGCAAAAGCAAGCATCGATGCGGCCGAAGCCGGGGCCTCGATTATTCACCTGCATGCGCGAAATCCTGAAGATGGACGGCCTGATCCCAATCCTGAACTCTATATGGATTTTCTTCCGCGTATTAAGCAATCCACCGATGCGGTTTTGAATGTTACCACCGGTGGTGGACTGGGCATGACTCGTGAAGAGCGGTTGAAGGCCGCGAAGATAGCCAGCCCCGAAATGGCATCCATGAACATGGGGTCCTTGAACTTCGGCATCTTCCCGATGAAGGACAAATACAGCAACTGGAAACATGAATGGGAACCTGAGTTCCTTGACATGACGCGGGATTTTATCTTCCGCAACACCTTTGCAGATATTGAGTATTCGCTAATAGAGTTGGGTGAAGGTCACGGCACGCGGTTTGAGTTTGAGTGCTATGATCTGGGCCACCTTTATAACCTTGCCTGGATCATTGATCAGGGCTGGGTCAAAGGACCAATATTCGTGCAGATGGTGTTTGGCATCTTGGGTGGCGTCGGGGCTGATCTCGATAACCTGATGCACATGCACACCATTGCGAACAAGCTCTTCGGGGACGACTACGAATGGTCGGTTCTGGCTGCCGGTCGGCATCAGATGCCGTTCACCACGCAATCAGCCTTGTTGGGGGGCAATGTGCGCGTCGGCATGGAAGACAGCCTTTACATCGGCCCCGGCCAAAAAGCGACATCGAGCGCGGAGCAGGTCCGGAAAATCCGCTCAATTATCGAAAACTTGGGCCTTGAGATTGCAACACCTACCCAAGCGCGCGAGCGTCTGGGTCTGAAGGGTGGCGATCAAACTGCATTCTGATCGGGGAAAACTATGACTGTCCAGACAAAACAACTGATAAACGGAGAGCTTGTTGCGGGCGAGGGCGCAGATATTTCTGTACTTGATCCCGCCAACGGCGCGGAAATTTGTGCCATTCCTGCGGCGTCGCAGGATCAGGTTGATGCTGCTATGGCAGCGTCGCATGAGGCGTTTCAATCTTATTCGCAAACCACGCCTGCTGAACGATCAGAACTTCTAAACAATATTGCGACGGTTCTTCAGGATAATGCAGAAGAGTTGGCAGGCCTTGAAAGTCAGGACGTTGGTAAGCCTTGGCCATCCGCCTTGGATGACGAAACACCGCTGACAATCGATACGTTCCGCTTTTTTGCCGGTGCGGCGCGCACGATGACGGGCGTGGCTGCGGGCGAATACGTGCAAGGTCACACCAGTATGATCCGCCGCGATCCAATTGGACCCGTGGCCGCGATTGCGCCGTGGAATTACCCCTTGATGATGGCCGCGTGGAAGTTGGCAGCTCCTTTGGCCGCAGGCTGTTCGGTTACGTTGAAGCCGTCGCAGGTGACGCCTCTTTCAACATTGCGAGCGGCTGAGTTGATCAATAGCATTGCGCCCAAAGGTGTCGTCAACGTCCTGCATGGCGCGGGCAGTGCGGTCGGTGATCAGATGATCAATGATGCGCGCACCGAAGCGATCACAATCACTGGGTCTAACCGCACCGGCAGCGAGGCGATGAAAGCCGCATCCAAACAAATTCGCCACGTCCACCTCGAACTGGGGGGCAAGGCGCCGGTCATTGTCTTTGAAGATGCGGACATCGATGCGGTGGCTGAAACCGTTCGGTATGGATCATTTTTCAACGCCGGTCAGGATTGTGCGCAGCCGTGTCGGATCATGGTGGCCGACGCTGTCTACGATAAGGTTGTTGCAGCGATTGCTGATCAGGTTGGGCAGATCAAAGTCGGTGCGCAAAGAGCAGAGGGTACAGAAATGGGTCCGATTGTTTCTGCCTCTCAGCGGAACACAGTCGCTGGATTTGTGGACCGTGCACGAGATAGTTGCGAGGTCGTCGTCGGCGGTCAAATGATCGACGGCCCGGGCTTCTTTTACCAGCCAACAGTTCTGGCAAATGTTGACAACACGGCTGAGGCCGCATGCACAGAAATCTTTGGCCCTGTCGTGACTATTTCGCGGTTCTCCGACGAAGAGGAAGCCCTGAAGATTGCCAATGGCGGGCCATTTGGATTGGCATCATCGGTTTGGACAAACGACACAGGCCGCGCAATGCGCATGTCATCCAGACTTCGCTATGGATTCACCTGGGTGAATACGCACGGTGTCGCAACGCCGGAAATGCCTTGGGCAGCGATGAAAAGTTCCGGCACTGGTTGTGATATGTCGATTTATGCGCTGGATGCCTACACAGCGGTTCGCCACGTAATGATTGCGCATTGAGTTCCACGATGAAAAAACAGCGATTGTCACCGGCGGTGGCCGGGGAATTGGGCAGGCGATTGTCAGTCGGCTATTGCGTGACGGTATGAATGTGGTGACCTGCGGTCGCGGCGAAGCGCCGGCAGACCTTCCGGAAGGGGCGGTCTGGGTGCAGGCTGATGTTGCCACCAAGGTTGGAGTGGACGCCATCATGCACGCGGCAGGGCAAGTTCATGTCCTGGTCAATAATGCAGGGGTTCAGGTTGAGAAATCGGTCACTGACAGCAGTGACGAAGATTATGATCTTGTGATGGATGTCAATTGTCGCGGCGTCTTCAACATGTGCCGCGCTGTGCTGCCTCAAATGTCTGAAACTGGAGGGTCGATTGTTAACATCGGTTCTATTTCCGGCATGGTGGCTGACCCCTCGATGGCGCTTTATAACGCGTCCAAGGCATTTGTGCATGGATTGACGCGATCTATCGCGGTGGATCACGGACCCAAGGTTCGATGCAACGCGGTGCGACCCGGTTGGATCATGACCGCAATGGCAGAGGATGGATTTGCACTGGCAAATGATCCCAAGGCCGCTATGGCAGACGCCCTTGCTCGCCATCCGGTCGGCCGGTTTGGAGAACCTGACGACGTTGCGAACTTGGTGTCGTGGCTCGCCTCGGATGAATCGCGTTACGTGACTGGTGAATGCATCACAGCCGACGGCGGTATGACCGCCGCATCGCCCCTAAACCCCGGATTATTCTGATGACTGAGTTCTCACATACCGCCGCGCTGGGCGCGGGCGTGATTGGCGCAAGCTGGACGGCGCTTTTTCTTGCATCTGGACGCTCGGTCGCCGTGTTTGACCCATCTCCGTCGGCGGAAAAGCTGGTGCGAGATTACGTAGAGAACGCATGGGACGCGATGACGCAATTGGGGCTCACCGACGGGGGCAGCCCTGACAACCTAACTTTCCACGCCTCAGCCGCTGAAGCAGTTGAGGGTGCCACGTTCATTCAGGAAAGCGTGCCGGAACGACTGCCGATCAAACACGCGCTCTATGCTGAGATCGAACCGGCGATGGCTCCTAGTGCCATAATTGCAAGTTCCGCGTCGGGGCTCACACTTGGCCAGATGCAGGAAGGCTGGACCGACCCGTCGAGGTTAGTTCTAGGGCATCCTTTTAACCCGCCCCATTTAATCCCGCTCGTCGAAGTCATGGGCAACGCTAAAACCGCCGAAGGCGTACCAGAAGCTGCCGAGCGGTTCTACGAGGCCGTGGGCAAGGTCACGATCCGCGTGCGTCGAGAGGTGAGTGGCCACGTTGCTAACCGCTTGCAAGCTGCGGTCTGGCGTGAGGCGATTAACCTTGTGCAAACCGGCGTTGCCAGCATGGGTGATGTGGATAAGGCCATGTGGGCGGGGCCGGGCCTGCGTTGGGCAGCGATGGGCCCGACGATGTTGTTCAATCTAGGCGCCGGGCCAGGAGGTCTGCAGTCCTTCTGCGACCATTTCACTGACACGTTAAACGGCTGGTGGGATGATCTAGGGCAGGTCTATCTTGATCCCGATGTCACCGCCCAATTGGTGAAAGGCGTCAATGAAGAGGCTGGTGAATTGAACCAAAAAGAACTCGCTGCAAAGCGCGATGCGCTCATCACCGCAATGCAGATTGCAGCTGCAAAACTTCGGTAAATTTTTGGGCTAACCAGGAGATTGATAATGACCGACACTGACGCGGATCAGAATGTCATCGTTATTGGCGCAGGTCAGGCTGGTCTAGCCGCAGCGGCGAAACTCCGCGTGCTTGGGCATCGTGGCAAGCTCACCATGATAGGGGCTGAGCCGTATCACCCTTACCAGCGCCCACCCCTCTCTAAGGCCTATTTACTAGGCGACATGACGCGCGAACGGTTGTTTCTGCGGCCACCGGCTTTCTACGACGAAAACCACATCGACATGCGGCTTGGCACTCATGTGACGCGCATTGATCGGGATGCAAAAAGTGTCACGCTCTCGGATGGCGGGCAGATGACATACGACAAGTTAATCCTAACAACGGGCGCAGAACCCGTTCGTCTGCCGGATGCTATTGTTTCTGACCTTGGTGGCGTTTTCTACATGCGTGATCTCAAAGACGCCGATGCAATTGCGGAAGTGATGACGCCCGGCCGTCGAGTCTTGGTGGTGGGTGGTGGTTACATCGGGCTTGAGGGTGCTGCCGTCGCCTGCAAATTGGGAATGCATGTTACTTTGGTTGAGGCCGGAGCGCGCATTCTGAACCGTGTCGCCGCCTCTGAAACAGCAAATTTCTTTCGCTCGCTGCATCGGGCAAATAGGGTCGATCTGCGCGAGAACATTGGTCTTGTCGCCTTGCATGGAAACAAGGGCCAAGTTCAACAAGCCAAGTTGTCAGACGGAACAATCATCGCTTGCGATTTAGTCTTAGTCGGGATCGGCGTGCGGCCTCGTCAAAACGTTGCCGAAGAGGCCGGCTTGGTGCTCGACAACGGGATTAAGACGAACTGCTATGGTCAAACTTCAGATGACAGCATTTATGCAGCGGGTGATTGTGCGTCCTTTCCGTGGATGGGTCGTCGCATCCGGCTGGAAAGCGTGGGCAACGCGATAGATCAGGCTGAAATCGTTGCTGCGAACGTCCTGGGACAGGGTTTAAACTATGTTGCTGCGCCTTGGTTTTGGTCCGATCAGTATGATGTGAAACTCCAGATCGCCGGCTTGTCGACAGGGTATGATAACGTCATCATCCGCCGCACAGATGCCAATTCCGTGTCGCATTGGTATTTTGCCGATCAGAGGTTGATTGCGATTGATGCCTTGAACGACCCGCGCAGCTATATGGTCGCAAAGCGCCTGATCGAAGCAGGGAAAACGCCCGATCCAGCGCTAGTCAAAGATCCCAAGAGCGATCTAAAGGCCCTGCTGAAGTCTTAGCCACACTGCGCGAGAACCCCTTATTTGATGGCAATCATGATCCCTTTGACAGAGTATTGTCACATTTTATTGTGGACGACGAAGTCATCAAAGCGCCCGTCCGTCGTGTCAATATCTAATCCGATTGAACGTTCGCTATGTGCCGCACCATTGATCACTACTGGCCGCTAGCGTTGATCCCACTGGGCAGACCGGCCTTAAAGATTTGTGCCATAGCGAGACAGGCTATGCGAGAACACAAAAAATAGGATACCAATGAATATATTGACTTCTTCGGTTGCGATCCCCCGTTCGGCGGTCCCAAATGCTGCGGCGTCAGAGGCCAAAACTTCATAAAAACCGATTATGACGATTTGATTGATTGTCGATGGCAGAGTTGCCTTGAAAACTTGCGGCAGAATAATGCGACTCATCTGTTGGAAGAAGTTCGATCCAAGCCCTTAGCGGCTTCGTCTTGTCCTACAGGAGGGCTCATCCTCCAACAATTTTTCAGGTGGTTTTTCGGCCGATTGGGCGGGATGTCTGTTGGCTAGTTTGCCTGTTGCTGTCAATTAGAGACTATTAGGGGCAGTTGGAGATTACGTCATGGGCGACGCATTGGAGTTTGCAATTGACACGCGCGTGGTTGAGGCGTTTCCAGAAGTCCAGGTGCTTGCGATACGGGCGCGGATTGAGGATCAGAGTGCGCTGATTACCGGACTGCAAAGTATAGGACCGCGCATCGAAGCGTCGGTGAGTGAATTGGCGGCGATTGAACCGCTTTCTTCTTTACCGAATATCGCGAGATGGCGGATGGCCTATGGGCAGCTGGGTGTGAAGCCCTCGAAGTTTCTGTCGAGTATTGAGGCCCTGTTGAAGCGAGCGAAGAAGGGCCAGATGGCGGACATAGGCATTCCTGTGGTTGATCTGTACAATGCCGTTTCGGTTCTGCATCGGGTTCCGATGGGTGCTTACGATGCTGACCGCCTAAGTCCTGTGCCTTTGATCATGCGACTGGCGAACCCGGAAGAGGATGCGTTTACGCCGCTTGGTGGCCGTTCGGATGACTTTCCGCTCAATCCGAAGTTGGTGGTTTATGCGCAAAACGACGAAGTATTGTGCTGGGGTTTCAACACGAGGGACAGTGCAAAATCTGCCGTAACCGAGGCGTCGCGGGATGTTTTATTCTTTTCTGAAACGTCTGTTTCTGATGGGCGGGATGATGCCGTTCAGGCTTTGGAACACCTGTCAGAGATTATTGCGGCGCATGGAGGTCAGGTGTCCAAGGTCGCGATATTCGATGCGGTTCATTCGTCTGGATTGATAGCCGCCCTGGATTGAACATCGATTTGCACTGGTCTGTCAAAAATCGTTTGACGCCCATTCGGTTTCATAGCCGTTTGGCAGCTGCGGCGTGATCCATGCCCGAAACTGTTCATTGAAACTTGATAGCAAAGTGAGACGGTCCGGGCGATCGGCAATCCAAGTGAAGACTTTTGCTTTGCCGCGCATATCCGGACGGGGATTGACATAGGCGCAGCCGAGATAGGCACCGGATTTTGCTCGGATAACCCAGGAAAACGCATGTCTTTCTTTGAATTCACGGTCATGACGTGTGAGGTCGACGAGATTTTTCTCTAACGTCAGATCGTCGGGCCAAGTGTTTCCGAAAAGTCCCTGTAGAAGCTGTGCAGAGGCTGTAACGATCGCAAAATCTTCGTAGACCAATTCGGGAATGAGCGGTGTCAACAGGAACGAGTCCAACACCCCTTCGCGGGGAGGGCATTGGTTTTGAAAGTCTGGGTGAGACGTCAATTAGTGTCCTAGGGTCGATTTACTCGGGGCGGTAAGAATCCGGAAGAAGGACTTCCATCGCTTCTTCCAATACGACCTCGCCAAGACGCCGTAATATTTCGCTGGACTGAGTGCTTGCTTGCCAATGCAGTGAGACGTCGACGGCCTTGCCAGGCATCAGTTCGATCAGTTCACCATCGTCTATGAATTTTTGTGCGGCAGTCGCGGGCACCAGCCCCCAGCCGGATCCGTTCAAGCAGCACGCGAAGTAACCTTCGTAAGACGGAACGAAGTGTTCCTTTACTGATACCGTTTCGCCAAAGCAAATGTTCATCCACTGTTCCTGGATGGTGTCCTTGCGGTCGAAAGCCAAGCAAGATGTGCCTTGCAGAGTGCGTGGGGAAACGCCGTCGGCGAAGTGTTCCTCGAAAAATTGGCGATTGGCGACGGCAATGTAGGGCATCGCCCCAAGCGAAATGCGACGGCATCCCTGAGTGGGTTGATCATTGGATGTAATAATCGCCAGCGAGTCACCAGATTTCAGGCTGCCTTCGGTATGCTCTTGATCGTCAGGAACGACATCGAACAGCATATTAAGGTCTTCAGCGGCGCGCTTGATGACGGCTGGAAACCAGGTTGCCAGGCTGTCGTTGTTCACAGAAACGCGGACGGTTGCTGCGGATTGATCTGGTCCGTCGACAAGATTTCCGACCCGCTGATTCAATTCGTGTTGAAGTAGGGTGACCTGTTCCAGGTGGCGGCAAAGCTGGAGCCCAATTTTGGTCGGGACGCATGGACGGCCGCGAATAATTAGGAGTGATCCTACCTTTTCTTCGAGCGCTTTGATGCGCTGACTTACGGCGGACTGGGTGATCGCAAGAGACTTTGCAGCCGATTCGAATCCTCCTTCGCGCACAACCGCTGCCAGAGCTGTTAGGGAATCGTAGTCAAAACGCAACATGTTTGCTCAATTTCCATTAGGAAAACTTATTGATTGCAGGTCGGCTTATGCATGTTTTGTTAACTTTTGTAAAGGAACCGGTCGGATCCGCATTAGCCATACTGTTTCAAAATTGGAAACAACAAAAGCGCTTGAAATAATACAGTAAATGTCCTGTGGTTAGCGCTGGGACAAGCGACACGCTGATCAATGGGGGGCCAGATGTCGGGGCAAAAAGTACGTGAAAATTTCATGCGACGGTTCATGGGGCTGCAAAAGTATTCCCGTGCCATGGCATGGCTGGTGGTTGGTGGATATGTCGCGCAAGCGGTGGCCGGCATCGCTGTAGGGGACTATCTGCTGTCGCTAGGGTTGTCGTGGGCGACGGTTCTTTTGATGGTAGCCACGTCGTTCTTCATTGGCACGAGATTGCGTGGGTTGAACAACATCGTGCATGAGTGCACTCATTCATCTTTCTCAGACTACAGGCCGGATAATGTGACGTTGGGCCGGTTATGTTCCGCCCTGCTGACGGGGTGTTTCAAGACATATAAGGAAGATCACCTGTCGCATCATTCGCATCTTGGCGATTATGAACATGACAATGAGATGGCAGTGATCGAGAAGTTCGGTCTGCACGAGCCTTTGTCGCCGCGAACGGTTCTTCGCCATTTCATCACACCATTGCTGGGCCGACATCTGCCCATGTATTCTGGAGTGAACTTGTCCCGAGATGATGGTGCTTTCTTCTTTGGCTTTAAGATTGCAATTCTGGTGGCATTCGTTGCTTTCACAATCGTTAATCCGTGGACGTCGGTTTTCTTTCTGCTTGTTCCGGTCTTTTACATCTTCCCGACGCTGAACTTTTGGACGGATTGTCTGGATCACGCGGGACTGGTTGGGGAAACGGACGAGTTGAGGGCGTCCCGCAATATTTTGGCCCCGGCAGCAGTGCGGTATCTCTTTTTCCCACTGAACGATTGTTATCATCTGGTGCATCACCTTTTCCCCCAGATACCTGCGCGGCATTTGGATAAAGCACATGCGGAGCTATGCACTGATCCGGATTATGGAAGCGAGCCTTTGGCCAGTAGCCCAACGCGGATAGGACTTGGCGGTCTGTTGGCAGTGCGCAAGGTGAGCGCTGCACCGGTGGAAGCGCAGAACTGACGGCATTAATTTAAGAGTGACCTTGTTATAAAGGCGCGCATGGGCAAATCCCGAGCGCGCCTTTTTCGTGTCGATACGTGTGGTTTAAGGGATGGTGAAGGTAACGGCGTCGCTGATTGGCGTGTCGCCGTCCATGTAAGGCATGTGGTTGTTTGCGTTAAGGCTTACGCGCAATGTGTATGTGCCTTTGGGCAATGCTCCGATGGCGTAGGTTTCGTCGTACAAGCGACCAAGTTTTAGACCGTTCAAATAGACGTGGGCGTGACCCTGACCGGTAAAGTGCGGCGTGCCATCAGGGGTTTCGATCAAGGACAGTCCTTGGATGTCTACCGTCAGATCGAAGCCTTCGCCGCCGATATTGTTCGGCAATGTGAGCCCAACGCTTGGAGCCGGAGTTTCGCTGATGCCTTTGCCGGAACTATGTTGCATCCCTTGCATTCCGGCGTGGATGATCCGGGTCGAGATGTCGCCCTTGCCATCAAAGCTGAGCGTGAGAGGAAGAAAACCACCTTCGCTGAAGTCTTCGCTGGGCGTGCGGAGCATGATGTGTGCGCCGTCCATGGCCAACACGCCCGAGCCATCGGCTGGGATTACAAGAGGGTCGCCCATATGACCGGGGTTCATAATGGATACGGCCTCGGCAGAGGGGGAAGTTACTGATGTGAGTGTTGTTGCAGTGCCTTCGTTTTCAAGTGTCATTGCGACCATGAACAAGCCTGGCTGGCCATGAACCGGCGTAGCTTTGCCATTTAATGCCAAGACCGTTCCTTGGTCGCGCGGAACCAACCAGAAGACGATCCCGGCAACGGCAACTACCCCAATGAGTTTTATGATGGTCTTCATCATGAATTGCCCTGCCACAAAAAGTCGTGTGTAGTCTAACGAAATGACATGTTCGGCAAAGTCCTTAATTTTCGCAATGGCGCTTTGGGTTTTACCGGCGAGCCCACTTTATGCGCATGCATCGGAGCAGGCGTTTGTTCTGCTGTTGCCCCTCGGGTTTTACGCCGCGGGGGGAACTCTGGCGGTTATGCTTTCCATAGTGTTGGTCACCCTTGTGCAACCGCATCAATTGGCGAAGCTGTTTCAGAGCAGTGGGAAAGGCAGTGTGCCTGATCTGACGTGGCTGGTGGTGGTCAGTTCAGCGTTGGCGACGATCACTGTTTGGGTGCTGCTTTGGATTGGGTTTTACGGGCCGAATGATCCGCAAAGCAATCTGTTGCCCCTGACAATCTGGACCGTCTGGTGGGTTGGAGTGTTCGTAATTCAGGGCCTGATATTTGACATCTGGAGGTGGCTAAACCCGTGGTGGGGTGCGCACTGGCTAATGTTTGGCGAAGGCCAGCCGCTGTTGCAGTTGCCTAAATGGCTGTTGGCCTGGCCAGCAGTCGCAATGTTCCTGGCGTTTCAAATCTATGTCCTGGCCGATATTGCGCCAAGTGACCCGGACCGATTGGCAGGCGTAATCCTTGCGTATTGGCTGTTCAACTTTGCTGGAATGGCAGTCTTTGGTCGGGATGAGTGGCTGCGTCAGGTTGAGTGTTTCACGGTCTTATTCTCGCTAATCGGAAGCCTAAGAGCGGGTCAGATGTGGCAGCGCTGGCGGATCGGCTTCCCAGGATGGGCAAGTTCAGAGCTTGCGCCCTTGGATCTGAGCCGGGCTACTTTTTGTTTGATGATTCTGGCGTCGGGCAGTTTTGACGGATTGCAGGAGACCTTCTGGTGGCTTGGCGTTCTGGGCATTAACCCCTTGGAGTTTCCAGGGCGTTCTGCGGTTGTTGGTGCGTCTGCTTTGGGGCTGTTGGCTGCGAACGCGAGTTTGATTGCGGTTTTTGCCGGGGCGGTTTGGGTCGGGCTGTTTGCGTTGAATGCGGCGGGCGGCGGCAGGCCAGTTGGATTTCAAGAGGCGTTTACCTCGTTGGCAATTACGATACTGCCAATTGCGCTTGGGTATCACGTTGCACATTATCTGGTAAGTTTTCTTGTTCAAATACAGTATGTTATGTCGACACTTTCAGATCCGTTGGCCAAAGGTTGGAACCTATTCGGCCTGGGTACGCTGCGCGTGATGACGGGATTTCTGAACACTCCGGGAACGGTGAAAATGATCTGGCTGACGCAGGCAGGTGCGGTTGTAATCTCGCATATTTTGGCGGTTTTGATGAGCCACAATATCGCCGCTCGCTTTTGCAGTGGACGTCGGAACCTGATCCTTGTTCAAGTCGGTTTGAGTGTTCTGATGATCGCTTATACTGTGTTCGGGCTATGGCTTTTGGCCAGTCCGCGAGGGGCGTGAAGGCGAGAAAGTTGTAGACATTTCATTTGCACACACACAAAATCGACGCAGAACAACAGACAAGAATACGTGAAAATCTCAGGGAGGGCCGAAACGTGTCCAACAAGAAATCCAAAACAATGAACGTCAGTCGTCGATCTGCGGTGCTTGGAATTGGTGCCGGTGTTGGGGCAGTTTCTGCGGCGGGCATTTTGCCGGGAAGCCTTGGGTTTGCGCAGGCGCAAAGCTCTGCGCCGATCAAAATCGGTTTTCAGAAACATGCGACCGGTATCGGCGCTGCTTACGGACGCTGGTATGATGCGACCACGACGGCAGCGGCTAAGCGTATCAACGACATGGGTGGGATCAACGGACGCCCCGTTGAGATCATCACCGAGGACGACGGCGCAGACCCGAAACGTGGGGCCGAAGTTCTGGAAAAGTTTGCAACCCAGCACGAATGTGATGTGGCCTTTGGCACCTTGTTCAGCCACGTCGTAATCGGGTCGGCGCCGCGGGCGGGCGAACTGAAACTGCCTTATTTCGTTGTATCCGAAGGCCATCACGTGGCCAGCGGTATGCTGAACCGGTACACGCTTCAGCCAGGTATTACGGATGTGAAGAGCCAGGTTCAGTCAATGGCACCCTTTGTGGCGGATAATCTGGGTAAGAAAGTCACGATGATTTATCCTGACTTTGCCTTTGGCCATGATCACCGCGATTTCTTTTCTGCGGCGATTGAGGCGCAGGGAGGCGAAGTTGTTGCCAAGATCGCCATTCCGCCGTCTGAGACATCATTCACGCGTTACTTCCCATCGATCCCGCGCGAGACCGAGGTGGTATATCATGTGATGGTGGGTCCAGCGGTTTTGACGTTTGTGAAGGAACTGGGCGAATTCTTTGGGCCGAACAGCCCTGAGATTTTTGGCTTTATCGACAGTTTGGAAGCGGTTGATATCACGAGCCCGGGTTTGGAATTTCTGGAAGGGTCTTATTTCTGGGAAGGCAATCCGCGTCACGCGCAGGCAAATCAGTCATCGTTCGATGCGAACTTCCGTGCAGCGGTTGGTGTTGATGATCGCGGAGCATCGGTAGCTGATAGCAAGGATGTGTCCACCTATGCCCATATGTTTGGGTGCTGGGAAACGCTGAATATCATCAAAGCGGGAATGGAAAGTGCCGATTATCAGGGGCCGGGAGATCGAGCCAAGCTGATTGAAGCGGTTGAGGCGATGACCGATATGCCGCATTCGGATGATCATCCGCAGGGGGCGAAGCGCTTTAACGGCAAAACGCACCAGACGTTCGGCAGTCAATACATTTCGAGAGTGACGGACGGCAAGTTGGTTGTGGCGCATACGGCGTCGATTGAAGACGGTCTTTACGAAGACGAGGTCGACTATACCACCCAGGCGCTCTGATCTGATCCAAAGCTCTGATAAAACAGGCAAAAAGTTGCAATGGATTTTGGCCCACACTTGATGCTCGCCTCCCTTGAGGGGGCGGTCATCGCTGCCATTCTGGCGTTAACAGCCATGGGATTGAGCATCGTTTTTGGTGTGATGCGGGTTGTGAACGTAGCCCACGGTGAATTTTACATGCTGGGCGCTGTTTTGGCCTGGTATGTGACGACGTTGATTGGCGGACATCCTGCTCTGGGGTTCGTTGCCGCGTTGGTGATTGCGCCGGTATTGGTGGCGTGTTTGGCGGCGGGGGCGGACCAACTGATCCTGAAGCGGATCAAATACGACCCCGACCGAACCATCGTCGGCACCATCGGGATGCTGTACATCATCCAGCAATCAACGCTAATGACCTTTGGTCCAGAGGCGAGGCCAGTTGAGGCACCGTTTAACACCCGGTTGTCGCTGCCGTGGTTCGAGTTTGGCAAGAACGGATTTCAGATGATCTGGCCCTGGGGGCTGAGCACGACGAGTTACAAGCTGTTCGTCATCGTGGCTGCGGTTGTGGTTTTGCTGGCCATCTGGATGCTGCTGACGCGCACAAAGATCGGGTTGATCATGCGTGCCACGCAACAAGACAGCGAGACGGCACAAGCCTTTGGAGTGCCGGTTGGGCGGGTTTATAGCTGGGTTTTTGGTTTTGGCGCAGGGCTGGCAGCGTTAGGTGCCGTGCTGGTGGTGCCGATTCAGCAGGCACATTACCTGATGGGGCATGATCCGCTTTTGCTGGCGTTTATCGTGGTCATAATTGGTGGGTTGGGGAGTCTGCCGGGCACTATTATCGCAGCACTTGTCATTGGCATGGCCGACGGGATCATATCGGTATTCTTTTCGCCGACGCTGGCGAAAATAATCGCGACATTTCTTGTGGCCATGGTCTTGGTCTTTCGTCCGCAGGGGCTATTGGGCAGGTCTACGTCATGACCCAAGAGGCGAAATCACGGGTGCTACATTTTAGTGTTTTGGCGTTGCTGATCGTGCTGTTTT
This sequence comes from Boseongicola sp., assembly GCA_014075275.1. Classification (NCBI taxonomy): domain Bacteria; kingdom Pseudomonadati; phylum Pseudomonadota; class Alphaproteobacteria; order Rhodobacterales; family Paracoccaceae; genus Boseongicola; species Boseongicola sp. The sequence continues at coordinate 3,541,835 of CP046179.1, forward strand.
TTGTATTGCCCGCCTATCATGTTGGAGTCTTTTCGCGGGTCATGGTGTTGGCCATCTATGCGATGGGGTTCAATCTGCTGTTTGGCTACACAGGGCTTTTGAGCCTTGGACATGCAATGTTTTTCGCCGCCGGTATGTATGGCTTTGGGTTGACGACAAACCTGGTCGGATGGCCAGTGCCGGTGGCCTTTGCGTTTGGGATATTGTGCGCGGGCGCTTTGGCGATGGCGGTTGGGTTTCTGGCACTTCGGACGGCGGGTGTTGCGTTTATGATCGTGACACTGATGTTTGCGCAGACTGCTTATCTGGTGGTGCTTTACTTTGGTACTTACACGCGGGGCGATGAAGGCTTTGTCATTCAACAGGCGCAGCGGACGCTTGCCGGCATCGACCTGACGACCGAGACGGCGCGATATTTCACTGCGTTTACGCTGTTTGCGGTTTGTTTTCTGGGGTTCGCGCGACTGGTGCAAACGCCATTCGGCAAGACGCTGGTCGCCATTCGCGAGAATGAAGAACGCGCGCGGATGCTTGGATATGACGCGCATAGACACAAACTGAAGGCGTTGGTTATTTCAGGTGCGGTATCGGGCGTGGCAGGGGCGGCATATGCGTTGTTGTTTGGATATGTCGGGGCAACGTTTTCCACGGTTCAATATTCGATATTCCCTTTGCTATGGGTATTGTTAGGCGGTGCTGGAACCACGATCGGGCCGTTGATTGGTGTGATCTTTATGTTCTATCTGATTGATATTTCAAGCTCTTATACGAATGCCTACATGCTGGTAGCTGGTGTGGCGTTGGTGTTGTTAACGGTGTTTGCGCCGCAGGGCCTTATCGGCACATTGCGCGACCGAGTTTATCGGTGGCTGCCATGACAATCCTTGAGACAAGAAAGCTGACGAAGACCTACGGGGGCGTTGAGGCGAACCGCGACGTTGATTTTCAGTTGGCGCAGGGAATGGTGACGGCGTTGATCGGGCCTAACGGAGCTGGAAAATCCACTTTTGTCGGGATGGTCAGCGGGCGCACTGAGGCCACCAGCGGGGCCGTTTTTTTCGAAGGCAAAGATATCAGCCATTTGCCGGCGCATCAGCGCATTCAATTGGGACTGGCCTATACGTTTCAGATTACTTCGGTATTTGCTGGATTGTCAGTGAATGAAAATGTTGCTCTGGCGGCGCGTCGAACCTTGGCGGGTCAAGACGGGTCGCTGGAAGAAGTGGTTCATCAGGCATTGGATCGCGTTGGTATTGCTGACCGCGCAGATCAGATTGCTGGTGATTTAAGTTATGGGCACCAGCGGCTGCTGGAGATTGCCATGGGGTTGGTCCAGCGTCCGAAGGTGTTCATTCTGGATGAGCCGACGCAAGGGTTGGCCGAGACTGAGGTTGACGACTTTATTCAACTGGTGCGATCGCTGGCGGGGCATACGACGATTTTGCTGATCGAACACAATATGAAGGTCGTCATGGAAACGGCTGATTTCATTACTGTTCTGGACAATGGTCGGACCCTATCTGAAGGCACACCTGCCGAAATTCGGGCAAATGCGGCGGTGGAAGCCGCCTATCTGGGAACGTCGGCGGATGCTTGAGGTCAAGGATATCCACGTTGCTTATGGGCAGGTGAAGACACTGCATGGCGTGTCCTTGAAAGTGAAGGCGTCGGAAATCCTGTGTCTGTTGGGTCGCAATGGCGCTGGCAAGACGACGACATTAAAGTCGATCATGGGTTTGTTACCTGTTTCTGCAGGTAGCGTGACGCTGGAAGGGCAGTCCTTGTTGGACTTGCAGCCGCATCACATTCCGCGCCATGGAATCGGGTATATTCCGCAGGGACGCCGGTTATTTCCCGAACTGACGGTGGCTGAGAACATTGAAATTGGGTTGATGGCGCGAAAGCAGGGGCCGGATACGCGTGAATGGGTGCTGGAGTTGTTCCCAAGGCTTCGCGAGCGCCTTGGCCAACAGGCGGGCACATTGTCGGGGGGAGAGCAACAGATGCTGGCCACGGCCCGCGCCTTGTGCTTGCGCCCCAAAGTTTTGTTGCTGGACGAGCCAACCGAGGGTTTGCAGCCGTCGATGATCGAACAAATCCGTCAGGTCATTGTGAAAATGCGCGACGAGGGGTTTGCGATCATACTGGTTGAGCAGAGAATGGATGCCATCCTGGCACTGGCGGATCGGGTAACGTTTATCGAGAACGGCCGGGACATTGATGCGATGACCGGGGACGCATTGAAGAAAGACCCCGAAAAGCTGAAACAGTATTTGGGTGTTTAAAACCCGTTTTGGCGGGTTCGGAATTGTCGTTAGATTGAATAGCAATGAGCTTGGGAGCAGATGCTATGAGCAAACTTGTCGTTAAAAACATAGGTCAGATACTTTCGGGGAAGCTGGAAGAGCCGATTTTTGATGGTGATTGCATGGTTGCGGCAGACGGCAAGATTTCGGCCTGGGGACGTGAGGCTGATCTGGATTGCGACGGGGCCACCAGTGTTGTCGATGCCAATGGGGTGACGTTGGCACCCGGGTTAATTGACAGCCATGTGCATCCGGTCGTTGGTGACTACACACCACGCCAGCAGCAGCTTCACTGGATCGACAGCACCCTGCATGGCGGTGTTACGACGATGATCTCGGCGGGTGAAGTTCATATGCCCGGTCGTCCGAAAGATGTTGTGGGTTTGAAGGCGATGGCGATTGCATCGCAGCGTTGGTACGAGAATTTTCGTCCATCCGGTGTAAAGGTACATGGTGGTGCCCCGGTCATCGAACACGGTATGGTCGAAGATGATTTCCGCGAGATGTCGGAAGCTGGTGTGAAGCTGTTGGGCGAAGTTGGTTTGGGCACCGTCAAGGACGGCAAGACGGCGCAAGAAATGGTGGGGTGGGCCCGCAAGTATGGGATGCAGAGCACGATCCATACGGGCGGTCCTTCCATTCCGGGGTCCGGATTGATTGATGCCGATATGGTCATGGAGACCGGTACGGATGTGATTGGGCATATCAATGGTGGGCATTCGGCACTGCCGGACGATCAGATTGTTTGTCTATGCGAAAGCTGTAAGGCGGCTTTTGAGATTGTGCACAACGGCAACGAGCGTGCGGCGGTGCTGACGGTGAATACGGCGCGCGAGTTGGGCAAACTGGATCAGGTGATATTGGGCACCGATGGTCCGGCGGGATCTGGCGTTCAGCCGTTGGGTATTCTGCGGATGATCGCAATGCTGTCGGCCTTTGGGAATGTCCCGGCGGAGCAAGCTTTTTGTTTTGGGTCCGGCAATACCGCGCGGCAACGAGAGCTGGATGTGGGATTGATCGAGGTTGGAATGTCGGCGGATTTCGTGTTGTTGGATCAGGCGCAGCATTCACCCGGAAAGACGATGCTGGAGTCTGTTCAGCAGGGCAATCTGCCAGGCGTGGGAATGACTATCATCGATGGCGTTGTGCGCAGCGAGCGCAGTCGGAACACGCCGCCTGCAATGCGGTTACCCGAGATAGTCCTTTAAATCAGGTGATTTTTCGCAAGAGAGCAACCAGAGATCTGCGTTCAGCACCGGTGAGCGGAGCAAGCGTTTCGTCGGTGATCTGAACTCCGGACGTTTTCAGATCACTGATCAAGGACTGTCCTTTGGCTGTCAGCGAGATAATCGAGCGCCGTTTGTCGACCTGATCGGGGACTGATTGCACAAGTCCTTTGGATTTCAGGCGGTCGACGACACCTTTGACCGTGGCGACGTCCATTGCGGCAAGACGGCCCAAGTGGTTTTGCGAAACCGAGCCAACCTCGAATACACGGATGAGAGTGCTGAACTGTGTCGCCGTCAAATTTTCGACCGCGTGTTTTTGGAAGATGACGGCGTGGCGCTGGCTGGCCAAACGCAAAAGATATCCGACCTGTTCTTCAAGGACATAAGGAATGTCGCGTGTCGGTGATGTCTGTTCGGCCATAGGCATCGATACCTCATCCAAACTGTCTGGCACAACCATTCCGCATTGATTTGCGGGGGCTGTCACCCTATCGCAAGCCGTCTTCGCCCTTGGCATCTTTGTGGGTCAGGCCGCCGACACGGGGCAGGGGTCTTCCGCTGTCTGTAACGGCCACGGCGACCATGATTTCATTGGCACGCGGGGCGTCGTTCAAACAGACCTCGATGCCGTCGAAGTGACTGCGCACATAGGCCGCGTCTTTGTGGCCAAGTGGCACATCCAGAACCTGGCCGGGGCTTCCCATTTTCTTGGACGAGGCGACAAGGGCGGCGCCTTTTTCTACTGCAACCCGTAAAGGAGCGCCCAGTTTTGGATGCAATATGGCGGCGGCGTGTTCCAGCTCGCCATTTTCGCCGACCATGGCTGACTTGCCGTAGCTTTCGGCCTGAGCAGGCGTGATGCCGAGGGCTGAGACGCATCTTTCGCCAAGAAGCGCGCCGAGTTCGGCGCCGATATCCATAAGGTCGGTCAGGTCTTCCTGATAGATTCCGGCAAAGGGGTTGTCGATGACGGCGACCGCGACGGCCTTGCGGGTCGGTGGCGAGATGCTGCGCCCGATTTCCCGGTGGGTTTCTTCGACATTGACGGCGATTTTTCTGATTTTGGCGGTCATCTTAACCCGTCCTCTCCTTTGATATCTTCTGCTTTTAATCCGCCGACGCGGTTGTGAATGCGTGCACCGGTTGTCATGACCAGGGCCAGCAGCAATTCGTTAGCTTTGGGCGCATCATTTGTGCCGACTTCCATGGCGTCAAAGTGGCTGCGAACATAAGAGGCGTTGATGTGGGTTATCGGGACATCCAGCCGTGCACCGACACCGCCGACTTTTTTGGTGGATGGTACGATAGCGTTGGAATTATCTAAAAGTTCGCGCATGGCGTATCCGCCAGGCACATGCCAGAGAGCGCCGTGTTCGATTTCTCCGGCGGCGCCGACAATTGCGCCTTTTCCGTAGCTTTGAACATTGGCCGTCCCGCCGAGCATGTCGACGAGCTTGCTTGCCATTTGGACGCCAAGCGGTTTCAGGTCATCCATGAAACCCTGAATGTCGGTGGCATAGCCCCCGGCATAGGGATTCTCGATGACGGCCAAGGCCGCGGCGCGCCGAAGCGGGATGGCAGAGTTCGGGCCGCCTTCGTGGAAGATTTCTTCTAAGCTATAGAGCGATTTGCGAAGGACAATGTCAGGCATATTCGGGAGTCCTTTGAACGGGTGTTATCAGGGTGGTTTGTGTCGTGCAGGTCGTGCCTAGAAGCGTTAGGGCGGCGGCCGTGATGAGATCGCCGACTTGCAGGGATCGGGCGCAATTCAGGCCGTTTTCAAGTGCTTTGTCGATGTCAGTTTGGTCTAGCGGGCCACAACCTGTGACAACTGGGCGAGCGCCTAGGTCGCTATTTTCATCAATGATGCATGCCGGTTGGCGATGAATAGCGTCGTGATCAGGTAGGTCCACGGTGTTGGCAATCAAGGTGGCCGCAACGTCGGCTTCTGCCGCGGTTTGCGCAAGGACGGTCACGCTGTCGGCGATACCCAGGCTGAGGCTTCGGCCATGGCGACCGCTGGTAGCGATGCCGCGCACGGGATCGGATTGTCGGATGGTGATGCGACCGCTTTCACGCCCGCTGAGGCTGGCTATGGCGGTGGTGAAGCTTTGGTTCATGCCGAGGTGGAGTGCGATATCACCGCCGTTGTTCACATAGGCGCGGTCAATTTCGGCGCTTTTGGTCATCGTTGTCAGGATTTCGTCCGCAACGCTTCCGGCGACGGCGGCCATGCGGGTAACGAAAGTGTCTTCGGCATGGGGAAGAGTGGCGGTGTGCATTCGTCGGGCGACCGAGCCGATGGGGCATGCGGTATTTGGAAACAGAGGTTGTCGCAGTTCTGCCAGTTCATCGACAAGGTCGTTCAAGATGGTTTGAAATCTGAAGGTGGCGGCTTGGAATGCTGTTTCGCGATCACCGTCGGCTCCAATGATGAGATCAATTGGCCCGTGTTGGAGGTGCAACCGGTGTCCGTCAGCAAGTATGGCGGCTTGAGGTCCCATTACTTCTTATCGCCTTTGTGCCAGCTGAAGTTTGCGGCGGACATGGGGTTATGCCTTTGAGCATTCGGTTTGACTTTGCGCAGGCTGGCATTGGACACCTCTTCGACAGGCTTGATCTGGTCGATGTGGCCGCCGAGTGTTCCATAGTCGCTGACACGGAGTGAGAATTCGATGGGTGCTACAAGGGCGGGTGTTGGCACGTAGCCGAACGAGGCCGTCGGCATCTCCATGACGTCAACCATGACGGTGATCCCGCCGCCAGGCCAGACATATGCCTGAGCGCCGCCGCAAGAGACGTGGGTGAGGGCGTCTTTAACCGAACGAGTGAGGCGCACTGGATTTTCGGTGACGCCTGCACGCAGACTTCCGCCGGCTCCTCCCATGAAGAGGACCGAACAGATCGACGGTTCGCAGTTTTCAGCGATGAGATCCGCCGAGGCTTTCAGGCTTGCGGGCATTTCAGTTTTTTGTGGTTGGAGATCGTCGTCGAGTTCGTAGTAGGCAGATTGTTCGCCGGTGGTTGAAACCATGAACAGGCTTGAGCCGGGTTTTGCGGTTTTTGGATTGTAAGGGCCGAGAATTTTCAGGGGATCTTCTATGTCTGTTCCACCCCAACCGGTACCTGGCTCGGCGACTTGAAAATAGCGACCGGGAGTGGAGCGACGACCCAGTATTTTGATGCCGGTTGCGGGCACATCGAGCTGTTTTCCAGCCTCGTGTTCAGACAGAACACCGGTGATGTGGTCATCCACCACAACGACATCGTCCGCGTGCCCAAGCCATTGTTTGGCGAACATACCAATTGCGGCAGAGCCGCAGCCGACCCGCATCAGCTTTTCTTCCAGGCCATTGATAATGGGCGCTTTTCCGGCCTGAACGACGACCGAGATGGCGTGATCGCCTTCGCCGATAGTCAGATCTACTGCTTCACGATTGCAAAGTTGCAGAAGGGCGTCGCAGGTCACGCGGCCCTCTTTCTTGGTTCCGCCCGTCAGGTGTTCGACGCCGCCGAGCGACAGCATTTTTGAGCCGTATTCCGACGTCATCACGTGGCCTATGGGTTCACCTTCCACGTAGACGACGTCGCGTTCATGGCCGATATGGCGGTCCGTGTCGATTTTCACTTTGACGCCGCAGTAGGAAAAGATGCCTTCGGTCACGACCGTGACCATATCGACGCCGTCAATTTCCTGACTGACGATGAAAGGGGCGGGCTTGTAGTCAGGGTAGGTGGTGCCGGCGCCAACGGCGGTGACGAAGGGGCGGTCGCCTTTGACGATATCGCCGTCCCAGTCTTCGCTAGTTCCGTCGCGTAGGAAAGGTACCAGTTTCTGGTCGGTGCTTTCGATGACGGTCAGCACATCGAGACGCACCAGATCGCCGCCGTGGTTGGCGTAGCGGTCACATGCCCCGGATTTACCGTCGGCGATGTAGCACATGACCGGACAAGCGTCGCAGCGGATTTTCGCGGGTTTGGCAGGCTTGTTCATGACGACTGAGCCTTAATGGCCGCGCGTAGGCGGGACGGTGTTGCCGGAACCCTGGTGATGCGCACGCCTGTGGCATTGTGGATGGCATTGAGGATGGCCGGTGCTGTGGGAATGAGAACGTGTTCGCCCAGACCTTTGGCCCCGTATGGTCCGTGTTCATCAGGTTCTTCGACGATGATTGTTTCGATAGGAGGAACGTCGCCGATGGTGGGGATCAGGTAATCATGCAGATTTTCCGTGCGACCGGGAATATACTCTTCCATCAGCGCCATCCCGAGGCCTTGCGCAATGCCACCATGGACTTGGCCTTCGACCAGAATTGGATTTATGGCCTTACCGACATCGTGGGCGGCCACAAATTTGATCGGTTTGACAGTGCCCATCGCCTTGTCCACCTCAACAACAGCGAGATGGGCGGCATAGCCAAATTGCGCATAGGGTGCGCCCTGGCCGTTTTCATCCAGCGGCTTTGTGGGCGGATCGTAGGTTTCCTCGGCGCGTAAGACGTAACAATCGGCGTCGGGTGTCATGTCTGACAGGGTTAGTTGGTGCGCGCCGGAGGCATCTGTTGCCGTAATTTTTCCTTGGGCGGCTTCGAGTGCCGCGTCTTTTCCTACATTCAGCGCGTTCAAAATCTGCGCCCGGAGAGATTCGCCAGCGCGTTTTGCGGCATTACCAGAGACGAAGGTTTGACGTGAAGCTGAGGTTTTTCCGGCGTCAGGTGTGACGTCTGTGTCGGGGCCGACAATGGAAAGTTTGTCCGTGGGCACTCCAAGGGCGGTGGCAAATATCTGGGCTATGACCGTATTGGCACCTTGTCCAATATCCATGGCCCCTTGGTGCAAGACTATCGTGCCATCAGACCTGATCCCGCATTTAATCGTGGATGGGTTCGGCAAGGATGTGTTCCCGCAGCCATACCAGCCTGCGGCGACACCGACACCGCGTTTCAGCGTGTTGTTTCGGGCGTTGAAGTTGGCGGCGGCGGTTTTTTCGGCATCCCATGCAGTTTTGAGTTCATTAAAGCATGCCTTAATGCCGACGCCTTGAGAAAATGTCTGACCGCAAACTGTGGGAACGTCATTGTCCAATGCATTCAGAATCCGAAAGTCGAGTGGATCTTTGCTCAGTTTGGCGGCCAGCTCGTCAAACAGGCATTCCTGGGCAATGGCGGACTGGGGAACGCCAAAACCGCGGAATGCGCCGGAAGTCGGATTATTTGTGTAAATCGCGGTGGACTCGGCTCGATAATCAGTGATGGCATATGGGCCAGAAGCGTGGACTGGAACACGGTTGGCGACAGTGGGCCCCCAGCTTGCATATGCGCCGGTGTCGAATTCGCCGAAGAACTTGAAGCCCGAGATGCGCCCGCTTGCGTCGGCACCGATCTTGAGGTGGATGTCAGAGGGATGGCGCTTGGTTGTGCTTTGCATGCTTTCGGTGCGCGAATATGTCAGGCGCACTGGTTTGCCTGTTTTGAGGGCAGCCAGTGCCAGATAGGGTTGGACAGAGATATCCAGCTTGGAGCCGAAGCCGCCGCCAACTGACGTAGGAAGGATACGGATTTTCTTACGGTCCATGCCCAGGATCAATTCCAACGATTCCAGATCCATGACCGGTGCCTGAGTGCAGGCGTGAACCTCGACGCGACCGTTTTTGATCTCGGCGAAACCAGCTTCGGGCTCGATGTAGGCGTGTTCGACAAACCCACTTTGGAAACGTCCCTCGACGGTTACTGCTGCCTCGGCGAGTTTAGTTTCGGCGTTGCCGCAAGCGACCAGACCACCGCACATGATGTTGTTAGGGTGGTTTGGATGCAGTTGGTTGGTCGATGCGTTTTGAGCCGATGTTGGATCTTGGACGGGGTCTGCTTCCGACCAGATGACCGGAAACTGCTCTGGGTTGAATTTTCTGATAGCCTGTGCCGTCCCAACGACTGCGGCGATCGCTTCGCCCCGAAATCTGGTTTCGGATTCTGCAAAGACAGGCTGGTCGATGAAATTTGGGATGACGCCGAATGCATTTTGACCTGGGATGTCGGCGGCCGTCAGGGCGCATTCCAAGCCGTCGTGAGCTGCCACATAACCGTCTATTTCGCCAAATTTGAACCCAGCGCGGGGGTAGGGCGAGCGGATGATGAAAATCTCAAGAGTTCCAACGGGCGCAACGTCGTCGCCAAATAGGTCCTGGCCAGTAACCTTGGCATGTCCATCCAAACGTCGGATAGCATCGCCAGCCTGACAATGATTGCCGTGAAGCGCTGGCTTGGTGTCGGTGACTGCGTCGATTATCTTGCGATAACCGGTGCAACGGCACAGAACCCCGCCCAGAGCATTTTGGACCTGATCAACAGTCGGTGACGGGCATTCGCGTAGTAGCGCCACGGCAGATACCATCATCCCGGGGGTGCAGATGCCGCATTGCGCGGCCCCATGGTCCTGAAACCTTTCGGCTAATGCAGTGGCGACAGGGTCTGACAATGTGAGGCCGGACAGAGTTTCGACGTTGCGTCCTTTGGCCTGTTGCGCTGGCATGAGGCACGCGCAGGTAGCAGCCCCGTCCACCAAGACTGTGCAGGCGCCGCAATCACCGGCGTTGCAGCCAATTTTCACATCCCGTGCATTGAACCCTTCGCGCAGCATTTGTGACAGGCGTTCGCCCGTGGCCGGAAAGCCTTCAACCGGCTGACCATTCAAGTTGAACGTGGTTCCTTTGATCCCGGCCTCAGGTGTCATCCTTGGCCGCCTTTCGGATCGCCCTTTGGCATTGCTCGGCTACAACTTCGAGCCGGTAGTCCGCGCTTCCGCGTACGTCGTCGATGGGATTGAGTGGTTTCAGATGTTCGGTGGTGACTTGGATGTCTGTGGGGTGCTGGTCGTTCATGTGGGATTCGAGGTCTGGAAGCCGTTGGGCGACCGGGGAGCACGCTCCGATTGCGACGCGAGCGTCCATCATGTGGCCGTGTTCGTCCAATTCGAGTTGGACGGCCGTCATTGCGATGGAGATCACAAGATAGCGGCGGCTGCCGAGTTTTTCGAAGGCAGACGAGGCGTTAATTGAGGGTTTGGGGAGGGTGATGGCAGTCACCAGTTCGTCACTTTGACGATCAGTCTGGCGGACGCCTTTGATGAATTCCGAGAGAGGTAAGTTCCGGGCTCCGCGCGTTGCACTCTCGAGTTCGACAGAGGCGTTAAGGCATAATAGGGGCGGCACACCATCGGCCGCAGGCGAGGCGTTGCAAAGATTGCCGGCAATGGTTCCCGAGTTTTGGATTTGGATGCTGCCGACTTCTCGCGCGGCTGACTTCAGTGCATCGAAGGCTGGGGGTAGATCGGCCTGTATGATTTGAGTCCAGGTGGTGGCCGCTCCGATGCGTATTTGCCGTGCGGACTGCGTGATATCGCGAAATCCATCGATGCGGGTGACATCGAAAAGTGTTTCGGGCGTATGTCCTTGTTTTTCTGCGGGAAATACATCGGTGCCACCGGCAATAACAGTGCTTTGGTGTTGCGAGATCAGTTGCAACGCCGAGTTCAGTTCTGTCGGACAATGGTATGTCACGGCAACTCCTGACGCCATGTCGTTTGCATACAAATGATATTGGTGGCGTGCTCTTGTTGTCAACACTGTAACGGTGTGTCCAGAACAGGCAAATGCATCTGGGTCGGGATGCCTAGGGAAACTGGATTGGTGGCTGACCAGCTTGCCACTGGGGGTAATTGTCCATCACTGCAGTGAAGTCCGTTGATGCGAGAAAACGTTCCAGCCAGGGCTGCAAATTCGGCCAGGGCTGGGAGTCGAACCAGTCTTTGTCGATGAACGCGAACTGTCGGACAAACGGCAGAATTGCATAGTCCACGACTGTCGGTTTGCCAAAGATCCACTCGGTAATTTGCTGATCCAGATCGGTAAGAAATTCGGCGGCGATCGCGCGTTGGTCGCTGGCATCGATTTCAGGATACCGCGTGGCGTATTTCGTGCGATCTAAAGCGTCTTTGAAGGGGCCGTCGGCGCGTTCAATCAATTCCCAACCGACTTGTGGCATGTCGAGCCAGCCTCGTGGATCGGACCGTTTCAGGGCCCAGATCATGATATCGAGGCTTTCGTCGATAGACTTTCCGTCGGTAACCATACAAGGCACGGTGGCAGTTGGGGACGCTGTAAGAAACTCAGGCGGCTTATCACGCAGAACGACTTCGCGCAGTTCGACCGGTTGCTCAGCGACGCGAAGCGCGACCCTGGCGCGTATGGCGTAGGGGCAGCGGCGGAAGGAGAATAGGATCGGCAATTTCATGGTGGTTGCGTGACTGGCACAGGTTTTCAGGGTTGGCCAGTCTTTCGGTATTCAAGTCGACGCTAGTTTTCGTCTTAGTCGTCGTCCTCATCCACGAACGGACCTTCATAAGCGACGAAGAATTTGTAGATACACCAGATTGTAGTGGCTAGCAGGAGGAAGGCAATAACGGTCGAGCCATTCAGCATTTCAAATAACGTCCAGATGCCAATCAAACAGACAGCTACGATCCTGCGCAGAGGATCATTGAAAAACGGGCTGTCGACGTTGATCATTCGCTCCAGAATCGATTTCTGCTTGGCTGGCATCCGCTATGTGCCTTCTACAACATCGGCGACCTTCACGGCGGTTCCAGTTTTTACGGACTGCAACGCGGCTTCGGCCAGAGCGAGAGCCAGCAGGCCGTCGTTGCCGGACGGGGCTGGTGCTTGGCCGCCGGCCAGGGCCTCGACGAAGGCGGTGATTTCGGCCGCATAGGCGGCCTGGTATCGCGTCATGAAGAAGTCTTGAAGCGGCGGTTGGGAATAGCCTTGGGCATTGGCCTGAGTGACTCGTGATTGATGGTGGTTGCCAGCACTGAGCGAACCAAGGGAGCCGTGTACTTCGATCCTTTGGTCATATCCATAAGTGGCACGACGGCTATTATTGATGGTGCATTGTTTGCCCGAAGCGGTGGTCATGATTACGTTTGCGCTGTCAAAGTCGCCGAGTTCGCCGATCTTGGGATCAACGAGAACCGAAGCTGCGGCAATGACGGATTCCACCTCTTCGCCCAGCATCCAGCGGGCAACGTCGAAGTCGTGGATGGTCATATCGCGAAATATGCCGCCCGACCTTTCGATGTAGGCGTAGGGTGGGGGGCTTGGATCGCGACTTGTCAGGGTGACAAGTTCAACGTCGCCTATCTCGCCTGCGTCAATGGCCGCGCGCAGGGCCTGAAAATCAGGATCAAAGCGGCGTTGGAAGCCGAGCATCAAAGTTGCTCCTAGTTCGTTGACTGTGTTGAGGCAGGCTTTGACGCGTGCAACGTCCAGATCGATGGGCTTTTCGCAGAAGATAGCTTTGCCAGCGTGAGCAAATTGTTCGATCAGGTCGGCGTGCATGTCTGTCGGTGTGCAGATCACCACGGCATCGACATCACCTGATGCCGCAATCTGGTCAATGCTGCGAACGTCACAGCCGTAAGCCTTGCTGACAACCATTGCTGCATCTTCCATTGGATCTGCGACGGCGACAAGTTTGGCAGCGGGAACTTCAGCGATGGCTCGGGCGTGGACCTGGCCGATGCGACCTGCGCCAAGAACGGCGAAATTGACACTCATATCAACGGCTTCCTTCCTGCCGGGATGATCTATCAGTGGAGTCTAATACCTGCGCCCCGAACAATGTCGGGGCGCAGTGGTTGGTTGGAATAGGCGTTTACGCGAACGCTTCTTCAAACTCCGGCTGGGTCTTGGCACCGGTGATATAGGAGACCACATCTTCGCCAGAAACGTCCTCGTTCTTGATGTCGAGGTTGGCGCAAATGCGCCCCCGGCGAAACACGATGACCCGGTCCACCAAGTCAAAGACCTGACGCATGTTGTGGCTGACCAGGATCAGAGGCTGACCTTGCGATTTCAACGTACGAATGATGTTCTCGACCTGGGCGGTTTCTTGAACACCCAGAGCTGCCGTCGGTTCGTCCATGATGGTCAACTTTGACGCAAAGGTTGCAGTTCGTGCGATCGCCACACATTGGCGCTGACCGCCAGACATATTGCGGATCGAATTTCTGACGTTCGGAATTTTCACCGCAGTCTTTTCCAGACCCGCCATAGTCGCCTCGCGCATCGCTTTGTAGTCCAGGAAACGAAACGGTCCCAACCAGTCGAACTTGGTAATCTCACGTCCCAGAAACAGATTGTCAGGAACGTTCAATTCGTCCGCCAAGGCCAACGTTTGGAAAACGGTTTCAATGCCGGCTTCACGCGCATCGAGCGGGCCGCCAAAATTCACTTCCTGTCCGTTGAATAAAATTTGCCCGCTCGTTTTTTGCTCCACACCGGTAATCTGGCGGACAAAAGTAGATTTGCCTGCGCCGTTGTCCCCCATCACTGCGATGTGCTCGCCGTTGCGAAGAACCACGTTCGCGTCATTCAAGGCATGAACACCGCCATAGTGCTTGGTCAGGCCTTTGGTTTCGAGAATGATATCGCTCATTTCTATTACTCCTGATCAAGCTTGGTTCTTTTGTCGGTACTGGTCGAGGACCACCGCCGCGATGATGATACTACCCATAGCCATGAGCTGATATGATCCGTCGAGTTTGACGAACGTAAAGCCCGAGCGGATGACGCCGAGAACCATAGCGCCAAGTACTGTTCCGATGATTGAACCGCGCCCGCCGGTTAGGCTGATGCCGCCGATAACCGCCATGGCAATGGCGAATAGTTCGTAGAATTCACCCATGCCGGCCTGTGCGGTTGAAGCCTTGGAACTGAGAACAATCCCTGCGAACGCTGCCAGCATTGAGGCGATCATGTAGACCGTTATCTTGTGGCGTTTGACATTGATGCCCGACATCCGCGCTGCGTCTTCATTGGAGCCGATTGCGTAGGTGTGCTTGCCATAAAGGGTGCGAGTCATGATGATGTGGAAGACGAACGCCAACAGGATAAACCAGACAACCGGCATCATGCCCGATCCGATAAAGGCATAAGAATCGGTCGGGAAGGAGATTGGGTTACCGCTGGACCACCACAGTGCGATACCGCGGCAGATAAGGAACATGCCCAAGGTCGCGATAAAAGGTGGAATACGAAGATAAGCGATGAAGGTGCCGTTGATTGCGCCGATCATTCCGCCAAATGCTATGCCTATTACGACCGGAATTATGACCGGTAAGTCCATCGCCCAGGTGCCAAAAAGTGCTTTGGGATTTGGGTTTCCATTGACCAATTCAGTTTGACCAAAGCTCATCGCGATCATTGCGGTCGCGGCAACTAACGGACCCGAACTTAGGTCAATGCCTGCTGTGATAATCACCTGGGTTACCCCAAGGGCGATAATGCCGATAATTGCCACCTGCAGGATGATAATCTGCAGTCTGGCTACGTTAAACATCCCGAAAATGCCGTCAAACCGGTCTTTGGTGTCAAAGAGAAAGCTTTGTCCCCTCATGTGAGGCAACAACTGCCCCATAATTTCGAAGATCACGATGATGATTATCAACGCAAGTAAAATGTTCATCTCGTTGGGCCAAGACCTTTTGCTCTTGTCAAAAGTGAGCCCGCCAATGCCGTCGCTGGTGTTTGCCATTTGCGTGATGTTCCCAAATTGGCCCGAATATTGGCCGGGCTGTCCAATTCAAAATCCGTGGCGGCAACGAAGCCGCCACGGAAAGTTTTCTTAGATTAGTTAGCGCTCAGGAACTCATCCATGTTCTCTGGTGTCACCAGAACGAACGGAATGTAGACTTTGCTGTCTACATCTTCGCCGTTGATTGTCCGTCGTCAGGGTTTTGGGAACCAAGAGTTGCTTAAACAAGTAAAGAGTTTGGCTCGTCTGGTTGATGTTATTATGCGGCGCGCTGTCTGTGATGCAAGCGCCGCGCTTCGAGCGTCTTTCGTTTGATCCTTTCCCGTTGTCTTAGAATGGCTTTGTCACGCCCGAAGTAGACGTCGGCGGGTGTGACGTTGTTCAGGCTCTCGTGGTAGCGCTTGTGATTGTAGTGATCGACGAAGGCTTCGATCTGGGTTTCGAGGTCTCCCGGAAGGAAGTAGTTCTCCAATAGGATGCGGTTCTTCAGGGTTTGATGCCACCTCTCGATCTTGCCCTGTGTCTGGGGATGATATGGTGCGCCCCGAGAATGCTTCATGCCTTTGTCCTGCAGCCATTCAGCCAGATCGCCAGAGACGTAACTGGACCCGTTGTCGCTGAGGAGGCGGGGTTTGTGGATGACGTGAACCTGATCGCACCCTGATGCTTGTAGCGCCAAATCCAGGGTGTCCGTCACGTCCTCTGCCCGCATGTTCGTGCAGAGTTTCCACGAGATGATGTAGCGGCTGTAGTCGTCCAGGATTGTGCTGAGATAGAACCAGCCCCAGCCAAGCACTTTGAGATAGGTGAAGTCGGTTTGCCAAAGCTGGTTGATCGCAGTGGTCTTGTCTTTGAACTCGTTTGCCGCCTTGAGCACGATAAAGGCCGGGCTGGTGATCAGATCGTGGGCCTTCAGGGCCCGATAGACTGAAGATTCCGAGACGAAGTAGCGCTCCCGATCCGTGAACGTCACTGCCAGTTCGCGCGGCGACAGCTCCGTCTCCTGCAGCGCCAGCTTGACGACCTTGCGCCGGACTTCGTCGGGGATGCGGTTCCAGACATGTCTGGGCTTAGGCGCTTGATCCACAAGGCCAGCGTCGCCGCGCTGCCGATACCGATCATACCAACGGTAAAATGTGGTGCGGGGGATGCCCAGCTTTGCCAATGTTCGACGAGCAGACAAATGCGACCCCTCAACAAGCCGGATGATCTCCAACTTCTCAGATGCAGCATACCTCATTCTTGGTCGCCCCCACCGCCGGTCATGCTTTTTTTGAGAAGACGCAGTTCCAGTGTTTGCTCGGCAACGACCTCCTTCAGGTCTCGGGCTTCGCGGCGCAGGTCCTTGACTTCGTCGGTCGTAGCCGCACGCGCCGTATCTCCAGCAAGCCGCCGTTTGCCAGCTTCCATGAAGTCCTTGGACCATTTGTAGTAGATACCTTGAGATATTCCCTCACGACGGCACAACTCAGCAATGCTGTCTTCGCCACGCAAGCCATCCAGCACGATCCGGATCTTCTCTTCTGACGAATACTGTTTGCGCGTCGCCCGTTTGATCTCTTTGACGATCTTCTCGCCGGGGCTCCTGCGAGTTCCAGTTGTCTGTCTCATGTCCCACTCCTCAGTGGTTACGATGAGCCAACAACTCTCTCTTATCAAATTAACCTATTTGGACCCATAGGCGCTGACTTCAGACATTTCGCGCGGCCTGGGGCAGAAGTTTATAGACATAGGACAACATGCCGAGAATGCAGAATACACCAACATACGCGCCGAGCGCGTCCAAGTTCGAAAAGGGTTTAAGAATGAAGAAGTAGTGGAATGCCGATAGAGCAAAAAACGTTCCCATAAGGCGATGCGTCCACATCCAAAGGTGATAGGGGATGAAAGTCGCGATAGAGATGATTATCAGGATCAAGATTCCATAAAGGCTGATTTCGCCAGCGGTTTCGGCCACTTCCACCAACAGTGTTTCTGCTCCAATGTCGCGCATTTCAGCGTCGATGGTGTCGTGCAGCAGGATGGCAACCATGGCGCCGATCCCCAGCCATTTATGCAGAATATAGCTGCGGTCCAACCCGCCGAAGAGAAACTCGACGAATTTGAAGCGTGTCGCAATGATCTGAGTTATTGCCATTGCGATCAGGGCTGCCATGCCGAGATATTGGCTAAACAAGGCTATCGGGTCGAATTTTGCGGCAAGTGGCGGTAAAAAAGCGATTGGGGTTGCAAGGGCTACGGCAATCAGCGCGAGCCCTGATTTCTTAAGATGCATGGTCGTCCAGTCTTTCCCGATATTCCGGTGCATATGTTGGCCAGTTGGACCCGCTTGTAAACGTCAAAGCGCTAAACCTTTGGCATAGATCGCCGACTTGCCTGTCGGTTTCAGATTGGTTAGCGCTGTGGCATGCCCGCGTGGGCACATCCGGAGATAAGGGGCTGCGATGGATCGCGCCGAGATCGTTCATCAGAATTTTCTGCGCCGCACAAAGGTGGGTGATCTTCCGCAGATGGCCGACATCGCGAGCGACTTAAGCCCGTTTGCAGCCATGGAGATTTATCGAGCGCAGGTTTTGAGCCGTGCATTGGATCGGCAAAGCCGGGTAATGCAGAAGGCAGGCCAGGGTTACTATACTATTGGGGCCTCGGGTCACGAGGGGATGGCGGCTGTCGCGCTGGCAACGCGTCCAAGTGATCCCGCTTTTTTGCACTACCGTGATGCGGCCTTTCAAATTGCACGGGCGGGACAAGTGCCGGGACAGACTCCTGGTTGGGATTTGCTGTTGAGTTTCGCGTGTGCGGTAGAGGATCCCATTTCAGGTGGGCGCCACAAAGTGTTGGGATCGTATGATTTGATGATCCCGCCTCAAACATCGACGATTGCAAGTCATTTGCCCAAGGCGCTAGGCGCAGCTTATTCTCAGGGGGTTGCACGAAGGCATGTGCCCGAACATCGGGTGTTTGATCCAGATGCCATTGTGATCTGTTCGTTCGGGGACGCCTCGGCCAATCATTCAACGGCGCAGGGCGCTCTGAACGCAGCTGGCTGGGCGTCGGTTCAAGGGACGCCGCTGCCGCTGTTATTCATATGCGAAGACAATGGGATAGGTATTTCCGTTAAGACACCGAATGGGTGGATTGAAGCGACGATGAAACACCGCCCTGGGGTGAAATATTTTGCAGCGGACGGCTTGGACATGGTTGACACCTACCGGGTCGCGAAAGAAGCATCGGACTATGTGCGTCAACAGCGCAAGCCTGCATTTCTGCATTTGTCCATGGTTCGACTCTACGGGCATGCTGGTGCTGACGTCGCAACGTCGTATCTTAGCCGGGCCGAGGTTGAGCGCGATGAAGACAACGATCCGCTGTTGAAATCTGCATCGCGTCTGCAAAGCGGGGGCATCGCGTCAGTGGACGAAGCGATGCGGTTCTATGTCGAAACAGAACTAAGGGTCGCGCGTCAGGCCGCGGAGGTAGTCAAGCGGCCACGGTTGCAAACTGCTGATGAAGTCATGGCTACAATTGTGCCCCCTGTTCGTACGTGTCGCCCAAGCAATGGTCCAGATCCCGAGCGTCGCCGCGCTTTGCTTGGAGCCGATGCAGCGAGTGATGCGCCACAAACGATGAGCAAGTGTTTGAACATGGCTATGACGGATTTGATGCTGGAGCACACAGAAGTTGTGCTGATGGGCGAGGATGTCGGCAAAAAAGGCGGCGTTTATGGAGTGACGCAGAAGTTACAGGCGCGTTTTGGACCGGACCGGGTGATCGATACGCTTTTGGATGAGACGTCAATTTTGGGGCTTGGCATCGGAATGGGGCAGAACGGCTTCGTGCCAATCCCGGAAATTCAGTTCCTGGCCTATTTGCACAATGCCGAAGATCAGTTGCGGGGCGAGGCGGCGACATTGCCGTTTTTTTCGCAGGGCAAGTTCACCAATCCAATGGTGATCCGGGTCGCAGGATTGGGATATCAAAAGGGCTTCGGTGGGCATTTCCACAATGACAACTCACTGGCTGTCTTGCGCGACATTCCTGGCCTGATCATTGCGTGTCCGTCCAACGGATGCGATGCGGCTTTGATGTTGCGCGAGGCGGTTCGGTTGACGAGGGAAGAGCAGCGAGTGGTGGTCTTTGTTGAGCCCATCGCACTTTATAATCACCGCGACCTGTTTGAGGACGGCGATGCCGGTTGGATGACTGCATATCCGCATGACAATGAGCGTATTGGCTTGGATGAAATAGGCGTACACGGACGGGGGCGTGACCTGGCCATCGTTACATACGGTAATGGCCATATGCTTTCGCGCAAGGCTGCGAAAGTTCTGGATGAAAAGCACGGTGTGGCGACTCGCGTGATCGATTTGCGTTGGTTGGCTCCGTTGGCCGAGGATCGTCTGATTGAGGCGCTGGACGGCGTTGATAGTGTCTTAATCGTTGATGAATGCCGTCGCACGGGCGGTCAGGCTGAAGCGTTGATGGCGCTTATGACAGAGCGTGGGATCGGGCGGTTTGGGCGGCATACTGCTGAAGACAGCTTCATTGCTACGGGCCCCGCTTTTGCGGCAACTTTGCCTAGAACTGATACGATCGTTGACGCAGCACTGGAATTGGTGAGGCGGAAATCATGACAAGGACAGCCGTTTTGATCTGTCCGGGGCGCGGTTCTTACAACAAAGAGGACCTCGGGTATTTGGGGCGTCATCACAGCAGTTCTAACTTCGTCCTTGGATTAGATGCGATCCGCTCTGCAGATGGCAATGAAACCGTCAGCGTATTGGACGGTTCCGGGGATTTCAAACTGGCAAAATTCTCGAAAGGTGATGTGGCGTCGCCGCTGATTTACGCATGCTCTTTTGCGGATGCGTACAGTTTGGCGGAAGACATTGAAGTTGTCGCGGTCACCGGAAATTCGATGGGATGGTATACGACGCTGGGTGTAGCCGGAGCGGTATCAGCCGAGGATGGGTTTCGGATTGTCGACACGATGGGCGCATTGATGCAAGAGCACATGATCGGCGGACAGATAGTCTACCCCGTGTGGGGTAGCGACTGGGTGCCTGACAGTCTGCGCCGTGCGGAGCTGTTAGAGTTGATACGAGAAATCGATTCTCGATCTAATCACGCGCTTGGTTTGTCGATTGATTTGGCCGGGGCGCTAGTCGTCGCTGGTAATGATCAGGGATTGAGTGCCTTTGAAGCCGCGGTGCCCCAAATCGCCAACAGATTTCCGATGCGACTGTCAAACCACGCGGCGTTTCACACCCAGTTACAAAATCCAGTATCGGAAATTGCGCAGAACGCGTTTGCAAACATGAAGTTTGGCCAACCCCGCGTTCCAATGGTTGATGGGCGCGGACACATCTGGTGGCCGAGTTGTAGCGATCCCAGTTTGCTGCGGAGCTACACATTTGGACAACAGATCGTAGAACCTTATGAATTTGGCACTGCGATCAGGGTGGCGGCACAGGAATTTGCGCCCGATATGTTCATCATATTGGGGCCTGGCACGACAATGGGTGGTGCCGTTGCACAGTCTTTGATCGGATGCGGATGGATGGAAATGAAGTCGAAGTCTGACTTCGAGGCTATTCAGGACAAATCTGAATTGCTGGTGTCGATGGCGCGAGCTGATCAGCGATCAATCGTAGAAGCATAATTTCGCGCGGGTTCAATTAGGCTTTGTTGGTCTTCCCAAGTGGAACTACACGGTTGGCGCGTGGCTTGGCCAGGTGCGCAATCATCGTGCTGTTGCGGTAGTGAATGAAAAGCGTTGCCCCCTCAGGCTCGGCCAATGCCTCGGTCTGGGACCGGGTTTCAGTTGGAAAAGCAATAACGTTGCTCATTGGTTAAGACTCCTGTTCGTCCAACTTCGTTAAGAACGTGCTAATGTGTCCTGATAAGGGCACAATTTAGGTAATTAGACGGATGAGATGTCGGTCGCGTGAATGTGTCGTTAGGGCAGAATTAAAAGCCAGAGCCAGACTGACAGGATAGAGGCTAGCGTTCCAAACAACACCGCTGAGGCGGCAACACGGCGGGCTGCACCATACATATTGGCAAAGAGGTAGGTGTTGATGCCGGGTGCCATGCTGGCGGTCAAAACTGCTGATCGGAAAGCGTCTTTGTCTAGATTCATATTGGAGGCCAGCGCAAAAGTGATTGCCGGATGCAAGATTAAAGAAATTCCGCAAACCATTATGATAACACGAATATCGCCTTGTGGGCGATATCGATATAGGACTCCGCCCAACCCAAAAAGAGCCGCCGGTATCGCAGCGCGGATCATCAGGTTAATGCTGTCGCTCAAGACCCCAGGAAGGGGCAAATTCGTGATGTTGACGATGAAGCCAAGGCCAATGCCGATGACAAGCGCATTACGAAACATCGAACGCAGCACCAGTTTGGTGGTCTGCATAGCTCCGGCACCGCGGCTTTTTGCAATTTCCATGGCGGTAACGCCAAGCATGTAACAAAATGGTGCGTGCATTGCGACAATTGCAAAGTTGCCGCCAAGCGCTTCGACTCCATATGCACGCTCGGTTATCGGCAAGCCCAAAAGCACCGAATTCGAGAATAATCCAACAAATCCAATTGCAACGCTATCTACTGGGTTGCGTTTGAACAGGAACCGCGCGGCGATGAATGCTGCCAAAAATCCCCCGGCGGCTCCAAGGTAAAAGGACAAAAGCATGGGCAAATTGAAGTTTGCGCCCAGATCCAGTGTTGCGATGGCGTTGAACAATAGGCAGGGAATGGCAAAGGATTGGGTAAATTTCATTAACCCATCGACGCCAGTATCGGTGAACCAGCCTTTCCAAACCGCAAAATATCCGAACCCGATGATCAGGAACACGGGCAGGATGACGTCTAAAAGAGCCTGCATGGTATCAGTCGTTCACTTCAAACTGTAACCCGTCGAAGGCGGGCTCGACGTTGTCAGGTGTGTCGCGGTCAACTTCTTCGAAGTCCATATCGATATGCATATTCGTCAGGATCGCACGTTTTGGCCTAGCTTTGGCGATCCATTCCAGAGAGCGTTCTAAGTGCGCGTGTGTTGGATGGGGCGTTCGGCGAAGGGCATCCAATACCCAAATATTGAGGTTGCTGACGGCTGGCCAAGAATGCTCTGGAATCTCTGCGACATCAGGCAGATATGCTACGTCCTTGATGCGAAATCCAAGGGCATCAATGGCACCGTGATCCACTTCGAACGGGATAAATGTGATGTCACCGCCACTTCCGGATATCGTCACATCGCCGTCGATTGTATACATGTCCAGGATGGGCGGATAGGGCGAGCCTTGGGGTTGGACGAATGCATACCCGAAGCTGGCAAAAAGCCGTTCCTGTGTAGGTCCGTCAGCCCAGACCGCGACCCGGGTTTTCTGGTTGAAAACGATCATACGCAGGTCGTCGATGCCATGGACATGGTCGGCGTGTCCGTGGGTGTAGATTACCGCATCAAGATTGCCGATATCTGCGGATAACAGTTGTTCGCGCATATCCGGCGAAGTGTCGATCAATACGCGCGTCGTGCCAGCGTCAGAAACGCGTTCAACCAGCATCGAACACCGCCGCCGCCTGTTCTTCGGGTTTTCAGGGTCGCAAGCGCCCCAAAGACCGCCCAAACGCGGAACACCGCCGGAAGAGCCGCAGCCCAATATGGTGAACTTTAGCTTTGCCATCTGGCCGCCTTGGTGAAGAGACGGTTGAAGTTGGCTTCAGTCGCAGCCGCGAAGTCTGCATACTTCAAATCGAAGACTTCGGAACCGATCCGGGCTGTGTCAGCGACATAGGATGGCTCGTTGCGCCTGCCGCGATTGGGCGGTGGAGCGAGGTATGGGGCGTCGGTTTCGACGAGAATGCGGTCCAAAGGTGCGGCTGCGAAAATATCGCGCAGTTCCTGGCTTTTGGGGAAGGCGGCGATACCCGACATGGACAGATAGAATCCCAGGTCGAGCGCGGCCTTCGCCAGTTCGGCGCTACTGGAAAAGCAATGCATGACGCAAGCATATGCCCCTGTTTGGTGCTCTTCGTTGAGGATGCGAGCCATGTCGTCGTCTGCGTCGCGAGCATGAATGATTAGGGGAAGTTCTGTGCGCCGTGCGGCCTCGATATGGATGCGCAAACTTTGTTGCTGAATATCTTTGCTGTCAGCGGTGTAATGGTAATCCAGTCCAGTTTCACCGATGCCGACGCATTTGGGATGCGATGCAACGGATTCGAGGTCTTCAACTGAGACCAATGGTTCGTCTGCAGCAGACATCGGGTGAGTTCCGGCTGCGAAAAAGATGGGAGCGTGGGCTTCGGCAAGGTTCTGGACGCCTGGCAGGGTGCGCAATTTGGTGCAGATGGTCACCATACGGTGCACGCCGCGCTCTGCCGCGCGGGCCAACAGGTCCTCGATTTCTCCCTCAAACTGGGGGAAATCGAGGTGGCAATGGCTGTCGGTCAGCAAGGGCGTGTCGGCATTGTTGGACATGGTTTCCCGTATCATCCGTTTGCCAGGGGGCGTCAAGAACGGGGGGCGGTGTCGTTAATTTTCAACAAGGCGTCCAGCAGCAGGCTTTGGGCGTCTACGTTGACCGCGCGCCCATGGGCAATGCGGCCTGAAAGGTCTTGTTGCAGCTGCGCCAGGTTTTGGGCTGCGTGCAGATTTGGCGCCAGCCGGGTCAGCATTTGATGCTCGTTCGGGATGGCTTCGGGGGCAAGTGGTAGTCCGGTGCCAATTCTTGCTGCTCGGGAAAGCGCCTGGTCCATTAGCTGAACAGTCAGGTTCAGGCGGTCATCGGCACCGCGTTGAGACGCGTATTCGGCCAGTTTTAAAGCTTCGGTGCGATCCATAGCGGGGCTTTGCGCCAATAGATTGACGATCCGCTGATAGAGCGCAGGGCCCTCGTTGGACAGTAGGCGGATCGCTTGGCCGACCGACCCATTTGCCAGGGCAGTTAGAGCCTCGGGGTGTTCGGTATCGAAGCCAGCCTGGGTGAGAGCAGCGGTCATATCCCGGTCGTTTAGAGAATTCAGGCGCAATTCGCGGCACCGAGACCTGATCGTCGGCAAAAGACGGGCGGGGGCGTGGGAAATCAGAAGAAGGATAGCGTTCTTCGGCGGTTCCTCCAACACCTTCAACAGGGCGTTGGCAGCGGAAGGGTTCATTTCATCGACGCTGTCAACAAGGACCACACGGCGGCCACCATCAGTAGAGCTTAGACCGAAGAAGGTGCCAAGTTTGCGGACTTCATCAACAGTTATCTGCGCTTTCAGGCGCTTTCGGTCGCGGTCCCAGGCACGGCGGAGCAAAAGGAGGCCAGGTTCCGACATTGCCAAGATGCGGCGTGTGACTGGATGGTCGGGTGATATATCGAGGGACGTTGGTGCGGGCGGCGTTTCGCCGAAAAGACCGCCGTCGGAGTTAGGAGGAGTGGCAATTAGGTGGCGTGCCATATGCCATGCCAGCGTTGCCTTGCCGATGCCTGATGGACCTGTGATCATCCATGCATGGTGCAACTTATCCCGGGAAATCGCGTCCAGCACTTCCGTTTCGGCCTGGACATGCCCAAAGAGCTGCAGTGTCGCGCGCGGATGAGGTGCATCGTCTGCGCGATCAGACTCGGGGAGGTCTTCGTCACTCATTGGTTCTGAGTTTCCTGGGGCTCTGCCCCCGCGTGCCTTTGGCCCGCTCCCCCGGGATATTTATGGGCCAATAATGAGGTTTTGGCAGGGATCATGATTGTGCGGCCACGATGGATTGAACGTTGACTGCGACGGCCTCGGGTGTGCGGTTGCCGTCAATCAAATGGCAGCGAGTTGGGTTGGCCTTTGCCAGTTCAAGGAAGCCGTCGTGAAGTTTGTGTTGGAAAGCTGCCCCCATGTCTTCGAAGCGATCTTCGCCTGAGTTGCGCGCCAGTCCGCGGGCAAGTGCTGCATCGGGGTCCATATCAATGATGAAAGTAAGATCAGGCTCTTTGGCGATGACGGCATCGTGGAGCCGATCGACAAGGGTTCTGAGCGTCCCGCGCGCGGCGCCTTGGTAGACACGGGTGCTGTCGGCAAAGCGATCGGAAATGACTATGGCGCCTCGGTTCAGAGCGGGCAGGATAGTTTTTTCCAAGTGGTCGCGTCGAGCAGCCGTGAAAAGAAGGATTTCGGTTTCCGCTGACCAGCGATCAGGGTCACCTTCTACCAAAAGCCGTCGGATTTCTTCGGCGCCGGTTGAGCCGCCGGGTTCGCGGGTCAAGACGACATCGCGCCCCAAGGAGGTCAGATGATCGTGCAGCAGCCGGGCCTGCGTAGACTTACCTGACCCGTCGATACCTTCGAATGTAATAAACTGCCCCTGGTTCATTCCATCAGGCTTTGCACCTGACCCATCGCCTTGTCAAACAGGACGAGGGCCGAGGCGCGCATGCGTGGCACGAAGCCGCCGTAAATCACATCACGGTCCGAAACCAACGGTAGGCGTTTCTCGGGCATGTCTCGGGCAGTGACAACCAGTTCGCCGACTTGATCGCCCGCGGCAATCGGGGCTTCAAGCGGGCTGCGAAACTCGACTTTGGTCTCTAGCGAGTCCTGCGCGATGGCGGGCACCAGAAGGCGAATGTTGGTCGGTGTAATCAGGTCGATCTGTTGTTGGTCGCCCAGCCAGACAGGGGCCTGGGTGATGATCTGACCGGCTTTAGCCACTTCTTTTGACAGGAACTGGCGGAAGCCCCAGTTGATGAAACTTTCGGCTTCCTTGCGGCGTTCGGGCTGGGTATCCAACCCGGTAAAGACGAAAACGATGCGGCGGTCCCCCTGCAGGGCAGAACCAACAAGACCGTAACCGGCTTCCTCGGTGTGACCGGTTTTCAGGCCGTCGGCGCCCATACCGAGGCCCAGAACCGGGTTCCGGTTGAACCGGTTCGAAGGAGAGCGCCCATCAAAATCGTATTCTTCCAACGCAAAGTAGCCGTAATATTCGGGAAATTCGGTAATAATGCGGGTTGCCAGTGTGCCGAGGTCACGCACGCTCATCCGGTGGTTCGGGTTGGGCCAGCCTGATGCATTGGCAAAGGTCGAGTTGGTCAACCCAATCTCGGGTCCGCGGGCATTCATCTGGCGCGCGAAGGCGTCTTCGCTGCCCGCTAGACCTTCAGCCACGACGATACAGGCGTCATTGCCGGATTGGACGATGATGCCTTTGATCAGGCTTTCGACAGTTGGGCGGTCAGTTTCGTCCAGGAACATTGTCGAGCCACCCATGAGCCGGGCTTTGGTCGACACGCTAAAGGTTGTGTCCAGAGTTACGCGCCCATCGCGCAACGCTTCGAACAACATGTAAAGTGTCATCAGCTTTGACATGGATGCCGGGGGCAGGGGGGCATCGGCGTTCTTTTCGAACAGGATTGTGTCCGTGGTTATGTCAAAGAGAAAGGCGGCCTTTGAGCTGGTTTCAAAGGCTGCCCGGGCAGGTAAGCCAGACAAGGTTATGCAGACGGCAGTGATGGCCGCGATGCAAATTTTGGTGATCCTGCGAAGCATGGGAACTCCGATCTCTGAAAGATTAATTTGGGGTCAAAAACGCATCGGCATAGCCGAGTGCGCGAACTTGTCCAAGCATCTGTGCCTGGTCATTGGGAGTGGTCATTGGCCCGACGATAACGCGCCAGAACTGGCGATCGCCGTTGTTGCCGGGTACGACAGTTGGAACGATTCCGCCCTGGCGCAGACTTGCGGCAGCGGCATCTGCATTGGCTTCGACCGAGAAGAGACCAACCTGAACATATGGGTTTTGCAATTCGCTGGTTGTTGTGCGCGCGGGTCGCGCCGCGGGCGTCGCTTCAGCGCTGAGTGCGGTGGCTTCAGCTTCGTCGATTGCGGCGGATGCAGCAGCGATGGGGTCAAGTGCTTCGGTTTCGACGTTCGGAGCCGAGGCGTCTGACGAAGTGTTGTCCACAAGTGGCGCGGTTTCGTCTGCTGGCGCGCCACCCAGGGCTTCGCGAAGACTTGCCCAGAAACCGGGGCGTTTGGGAGGTGCCGTGTCTGCGCCCATGTCGACACTGGTCACAGCGACAAGTGGGGCTTCGTCAGTTTCTGCTGGAGCTTCTGGTTCGGAGACTTCAGTGCTGTCATCATCGATCTCGACCGGAAGCGGTGCCGGTTCAATCACGACCTCTTCGGTGCGAAGTACCATCAATGCGACTTCGGTGGGCTGTCCGGCAAGAATGCTTAGCGCTGCGGCTGCATCAGATGACAATTGTATGCGCGGTCCTGGGTTTGCCCGCTCGCGTCGGAAAAGTGCACCCTCGATGATCTGACCATTCGTTGTGTTTTCAATGCGCACGCGCTCGGGGTCGCCAACGTCGGGATGAGCAACCCAAATTCCACCAAGAGAAGGGCGACCATCCCAAAGTGCAAGTTCGCTTGTGTTGAATATGTCGCCACGTTCAACATCGCGAATTTCAACCCGGGCTTCTTGTGGAGGAGTCACGGTTTGAACATCGTCTCCGTTGGGTGGAGAAGCGAATTGTCCTTCTTCGCACGCTGCCAAGAGCACCAACGATGCGGCGGATACAGCGATGATCCGAGTGGTCACGAAACCCATGTGCCTGCTCCTACGCCCTTTCAGGGCCTTTTGGCCATCACTGGCCACATTTCACCTCGTCCCGGTTTCATAGCGACCGGTTTGCGGGAAAGTCTAACGAAAGATGATTCAAGTGAAAAGCTAAGACGTTCGAAAATCGGCGCTGTTACGCCTGTGCGGAAGTGATTTGAAGGAATTTGAAGTGGGGTCTTTCAGAATCGAAAGTCTTTGCGTAGGACAGGCGCGGTCGGAGGAGTGGCAGAGTGGTCGAATGCACCGGTCTTGAAAACCGACGTAGGTGAAAGTCTACCGTGGGTTCGAATCCCACCTCCTCCGCCATTATCCCCATTGCGAACCAGTGACACCGCCCTGACGGGCACGTATTTTTCCGTGTTATCAAAGGGGTTTGCGGGAACCGACCGAACCTCATAGACACGCTGCCTCGCCGAAGCTGGTCTAAGAATGGCCCTCAGTCTCAGTTTGGGCGAACCTCGACCGTTCCGGTTCGGTCTCGTTTTCTCTTTACCTTTCAATGCCCTGTCGCCGAACCCCGCCAAAACCCGAACGCGCGTTCCGAACGATATCGATGGCGACATTTACAGAACGAGCAGTAGGCGCGTTGCTCGGGATGCCAGCGTAAACAGGCGGATTTCTTGGGTGGGTTCGCATCCCATTCCCCCGACGAAACCGCTGATGACAAATGATTTTCCTGCGTCTAGCCTGGCCGCATGTCGAACGGGCCTTGGACAGACGCAGAGAATGACCTGATCGTCGCGGATTACTTCGCGATGCTGTCTGCGGATTTTGCTGGCCAATCCTATAACAAGGCTGCTCACAATCGTGATCTTCAGACCCAGATCGACCGCAACCGCAGTTCTATTGAGTTCAAGCACCAGAACATCAGCGCGGTTCTCAGGGCCCTCGGAGAGGACTGGATCCCTGGCTACAAGCCTGCCCAAAACTATCAGGGCACACTAGAAGATTCGGTGGTGCGTTGGCTGGAACTCAACCCCGGCTGGCTGTCCCGCATTCCGGACCGGCCCGCGATGGGCCTCCGCGAGGCAGCTCAGCTTTGGATTGGACCGCCCCCGACGCTCAGCAACCAGCCGCCCCCTCCTGAGCTTGAGCAAACGATCGCCACCGCCCGCAAGTTTGACGTCGCCGAACGCGATGAGCGCAACCGTGCGCTTGGTCGGGCCGGAGAAGAACGCGCGCTGGCGCATGAGAAGGCTGTGCTGGCTGGCTCCGGGCGCTCCGACCTTGCGTCAAAGGTACGATGGGTCTCGGAGGAGGATGGCGATGGCGCGGGGTATGATATCGCCAGTTATGCGCCCGATGGTCGGCCTCGTCTGATCGAAGTGAAGACGACCAACGGCTGGGAACGCACACCATTCCATATATCGCGGAACGAGCTGGCTGTTGCCGACGAACGGCGGGCGGACTGGTGCCTCATGCGGCTCTATCACTTTGCACGCGAGCCGAAGGCGTTCGAACTGCGCCCGCCGCTCGACGCCCACGTGTCGCTGACCGCCACGAGCTTTCAGGCCAGCTTTCACTGACTCTCAGTCAAACACCCGCCCCGGCTGCTCGTCCCACGGCAGTTTCGCCACGCCGCAGAGATCGAAGATCGACAGCACCGTGGGCTCGCGCCGCAGGACGAGACGCTCCAGCACCGATGGCGATAGCCATGCCAGCCGGATCACGCGGCTGACATAGCGGTCGGAGATGCCTTCCTCTCCGGCCAGATCGGCGATGGTGTTGACGTCGCCGCGCTCGAGCCTGCGCCGCCAGTCCCATGCGCGGCCGATCGAGCGCAGCAGGCGGGCGTCCTGGCCACGATCCATGGCGACCTCGATCTCCTTGGGCGGCAAGATGCGAGGGCGGCCGCCGCGATTGCGCATTGTGAGCGGTATGTGGACACGGAGGGTTTCGGGCTCTGCCATCACGCCACCTCCGGCTTTGCCGGGGCCATCAGCGCGGCAATCGCGCCCAAGCCCTCATGGCGGAGATCGACCGCCAACCCGGACTCGCTGGCGGTGACCCGCGCCACCAGCAGCCTGACCACGCGCGCCTGCTCGGCCGGGATCAGCGCGTTCCACATGTCGTCGAACTGGGGGAGCGAGGCGCTGATGTCCGCCTCGCCGAGGTCTGGCCGGTCCTTGCGCAGGGTCCGTGACACCCGCGCGGCGACCTCAGGCGTGCGCAGCAGACGGCGGATTTCGCCGACCACGGCATCCTCGACCATGCCACCCGGCAACCGCTGCGGTCCGCGCAGCTCGGCCTTGGGCCGTTTCTTGATCACGTCCATCGAAACGTAATAACGATAGCGGCGCGTGCCTTTTTGGGTGTGATGCGGGGTCATGGCCACGCCGGTTTCGGTGAAGATCAGCCCACGCAACAGCGCCGGTGAGGGTTCCTGAGCCGCGGCCTTCCTAAGATACCGGTTGTTCGTGATTACCTCGTGCACCTCGTCCCAAAGCGTCTCGTCGATGATCGCGTTATGCTCGCCGGGATAGGCGTTGCCCTTGTGGACGGCGAGGCCGCGATAGACCTTGTTGTGCAGGGTCTTGAGCAGCGAGGTCTTGTCATAGGGCCTGCCGGTCTTGGTGAGAATCGCGCGCGCATCTAACTCGCGGACCACCTGCGCCGTGGAACTGGATCGGGCATAGAGTGTGAAGATCGTCCGCACCGCCTCGGCCTCGACCGGATCCACGATCAGCTTGCGGTCCTTCACGGTGTAGCCGAGCGGCACCGGCCCACCCATCCAGATGCCCTTCTTGCGCGACGCGGCGACCTTGTCGCGGATCCGCTCGCCGATGACTTCGCGCTCGAATTGGGCAAAGCTGAGCAGGATGTTCAGCGTCAGCCGCCCCATGGACGTCGTGGTGTTGAAGCTCTGCGTGACGGACACGAAGGTGACGCCGTGCTTGTCGAAGATCTCGACCAGCTTGGAGAAATCCATCAGCGCGCGGCTGAGGCGGTCGATCTTGTAGACCACGACGATGTCGATCAGCCCGTCCTCGATGTCGGCAATCAGATCCTTCAGCGCGGGGCGTTCCAGCGTGCCGCCGGAGAAGCCACCATCATCGTATTGGTCGCGCAGGCAGACCCAACCCTCGGCCTTCTGGCTGGCGATATAGGCCTCACACGCCTCTCGTTGGGCGTCGAGGCTGTTGAATTCCATGTCGAGCCCTTCCTCGCTCGACTTGCGGGTGTAAATGGCGCAGCGCAGGCGGCGGGGTGGTTGCGGCTGTGTCTGGCGCGTCATTTGCTGATCCTCGGGCGTGGTGTGAAGCCGAAGAACTTCCAGCCGTTCCAGTTCGCGCCGGTGATGGCGCGCGCCGCGCCGGAAAGCGATTTGTACCGACGGCCCTGCCACTCAAAGCCCTTCGTCAGCACCGTGACAGTGTGCTCGACGCCGTTCCATTCCCGGAACAGCTTGGTGCCCGGCAAAGGACGTCGTGGGTCGGTCATAACCTGACCGGGCTCGCCAGAAGCCACCTCCGCCGCCAGTGCATCCAGTGTCCGCCGCGCATCCCGGCCGATGCCGCCAAGGGCCAATTCTTGGATGCGGTAGCCAAGCCGCAGTTCGAGGTTCTGGCGACTGGTGTTCGGTGCAGGCGCGTCAAAGATCGCGGCCCATTTCTCACGCAACTCGGGCACGGTCATTGCTTTCAGTGCCACCAGGTCCGCGAGGACAGCGTGGCCCTGCGCAGGGCCAAGGCCCGTTCTCTTTCCCACTGATTTCGTTTTGATTTTCGTCATTCGTCCTCTCCAACTCGGGTTCGCAACTAGTGACGACGACGGCGAACAAGGGCGAGGATGTCCAGCGAACTGTCTGCGTCGCCCGCAGAATTCTCGTTTATTGTCTGTGGGTTGGTGCGATCCACGGCTGCGGCGAGGATCTGGGCGAGTTCCGCCAGCCGCTCATCGGTGGTGAGCGTTTCAGGCGGAGGAGCGAAATTGACGTCGGTGTCGGGCATGGCGGGCGAACCTCAGGAGCTATTTTGTCCTGTGGTGGCCGCGATGCGGATCGGATTTCAAGTTAAAACAACGGGTTGTCGTAGAGGGGCGAAATCATGAGGAGAGGATCGGACGCGCCGCTTCAATCGTCAATATGAGGAGGTGCCGGAGAATTCCAACACTCAACAGCAACTTCAATTTGTCGATACAAGAATGCCCGTGGTGATCTTAACGGAAAGCCACCAACATTGAATATGTGAACACAAACGTATTGACCACGTCAAATCTCTCGCTGGCGGAACAAAACCACAAATGTAGCGGTCTCAGGCAGTTTTACTTTTTTGCTCCAGTATTGTCGCCACTTCAAGTTTGTTGGGCTCTTACTGAGTTTGTGTTCGCTCCGGACCCCACCCGCATTCAACGAGGCGATTGAATGCAAGTTTGATTTGTCGGGGTGTGAAGCGCCGCTTTCTGTCATTCCATGCGTATGTCCGCTCGATAGCTTCTTCAACATTCGTGACAGCTTCCTGGCGTACTATCCAATGAACCGTTGCCAAAAGTTCTAGTCCAACCGGAGATTCAAATCCTTCCACTAAGCGACTTACTCGCTCGAACCGCTCATGTGTGTCTTCATGCACCTGCAGAAGTGCTTCAGCTTCAGCAACCGCTCCGGGTACCAATTCTATCTGTTTGCCAGGAATGTCCCCGCCGTCTGCGTATCCGGACACGAGGTGCCCCTCAATCTGGTTCAAGACATGCCGTAGGTTCTCAGCATAGGGGCCGTAATGGTGTTTCTTGTATTTCAAACGAAGTGGCTCCCCGGCTTCTTGCATGAAATACATTAGCTTATGAAGCTCGATCAACGTCACGAACGGGTCCAGCAGTCCGGAAAGATACCGGTGCATCAAAGTGACTAGAGTAGCTCGGCCAGTCGTCATCTTTGGAGGTTCTGTGCTTCGCGCCATAACTTGAGCGTCAGGAGCTTCACCGGGTTCGAACACAATAATCTCGGCATCCGTGCCCGTCAGGGATGCCTCGATACGCTTCCGGACATCAGGCCAGTTTAATCCACCCAACCCACTACCCAGTGGGGGAATTGCAATGGACCGGATCCCACGCGCTTCAATCTGTTGGCGAAGATCGACTAGCCCAGACTCAATATCTTCTATTCGACTCTTCCCTCTCCAGTGTCGTTTCGTCGGAAAATTGATAATGAACCTTGGCGCTGTCAGTGCGTTCCGTTCCGTGATAAACATTTTCCCAGGCACAACTTCACCGCGATCACAGGCATTCTTGTAGTATTCAAAATTTCTGGGAAATGCTTTCTTGAATTGAAGGGCAATACCACGCCCCATAACGCCTACACAGTTGACTGTGTTAACCAAAGCATCGGCTTCGCTGCGGAGGATATCTCCAGTCATATATCGAATCATTATTGCCCTCCCTTTTCTAGTAATACCACGTTGGCAAGGCTTTCACCGTTGGCCTGTGGGCCCTGCCAGACATCATTCTGGTGACATCTCTGCCAACGGCTTCTGAGCGGACACCGATGCCCTGCACGAGCGTCCAAGGAAAGCAGCGCTCAACTAAGAACTCTGCCTGCTTACCCTCCTTCACCTGCCGACTGACGCCATTCCCACTCCACTTGGTGGCAGCTACTGAGTTCCAGTCGATTTCATCCAGAGCGCCAAGATCCGAGCGGTCTTCGAAGTAACTTGAGCCGGCGTTAGATAGGGTGAAAGCCCACCGCAGTTCATTTTCTTCTGCCCATGCAACAGTAGTAGGCAATTCCGAGACTAGGTGGACTATTGGTTCCTGACCTCCGCGATAGGTTACTTCGGGGTGATTTTCTCTGTGTAGGAGGAATAACATTATTGAGCGAGGGCAGAAGTAGAAAGGGACACACGCGCCCACGGTAAGGTCCGGATGCGAACTCAAACTTGTCGCGAGGCGCCTGTCCTTGATCTCCATCATTCCGACAGTCGTTCCAGCACTTGCGCGCGCGCGGGTTTCGGCGTCCGACCAAAGAAACCCATCATCCATAATTGATTGCAAACGGTCCTTGTGAACGATGTGGTAGATCCAGACTTTTTCAGGCGTTTTTGTCATTCAGACCCCTTTTTGGTTGGATCGGAATGCTTCGATGCAATTCGTCTCAGGCGATCAAACTCTTCGACAGAGCAGACGACGACCACTGGTCTACCATGTTTCTCGATTACCACGGGATCCACCCTCGCGGTATCAATGAGCAGGCCGAACTGGTTCTTCGCATCACGCGCAGAGAAGTTTTTCATTCCTTCTTCTTGTCTCGTTTCGGCTCATATGTCCATAGGGTACATTATGGCTATTATGTCCATTAGTTCTGACGTAGTCAGTAACGGTGGTTGCGCTCTCGTCATGCAGCAACGTTGATCCTGAATATCAATGTCGTGTCTGGGGTCGCACCATCCTGTCGGTCTCCAGCCTCAGCGCCGCTCGCCACAACGGCGTCTTGGTGAAAGTGCTCTCCCGCGTCCGAAGAAGTAACCCCTTGGCACGGTTCTCTTCCAGCAACCCCGTCCAGCAGAGAGGCCGAAGCACCTGGATGTAGAGACGGCTCAACACATCGTCGAAACCACCGGCAGGATCAGGTTCGCCGAACAGCACCCGTCGTAGGTCAGCGCCGGTCGCGCCGTCCTCGGTCTCGACGTTCAGCACGTTCAGGAACACGTCCCAATTGCCCAAGATTGGCTCGTTATCGAAGCGCGAGAAGCGGGCGTGATTGACCTCGAACAAGTAAAACGGCGTAACGATGCCGAAGATGCGGCCGGGATTTCCGACCAGCTCCTGGCTAGCCTTGGTCAGTTTGAACTGCCCCTTGTAATGCCGCCCGATCTTCAGCGCGATCATCATGTCGTGCAGATCCACCAGCGGGCCGAAGTCGATCTCGTTCAGCACCTTGTTGATTGCGAAGAGGTCTTCTTCGGTATAGCCGGGCCAGTCGAACTCCCGCGCCGCCCAATGAACGAACATCCGCTTGAAGGCCTTCGACGGCGTCAGCCCGATCCCGCCATGTTCGGCGATGTAGGCAAAAGTCCTTTCCAGCGCCCGCACCATTGGTGAGTGCGCCAGCGCCGGGTTTGCATCCTCGATCTCGCGGAATTCGATCATCTCAGATCTCCCGCGCGAACCAGCGGATGCGGCCGACGATGTGGACTTCCTCGGCGCTGCGCTCATAGGGACTGTAGAAGCCGTTGTCCGAGATCACCCGGACGGCGGGCGGATCGCTGTTCGGCACATGCTCGAGCCGCTTGGCCACCAAACCCATCCCGTCATCCAGCACGAAGATCCCTGGTGGGTTCGGCGCGCGGCGGGTCATGTCGACCAGGACGGTGTCGCCGTCCAGCAGGGTCGGTGCCATGCTGTCGCCCTCCACATGCATGATGCGCAGTTGCGAGGGACTGGCCTTCAGGCTGCCCTTTATCCAGGAGCGGCGGAAATGATAGGCGCGGCCGGGCGTGTCGTGATTCTCGGTCACCACCGCGCCGCCGCCCATTGAGGGGCGCGGGCTGGCATGCGCGATCGCAACGCAGGTCTCGTCGGGGTTCTCGATGAAGGGCGGCTCGCCTTCGACCTCGCCGATGCCGTGGATCAACCATTCCCGCTCAACCTTCAGCACGCGGGCGACCTCGGCCAGCTTGTCGATCCCGGGCCGCGCAGAACGGCCGCGCAGAATGTCATAGACGAAGGATCGATTGACCCCGGCCATCTCCGCGACATGGGCGGGGCTGAGCCCGAGTTGCTGTGCGCGGGCGCGAAGGCGGTCGGAGAGCGTGTGATACTCGGTCATGTTTTCCCCAGAGGGCTGTGGATCAAATAGGATAAAACAGGATTGATCGGAGAGCGTCAAGGATTTAGAACAAACCCTAAACACTCAATAGCAGGAATCGGGGGTCAGATGGAGATCGAGAAGGCGTATTTTACTCTGCCGGAGATCCTCGATCGCTGGTCCATCTCCGAGGCCGACCTGATCTATCTGGCGGAGAACGACAAGCTGCGACTGTCGGTGCGCGTCTTCGGTGTGCCACTGGAACTGGGTGACTATGAGGAGACCGGCAACGGGGAGCGGTTCCGCGTGCCTTGGGAGCAGAGTCGCTTCAGCGGCCTGCTGGATCTTTATGCGCAGGACGTCTTCCAGCTTTTCCGGTGCAGCGAGATCCATATCAGCGATTTCCGGACGCCGTGCGCGTCCTATGCAGCGCTCTACGGCGAAGCTGAGCCGATCTTCGTCATGATCGGAGATCTGCTGCTAAGGCGCGAGGAACGTGACCGTTTCGAAACCGAGACAGGGTTTTCCGGCGTGGAGACCGGGCCGCAACTGCCAATCTTTAGCGCGTCACCTGACTATCACGAGGTGCGTTGCGGCGGGCACCAGTTCCGCCTTGGCCCGATCCAGGCGCAGGTTGTCCGTGCGCTGCATGAGGCTGCGCGCCGGGGTGAAGCATGGCAGAGTGGCAAGGCGATCCTGTCGGCTGCGGGCTCAAAGAGCCTGAAGATGTCCGACGTGTTCAAATCCCAGAAGCAGTGGCGGTCGCTGATCGAATCGAATGGCCGCGGCAACTATCGTCTGAACTGCGGCTGATTCCGACCCATCCCGTTCCGGCACGCGTGTCCCTCCGGCTCCACAGTGGGATGCGCCGGGGGATGAGAGTGGGATCACCATCCCCCGCCACGGCAGTCGCCGCTGAGTTGCAAGGCTCAAACTGATCCCCCTCCGCATCCCACCTCGATCCTGACGACATCCCACAGCAGGATTTTGCATCTTCCTCCCAACGCAGCGAGCGAAAGGAGACGAAGATGCAGCTCAAACACCTCAATCAGAAAGAACTGGCCCGGCGCTGGAACATCTCGCATCGCACGCTGGAGCGGTGGCGGTGGGCCGGTGAAGGCCCGCAGTTCATGAAGCTGGGCGGCCGTGTGGTTTACCGCATGGAGGATATCACCGCGTTCGAGCAGGACCAGCTGCGCCACAGCACCAGTGGTGATGCGCAGGCAGGTGCGGCGTGATGGTCCGCCTTGATGATTTCACAGCCGACCGGGTGGTGCCGTTCTGCGCCGCTGCCGGTCTGGACGAGGTCGGCCTTTGCGCATGGATCGCGCAGGCCGAGCCCGGCGAGACGCTGATCTATCACCGCGGGTTTCTGGCGGTGGATGCCACCGCAGTTCTCTCGAAGCTGCCTGCCGACCGTCAGCGCGCCTTACGCCAGGTCGCGGCCGCCGCTCTTCGCGCGGCTGAGCAGAATCTCGTCCATCTCGTCCAGGCGCGGATCGGCCCCGACCAGTTCGCCTACATCGCCGTCGCCCGGCCCAAACCACGATCCAGCGGTGCCGCCCTGTCGGTCCGCCTGCTCGAGGCCGCGTGATGCCCGCATTCCAATCCTTTTTCACCAATCACGGAGACCCGTTTATGCCTTTCCCCGAAAACACGCCCAGGCTGGACGATCTGCCTTTCCTTAGCGCCGCCGAGATTGCGGCGCTGCCGGTCGAAATGCTGGCAATCCTGCAGCGCGAGATCGACGAGCGCCTGAAGCGCGACAAGGCGGCCAAGACCCGCTTCGATGCTGGACTGGCTGTCCGCTACGCCACTCGCGCCACCGAGGAACGCCAAGCCGCAGGCAAAGACACCGGCACGGTCCGGTTCGACGATGGCGATTTCACCGTGGTCGCTGATCTGCCGAAGCGGGTGGATTGGGATCAGGACCGGCTGGCCTCCATGGTCACGCGGATCCGCGATGCCGGGGACGATCCTGCCGAATATGTCGATCTCGCTTACAAGGTGCCGGAGCGCAAATACGCGGCCTGGCCCGAGGCCATCCGGCAGGGTTTCGAGCCCGCACGCACCGTCCGGCCCGGCACGTTGAAGGTCGAGATCCTCGCGCAGGGGGCAGACCAGTGAGCCTCCCGATCATCAGCGCCGACGAGCGGTTGGCGGAGCCGCGCGGCATCAAGGGCTGCATCTTCGGTGGCAGTGGGATTGGCAAAACCTCGCTGCTCTGGACGCTCGATCCTGACCGAACGCTGTTCATGGATCTCGAAGCGGGCGATCT
Organism: Boseongicola sp.; assembly: GCA_014075275.1. Classification (NCBI taxonomy): domain Bacteria; kingdom Pseudomonadati; phylum Pseudomonadota; class Alphaproteobacteria; order Rhodobacterales; family Paracoccaceae; genus Boseongicola; species Boseongicola sp. The sequence continues at coordinate 3,579,578 of CP046179.1, forward strand.
CGCCATCGAGGGCTGGTCTGGTGACAGCATCCGGCCGCGGACCTGGACGGAATGCCGGGATTTCGCGGTGTTCATTGGCGGGCCCAATCCGGCGCTGCGCGACGAGCAGCCCTACAGCCCCGCGCATTACAAGGCGGTCTGCGACCGCTTCGGCGATCCGGCAGCCCTCGACCGCTACGACACAATCTTCGTGGACTCGATCACCGTCGCCGGGCGGCTCTGCTTCGGGTGGTGCAAGGGCCAGCCCGAGGCGCTGTCGGAGAAGACCGGCAAGCCGGATGTGCGTGGCGCTTACGGTCTGCACGGCCGTGAGATGATCGGGTGGCTCACCCATCTGCAGCACACGCGGGCCAAGAACGTCTGGTTCGTCGGGATCCTCGACGAGAAGCTCGATGACTTCAATCGCAAGGTGTTCCAGCCGCAAATCGACGGATCCAAGACCGGGCTGGAGCTGCCGGGGATCGTCGATGAGGTGATCACCATGGCGGAGCTGAAGGCCGACGGTGGCGATCCGTACCGGGCCTTCGTCTGCCAGACGATCAACCCCTGGGGCTTTCCGGCCAAGGATCGCTCCGGTCGGTTGGCCCAAGTCGAAGAACCCCATCTCGGCCGCCTGATGGCAAAGATCCGGACGCCTGTGACCCCGGCGACAGACCGGCTGACCTACGCTCCTCCACCCGCTGATCCGGCCAATGACGAGCAATCCCAACCGCAATCCTGATCATAGAAAAGGAGGTTCCCCATGGGTTCCTGGAACGATTTCAACGACGCGCAAAGCAATACCAACCTCATCCCGAAGGGCACTCTGGCCAAGGTGCGCCTGACCATCCGGCCCGGCGGGTTCGACGATGCCTCGCAGGGCTGGACCGGTGGCTATGCCACGCGCGGCTCCACTGGCGCGGTGTATTTGAACGGCGAGTTCACCGTGACCGAAGGGCAATATGCCCGCCGCAAGATCTTCACCCTGATCGGGCTCTACAGCCCCAAGGGTCCGGACTGGACCAACATGGGCCGCAGCCTTGTGCGCGGCATGCTCAACTCGGCGCGGGGGATTTCCGACAAGGATATGTCGGCCGAGGCGCAGGCGGCGCGGCGCATCAGCGGCTTTGCCGATCTCGACGGCATCGAGTTCGTCGCCCGGATCGACATCGGCACCGATGCCAGCGGCGACGACAAAAACGAGATCCGCAGCGCGATCACGCCCGATCATCGCGACTATGCGCAGATAATGGGCACGGCGCCGCTGTCGGCACCATCGAGAGCCCCAGACTTTGCCTCGCCTGCGCATCAAACCGCATATGAGGCGCAAGCACCGGCCCCGCATGGGCGTCCTTCGTGGGCGGACTGATCATGGCGATGCCTGCGATCGACATGACAGGCCAGACGTTTGGCTTTTTGACAGTGGTGGAGCGCTTCGGCGCTTCACCAAGACCCAAATGGCTGTGCCGCTGCGCATGCGGAAACCTGACCATCAAGGATGGCAGCCGTTTGCGCAGAGGGACCGTCAAGAGTTGCGGTTGCGCGACCCGGGCCCTCATTGCGGCTTCCAGGCGAACCCATGGGATGACTGGACACCGGCTCGAGAACATTCGCCGTGGTATGCTGGCACGTTGCCACAATCCCAACAGCAAGGATTTCCCGCGCTACGGCGCGCGGGGAATTCACGTCTGTCGGCAATGGCGGGATGAGCCGGTCCAGTTCTACGGCTGGGCTCTGGCGAACGGCTATGCGGATGATCTCAGCATAGACCGGATTGATCCGCGGAGCGGCTATTCATCTCACAATTGCCGTTGGATTCCGCTCTCCGAAAATGTGGCGCGGGCCAATCGAGCCAGGCGGCAGAGGGCCGCGTGAGCCATGTCGCGCAAATCCTATCCGCGCCCAAGGCGGCTTCGGATCGACCGAGCGTTGATCGCCTCTGGCATCCGCGCCCGCTGCTCTGTGCCGTCTGCACATCCCGCGCACAGGGTTTCGGCTGGTTCAATCCCCACCGGCCGCGCCCACACCATACCCGCCGCTGGTTCTGCTCAATGGGCTGCCAAGCGGCTTTCACACTCAAAGCTCGGAAAGGATTGAGCATGGTCGATTTTACGAAAGAGGAAACGCAGGCGCTGCCTGCCGTGATGCGCGCGCTCGGCCCAGAGATGGAGCGTATCGGTTGGGACCGGCCGCTGGCCCAGCTGACCCAGAACGACATGCATCGTCTGATCGTGATCACCGTCGAAGCGTTCCGCTCCAAGATGGCGGAGATTGCGCTCGAAGATGAGATCCCGTTCTGATGCTTGATTTCAATCACCGCCTCTCCACGGCGGAGCGGATCAACGCGCTGGTCGACGCGGCCCTCATCGCCGAGCGCGAGGCCACGCCACCCCGGACCTATCTCGGAGCGTCCCGCCTCGGGCATCCATGCGAACGCGCGCTGCAGTTCGAGTTTGCCGGTGCGCCAAAGGATGACGGTGCCGACTTCGGCGGGCAGACGCTGCGGATCTTCGCCATCGGCCACCTGCTCGAGGATTTGGCGATCCGTTGGCTGCGGGCCGCTGGGATCGATCTGGTCACCCAGAAAGGCGATGGCGGCCAGTTTGGCTTTTCCGTCGCGGGTGGCCGCATCCGGGGCCATGTCGACGGGATCATTGCTGAAGCTCCGGCGGCGCTTGGCATGCGTTTTCCCGCGCTATGGGAATGCAAGACGATGAACGGGAAGAACTGGCGCGCCTGCGTCAAGGACGGGGTCACCGTTTCGAAGCCCGTCTACGCAGCCCAGATCGCGATCTACCAGGCTTACATGGAGCCCTTGGTGCCGGGGATTTCTGCTTCGCCCGCGCTCTTCACGGCGATCAACAAGGACACGGCCGAGCTGCACCATGAGCTGGTCCCGTTCGACGCCGATTTGGCGCAGCGCATGTCCGACCGCGCAGTGCGGATCCTGCAGGCCACCGACGCAGGCGAGTTGCTGCCCCGTATCGCCGCCAACCGCGACTTCTTCGAATGCCGGTTCTGCGCTCACGCCGAGCGGTGTTGGAGCATTGCTGCATGACCGACGAGCCCACTGACCAATCCGACTCCGATCAGGATCCAGCCATGCGCGACGACACAACATCCGACACGCCGAAAGAAAACATCGTTCATTTCAATCCGTGGCGCGATTTCAATGACGCCGCGCCGCAGGTCGACGTGTTCGGCGACGAGCCGGATCCCAAGCAGCTCGCGCAGTTCATGCAGGTGGTTTTCGGATACTGCGACGGGCTGATCCCGGTTCGCAGTTTCATCGACAAGGGTCAGGGCATCGATGGCCGCCCGCACAACATCTGGCTGGAGGCGGATCAGGCCGCACCCGAAAAGATGGCGACTTTCGCCACATGGGCGTCGCGCGAGGGGGCGGCGGTCTATGTGATCCCCGGCACCGTGGCCGCGCCTGGGCAGGCCAAGGCCGCCGAGATTCTGCAGATGCAGACCGTGGTCGTTGACCTCGACACCGGCGATATCGCCGCCAAGCGCGCCCATCTGGAGCGTCACCTCGGCGCGCCGACCATGGTGGTCGAAAGCGGCGGCGTGACACCGGAGGGTCAGCGCAAAGCGCACGTCTGGTGGGCGCTGACCGAGCCCGGCGAGGGTGAAGACATCGCCCGTGTCTGCCGTCTGCGCGGCGACATCGCGGCCAAGGTCGGCGGCGACGTGCATTTCCGCTCGGCCCACCAGCCGATCCGGGTGGCGGGCAGCGTCTATTACAAGAACAGCCTCAAGACGCAGGTGCGGATCGTCGAGTTGAATACCGACCGCGAGCGTGATCTGGCCGAGTTCATTGAGGCGGTGACCGACATGCCGCCCGCGCCTGGGGTGTCGCTGCAGCCCGAGTTCAGCCATCCCGACAAACCCGCCATGGACGATGTGCTGGTCACGCCGGTGCGCGAGGGGGCGCAGGACGACTGGTCCCGTTTCGAGGGCGCATCCGCCGCGATCGGGCATTTCATCCGTATGGTCCACGAGGGCCGAATGACAAAGGACGAAGGCTGGGAAGGCATCTGCGGATACAACGCCGCGATGCTGCGGCCCCAGTGGCCGGTCGAACGACTCAAACGCGAGTCCGAGCGGCTTTGGGAGCGCCATGTCGAGAAATATGGACCGCCCCTGATCCGGCTGGATTCCGGCGCACCGGGGCCGCAGGAGATGCCAGCCTTCACGCTGGGCGCGCTGCTGGACGACCAGAGCCCCATGCCGGACGACATCATCGCGCCGCGCGTTCTGACGCCGGGCGGGCTGCTGGTGCTCGGTGGCGCGCCCAAGGTCGGTAAGAGCGACCTGCTGATCTCTTGGTTGGTCCACATGGCCGCGGGCCAACCCTTTCTGGGCTTCACCCCTCCACGGCCGCTGCGGATCTTCTATCTGCAGGCCGAGATTCAGTATCACTACCTGCGCGAACGGCTGAAACAGATCGCCCTGCCGCCAGAGGTCCTGGCCGCTGCGCGCGACACATTCGTCGCCACGCCGAAACTGAAAATGCTGCTCGACAACGAAGGCAGCGTGCGCGTGGCCCGTGCCATTCAGACCGTGTTCCCCGATGCACCCCCCGACATCCTCTGCGTCGACCCGATCCGGAACCTCTTTGACGGCGGACCCGATGGTGGCGGCGAAAACGACAACACCGCCATGATGTTCTTCTTGAAGGAACGGGTGGAGGTTCTGCGCGATCATATCGACCCCGATTGCGGGGTCATCCTGATCCACCACACCAAGAAGCTCAGCAAGCAGCAGGTAAAGGACGATCCCTTCCTCGCACTCTCCGGAGCCAGTGCGCTGCGCGGCTTCTACACCTCTGGCCTGATCCTGCACCGCCCGGACGAGGACTTGTCGGAGCGAAAGCTGGAGATCGAGCTGCGCAATGGTCCCGCGCTGCCGCCAAAGGTGATCGACAAGGTCGGCGGCCAATGGGTCGAGATCAACCCGATGAACGAACGCCTCGTTCGCCAGGAAGTCGGCGCGAAACATGATGCCGAGCGCGATCGCAAGCGCGATGTCATTGTCGGCATTTTGTTCGAAGAAGCAGCTGAGGGCCGTCTGTATACGACAATGCAGTTCGCCGAAAAGTTCGAAAACAAGGGCGGTCTGGGCAGCAAATACACGATCAGGGAACGCCTCAGTGTCCTCGCTACGAAAGGTTTCGTGAAGTTTCTGAGGAACGGATCCGGGTTCGGCTACCCGGTGGTGCGGTCACGGTTCGGCTATCTGGCTGTTGAGGGTATGCATTTCGGCCCCGAGCAGTCGGTCGATCCTGAGACTGGAGAAGTCTCGGAAACGGCCCGTCCTGTCCTCCCGAGCCACTACAAATGCCCGCAATCCGGGGTCTGCCTGCAAGTCGAAAACCCCTCCGTCTGGGTCTACCCGATGGCAGGCAAAGATGACGGAAAATCAGGCCCAACTCCTAAGAGTGAGGCCTAACTCCTATGTCCTCACCAACTCCTCAATCAATGAAAACAATGACTTGTGCGCCGCGAGGAGTTGGGGGGGGCTAACTCCTCCCTCACTCCTCGCGGATCCTGATTTTCAATTTGAGATCAGCCTCTTACCCACATCCGAGGAGTTAGGTGTGAAACCCCCATACGTCGAGGGGTATCCGCGCGCGGGTTTCGACGCTCCCTGCACATCCCGATCCGACGACGGCGGCCCGTACCGCCAAGCACATGACTGCCGTCGTCTTCCACCCCCGAAGCCAACCCGAAAAGGAGACCACGATGGCTGAAACGACTCTGACCACCAGGATGCAGGAGGCAATCCCCAATCTGCCACCTGCTTTCCGCGCCGACCGCACATTGCTCGCGCTCGATCTCGGCACGACGACAGGCTGGGCCATGCATGGCGCCGATGGGCTGATCACCAGCGGCACCGTGTCCTTCCGGCCCGGCCGGTTCGACGGCGGCGGTATGCGCTACCTGCGCTTCAGCAATTGGCTTGCCGAACTCGACCGCCTGTCCGGCCCGATCGCGGCCATCTGGTTTGAGGAAGTCCGCCGCCACGCAGGCACCGATGCGGCCCACGTTTATGGAGGTCTTATGGCCACGCTGACCGCGTGGGCGGAGATGCGCGGCGTGCCCTACGAGGGCGTCCCGGTCGGCACGATCAAGCGCTTCGCGACCGGCAAGGGCAACGCCAACAAGGAGGCCATGATCGCATCCGCCCGGTCGCGCGGCTTCAGTTCCGCCGACGACAATGAGGCCGACGCCATCGCGATCCTGTTCTGGGCGCTGGAGACCAAGGGGGGCATGCAATGACCGGATGCGGTTCGTGCCCAAGGGCTATGGCGGTCATCGCCGCAGCCCTGACGAGGTGAAGCGCGATGGCTGGCAGGAGCAAGGCCTGCTGGCCGTTGCCATCGACGATCACCGCCTGACCTGGCCGGAGCGTGAGTTGGTCCGGCAACTCGGCGAGAAGTTGTATGGGCATTGCCCGCGAGATCGGGAGGTGTCGCAATGACGGACTGGACACTCGACCTCGTGGAGGAACGGCTGGCCGAAGCCGCCTTCGTCCTGAAGCGCCTGCCCGAGCCGCGGAGGCAGGGATACTTCAGCACATGGCCTGAGATGGTCTACAGCTTCGCCGACAAGGTGGGCCAGGAGCCAAAACCCATGCGTGTGCTGCCCTCGCCGCAGGCGATCAGCCGGATGGAGCAGACCCTGACCTGGACCGCCTGTCTCGAGCCCATCGACGGCAAGATCGTCTGGATGAAGGCGCATGGTGAACGCTGGAAAGAGATCTGCTGGGCGGTCGGTCTGCAGCGCTCTGCAACTCACCAGCACTGGCAATTCGGGATTTCCGTCATCGCACTCACGCTCAACAGGCGACGGTTCAACCGCAACATGTCGAAGCGCCGCGTGATCGAACTGGCCGCTGGCGCGTAAGCGCCCGCAGCCACTAGGAAAGTGTCCGGCGGACAGTTTTCGACGAGACAGAAAGCCCGGCTGGGGGTTAGAAAAGGGATATACTCGGGAGAGGCGCGCGCGGGACGGCCCGCGCCGCTGGACCCCGGGGTCCACCGAAGGATCCACTCGGGTAACCCATTGAATTCTTGGTTCCTTCTGGGCCACTTTCGTATGCTGGCGGGCGAGGCGCGCAATATCGCCAGCGACAGGGCCGGTTTTTTGGGAAGCCACCCCGGCGGGCATCCACCCGCGATCTGCTGAAAACCACAACAAAACAAACCTTTGGCATCGGATACGCCCGATGGCCGCTGGCCCCCTCGCGGAGTCCAGGCTGGCCGCCGGTGTCCGGAGTCCACCCGATTGAGGCGCACCGACCCGCATGACCCTGAGCTTTGCCCCGGACGCGATCGAGACCTGGCCGCTGGCCAAGCTCCAGCCTTATGCCAAGAACGCGAAGGCGCATGGCGTGGACCAGGTTGCGAAGATCGCCGCCAGCATGGCCGAGTTCGGCTGGACGGTGCCGTGCCTCGTCGCGGACGACGGCGAGCTAATCGCGGGCCATGGCCGCGTCCTGGCCGCTACGCAGCTCGGTCTGACCGAAGCGCCAGTGATCGTGCTGGGCCATCTGACCGAGGCGCAGCGCCGTGCCTACCGGATCGCGGACAACAAGCTGACGGAACTGGGAACGTGGGACGAGGCGCTGCTGTCGGCGGAACTCAACGACCTGCTGGCCGAGGATTACGACCTGTCGCTGGTCGGCTTTTCGGACGGCGAATTGGACAAGCTACTGGCCTATGTGCCGGAAGGGGACGGCGAAGAAGGTGGTGCCGGAGGCTCCGTGCCGCCGGTGACCATCCCCGAGCCGCCACGCAATCCGGCATCGCAAACGGGCGATCTCTGGATCCTCGGCGATTACCGGCTGCTCTGCGGAGACTCGACCTCCCACCACGATGTGCGCCGCTTGATGAACGGCGAGCGCGCGATCCTGTTCGCAACCGATCCGCCGTACCTCGTCGACTATGATGGATCGAACCATCCGACGCGGAACAAGGATTGGTCAGCGTCTTATGGCACCACGTGGGACGACTCTTCGCAGGGCGCGGAGCTCTATGACGGGTTCATCGCGGCGGCAGTGGCCGAGGCGATTACTGAAAACGCGGCCTGGTATTGCTGGCACGCGTCCCGTCGCCAGGCAATGCTGGAAGCCTGCTGGGAAAAGGCGGGAGCCTTCGTGCACCAGCAGATCATCTGGGTGAAGGACCGCGGGGTTCTGACCCGCTCGCATTATCTCTGGAAGCACGAGCCCTGCTTCATGGGCTGGCGCCGTCCGAACCGCCCGCCGAAGGTGGCCGAGGAAACGCTGCCCTCCACATGGGCGCTGCCGAGCTTTGCGAAGGACGACCGGCCCGACCACCCGACGCCGAAACCGCTGGACGCCTTCGGGATCCCTATGCGCCAGCACGTCGCGCGGGGCGGTCTTTGCTACGAGCCGTTCTGTGGATCCGGATCGCAGATCATGGCCGGTGAAGCCAATGGCCGCCGCGTCTTCGCGATGGAAATCAGTCCGGCATACATCGATGTCGCTGTCGAACGCTGGCAGGCCGACACCGGCCGCGACGCGATCCTCGATGGGGACGGTCGGACCTTCGCCGAGTCCAAAGCCGAGCGGCTGGGCCAGCCCGCGAACGACGAGGAAGCAGCCGCATGAAGCAATCGCGCACCATGTCGCTGGTCGAGTCCGTCGCCAATGTGATTGTCGGCTACGGAGTCGCGGTCGCCACCCAGATCCTTGTCTTTCCGATTTTCGGGCTGCACACGACGCTGGCGCAGAATCTGAAGATGGGAGCCATCTTCACCATCGTGTCGATCGGCCGTTCCTTCGCCTTGCGGCGGCTGTTCGAGGCGATCCGGGTAAAAGCGACGAAGCCGCCGCTGACAAGGCGACGGCTTCCCTATAGTCGGGACTTCAGCGGCGCGGCGGATCGAAATCAGCGCTCGATACGATAAACCCGTCCCCGGTTCTCGACCTTCTCCGAGGTGACCTCGAGCCCGAGCTTCTTCTTTAGCGCCCCGGACATCGCGCCACGAACCGTATGCGATTGCCATCCGGTTGCAGCCATGATTTCAGCGATGGTAGCGCCGTCGGGCGATCGTAGCATGGCAATCAGGGTCGCCTGCTTGGTGCCCTCGCGCGGCGTGCGCGTCTTGGGCGAGGCTTCGGGTCCGGTGGGGGCGTTTTGCACGGGCTCCTTTGTCGGAGCGTCCGTCGCGCACGCAGGCGCGGTGTTCGCGTCCTCGGGTTCGATGCCGATGGCTGCGAGGCCAGTGTCGGTGGCGGCCAGCGTGACACCGTGGCCGTCGCCGGTCTCGCGCCAGACGAGATCGCCCTTGCGCATGTCGGCATCGACCTCTTCGAGGAAGCCCTTTGCGAGCATCGCGCTGACCACTTTGGCGGCGGCCCCGCCGCGCAGGTTGTCAGGCAGCGGCAAGGCAATGTGGTCCCCGTTTTGGGCCGCGCGGGACAGGATGATCGTCTGGGTGTCGGAAAGCTTGCTCATGGGGTCGTCTCCGTTTTCGGACCGCGACCGTCGCGGTCTTCTACGACCCCAAGCCGCGCAGGGCGCGCGGCCGGAGTTCGGGCGTCTGCCCGAGGTCAGATCAGGCCAAGGTCTCGCAGTAGCCCTGCGGCTTCGGGCAGTCGGTCGGTGGCGACGTCGATTGCGATTGTCATGCTGTCGGCGGTAAGGCGCGCCGGAACGTTGGCTTCCTCTCGAAGCGATGCTTTGATTTCGTCGAGAACCGCCGGGATGCGGCTCGTATCCCAAGGCTCGTTAAGGCCACGAATGGCGATGCGGATGGTGCTGGTTTCCATGGCGCTTACTCCGCGTGCTCGCCTTCACTGAAGGCGCTGTCGGTGATGCGCTTCAGCAAGCTGGCGTAATGCTCAAGGGTGCCAACATGGCCCCAGTTGATTTCGTCGGGGTGGCAGTTGAAGTGCTCGTCGCTGAGGCTCTGAAGCCGGGCGAGCATGTTGTCGATCTCGGCTTTCTTGCCAAGGAAGGCGTTGATCGCAGCTTCGCGGTTCCGCGCAGCCTTCTCGGCGCGCAGTTGGTGGCGGGGTGTGGTGATCGGGTTCAGGCGGGTCATCTTGGTGGCTCCGTTGTGAGTTGCATCGTTCTCTTGAGATCACGTTCGCTCTGGTGCGGAGGCTTATCAACTACATAAGCACATGATTTTAAATGATAATCGGAGCGCGCCATGGAGGGTCTGAGCGAGCGCCAATACGCCGCCCGCGTCGGCCTCTCGCGCGGGGCAATCCAGAAGGCCAAGGCGACGGGGCGGCTGGTTCTACACGCCGATGGCAGCATTGACGCGGCAGCCAGCGATGCTCTGCGCGCGGAGGCGACCGACCCGTCCAAAACTCGCAAGGCACCGAAGCCGAAACTCAAACCGGTCCCGGAGGCGGCGGTTTCCGCCGTGGGCGAAACGTTGCGCGAACAGGGAATGGCCGCACCTCCCGTCGGCAGTGGCACCACGTTTCTGCAGGCCAAGACGGCCAATGAAGTGCTGAAGGCGCAGGAGCGCCGTCTCCGGCTGCATAAGCTGAAGGGCGAGTTGATCGACCGGGCGCGTGCTCTGTCGCTGGTGTTTCGGCTGGCGCGGCAGGAGCGTGACGTTTGGGTCAACTGGCCCGCGCGTGCGGCGGCGTTGATGGCGGCCGATCTGGGTGTGGAGCCCGCCGCGATGCAGAAGATTCTGGAGAAACATGTCCGTGCCCAGCTCGACGATCTTGCCGAGGTCAAACCCGATCTCCGGTGAGGACGACTTCGACGGCGCGGTGGAAATCCTGCGCGCCTGGGGCGCAGGCCTCACGCCGGATCCGGACCTGACGGTTTCGGAATGGGCAGATCGGCACAGGATGTTGTCAGGGCGTGCCTCGGCCGAACCGGGCCGGTATCGCACGGCGCGCACGCCTTACATGGGCGAAATCATGGACCGGCTGTCGCCCGGCGACCCGACACAGCGGATCGTGTTCATGAAGGCGGCGCAGGTCGGCGCGACCGAGGCCGGCAACAACTGGATTGGGTTCGCTATCCACCAAGCGCCGGGGCCGATGCTGGCCGTCCAGCCGACGGTGGAACTGGCGAAACGGAACTCGAGGCAACGGATTGATCCACTGATTGATGAAAGTCCGGAACTGCGGGAACGGGTAAAACCGGCCCGGTCGCGCGACGCGGGCAATACGATGCTGTCCAAGGAATTCGCGGGCGGTATCCTGATCATGACCGGGGCAAACTCGGCCGTGGGGCTGCGCTCGACCCCGGCGCGCTACATTTTCCTCGACGAGGTCGATGCCTATCCGGCGTCCGCCGACGATGAGGGTGATCCGGTTACGCTAGCGGAAGCGCGTTCGCTGACCTTCGCCCACCGGCGCAAGGTGTTCTTGGTCTCAACCCCGACCATTCGCGGGATGAGCCGGATTGAACGGGACTATGAGGCCAGTGATCAGCGCCGGTTTTTCGTCCCATGCCCGCATTGTGGCGCGATGCAGTGGCTTAAATTCGAACGACTGCGCTGGCAGAAGGGACAGCCGGAAACGGCGGAATATCATTGTGAGGACTGTGAGACGCCCATCGCGGACCACAACAAGACGGCCATGCTGGAGGCTGGCGAATGGCGACCGACCGCCACGGCGGCCGATCCCAACACGGTCGGCTACCACCTCTCCGCGCTCTATTCACCCATCGGCTGGCTCAGCTGGGAGCGGATCGTGCGGGCGTGGGATGCGGCGCAAGGATCGGACGAAGCGATCAAGGCCTTCCGCAACACGATCCTCGGCGAGACCTGGGTCGAAACCGGCGAAGCGCCGGATTGGCAGCGGCTCTACGACCGGCGCGAGCACTGGAAACCGGGCATTGTGCCTGCGGGCGGGCTGTTCCTGACCGCTGGGGCCGACGTCCAGAAAGACCGGATCGAAGTCGATGTCTGGGCCTGGGGCCGTGGGCTGGAAAGCTGGCTGCTCGATCACATCGTGATCGAGGGCGGCCCCGACCGGCATGAGGCCTGGGGCGACCTGACCGAACTGCTCGGCCGGACGTGGCCGCACGAGCGTGGCGCGCATCTGAAGATCGCGCGGCTTGCCATCGACACTGGCTATGAGGCCCCGGCGGTCTATGGCTGGTCGCGGGCCCAAGGGTTTGCACAGGTCGCACCAGTCAAGGGTGTCGAAGGCTTCAACCGGGCCAGCCCTGTGTCGGGGCCCACTTACGTGGACGCGACCGAGGGCGGCAAGCGTTTGCGCCGCGGCGCACGGCTCTGGACCGTGGCAGTATCGACCTTCAAGGCCGAGACCTATCGCTTCCTGCGGCTGGAACGGCCAACCGAGGAGGAACGCGCTAACGGCGCAGAATTCTCACCCGGCACGGTGCATCTGCCGCACTGGGTCGAGAACGAATGGCTGAAGCAGTTCGTGGCCGAGCAACTGGTCACGGTGCGCACGAAGCGTGGCTTTGCCCGACTGGAATGGCAGAAGCTGCGCGAGCGCAACGAGGCGCTGGATTGCCGGGTCTATGCCCGCGCCGCCGCCTGGATCGCGGGTGCGGATCGCTGGACCGACGAGAAATGGCGTGACCTCGAGGATCAACTCGGTGTCGCCGACGCCTCTGCGGATCCCGCGGGGCAGATCAACAGGCAAGCGCAGACGTCGCAAGGCAAACGTCAATCCGACTGGCTCGGACGGCGCGGAGGATGGTTTTGATGGCAGACTGGACCGAAACCGAGCTGTCCGCGTTGCGCCGGGCCTATTCCAGCGGCACGACCCGGGTCAGCTATGACGGCAAGTCGGTCGACTATGGCTCGGCCGAGGATCTGCTGGTGCGCATCCGCACCATCGAGCGGGCCATAGCGGGCACCACACAACCGGTGCCAATCGCTGGGCTCGCGGGCTTCTCGCGCGGGGATCGCTGATGTGGGCCAACTGGTTTGACCATGCGATTGCCTCGGTGGCACCACGCACGGCGGCCCGTCGTGTGCTGGCGCGGCAGGCATTCGAAACCCTGACGCGGGGCTATGATGGTGCCTCGAAGGGGCGACGGACCGACGGCTGGCGTGCGCCGGGCACCTCGGCCGATACCGAGGTTGGCGTGGCCGGGGCGCTGCTGCGCGACCGGATGCGCGATCTGGTCCGCAACAACCCGCATGCGGCCAAGGCCGTGGCGGTGCTGGTAAACAACATTGTCGGTGCGGGCATCATGCCTCGGGCGGCGAGCGGCAATGACAAGCTGGACCGGAAGGTCGATGCGCTCTTCGCAAGGTGGTCGGACGCCGCTGACGCCGACGGCCAGCTCGACTTCTATGGGCTGCAGACGTTGATCTGCCGCGAGATGGTCGAGGCAGGTGAGGTCCTGGTGCGCCGACGTCTGCGCCGCGCAGCGGATGGCTTGCCTGTCCCGCTGCAAGTGCAGGTGCTGGAGGCCGACTTCCTCGACACCACGAAATCCGGCACCATCGGCGCGGGACGCCTCGTCCAGGGGATCGAGTTCGATCCAGTCGGCAAACGCCGGGCCTATTGGCTGCATGCCGAACATCCGGGTGATGCCTATGGCACGTTGCAGAACGGGTTGCAGAGCCGCCCGGTCCCGGCGACCGAGATCGCCCATGTTTACGAGAAGCAGCGCACGCAGGCGCGCGGCGTTCCCTGGGGCGCGCCGGTGATCCGCAGTTTGCGCGACCTCGACGACTACGAGGTGGCCGAACTGGTCCGCAAGAAGACCGAGGCCTGCGTCACCGCCATCGTCTTCGGCGACGACGAGGCGCAGCAGGGCATCGCTCCCTCCGTGGTCGATGCTGATGGAAACCGCGTCGAGCAGTTCGAGCCTGGCCTCATTGCCTATGCGCGCGGCGGCAAGGACATTCGATTTAACCAGCCTTCGGCTACGGGCGGCTATGCAGAATACAAGCGGGCGAGCCTGCATACGATCTCGGCCGGGTTCCGCGTGCCGTATGAGTTGCTGACCGGCGATCTCTCCCAGGTGAACTATTCCTCGATCCGCGCGGGGCTGGTTGAATTCCGCCGCCAGATCGATGCCGTCCAGTGGCAGCTGTTCATCCCGATGTTCTGCGCCCCGGTCTGGCGCTGGTTCACGGAAGCCGCATGGGCGGCGGGCCAGATCCCATCGCCGGACGTACCGGTCGAATGGTCGCCGCCGAAGTTCGAGGCGGTCGATCCGCAGAAGGACGCGATGGCGAACCTGCTGTCGATCCGATCTGGCACCATGACGCTGGCCGAGGTGATCGCCCGGCAGGGCCGCAATCCGGACGCGGTGCTGGCCGAGATCGCTGCGACCAACGCCAAGCTCGATGCCCTCGGGCTGGTTCTCGACAGCGACCCGCGACGAGTCACCAAGACCGGGAGCGCGCAGACCAGCGACCCGGCCACCGATCCGGATGCCGACGAACCGGCCGACGACGAGCCCACCGCTGACGCGGAAACCGATCCGGCGCAGGCCGACCAACAGGACTGACCAACATGGACACAATGATCGAAATCCCGGCCTTGCGCCGGATGGCGGAGCTTGCGCTGAACTCAGCGGACACCGACACCCGCACCGTCGAGGTGATCTGGTCAGCGGGCGCTCGGGTTCGTCGATCGACCCTGTTCGGCGAACCCTACGACGAGGAATTGAGCCTCGATCCAGACCATGTGCGGCTCGATCGTCTGAACGCCGGCGCGCCGTTTCTGAAGGTGCATGAGATCGAAACGCTGGATGCCGTGATCGGCTCGGTCGTCCCGGGGTCTGCCCGGATCGAAAACGGTCGCGGCATTGCGCAGGTCCGGATTTCTGAGCGCGCCGATGTCGAACCGATCTGGCGCGATATCCAGGCGGGCCATATCCGGGCGGTGTCCATCGGCTACCAGGTCCACCGGTTCGAAGTGTCCAAGCCCGAAGCGGCTCGCGAGCTTTGGCGCGCGGTGGACTGGACGCCCTTCGAGGTGTCCGCCGTGCCGGTCGGGGCAGATCCCGCCGCAGGGTTTCGCGCCCAATCCCAACTTCACGATTGCGTCCTCCATCGCCGGGACGTCCCACCCACTCAAACAGGAGCCATCCCGATGACGGAAAAACCCAACGCCCTGGCCGCAGAGGCCAAAGATCAGCCCAGCGACATCAATGCTGCCGAGGACACCACCATGACTGAACCGAAGACGCCTGTGGCCGAGCCGAAGGTTGCTGCCGTTGAGACCCGCGCGCAGCCAAAGCCGCAGAAGCCCGATGCCCCCGTTGTGCCTGACACTGAAGCTGTTGCGACCCGGGCCCGCGAGACGGAGCGTGACCGGGTGTCCACAATCTATGATCTGGCCGGGCGGCTGAACCTCGAGCGCAGCTTTGCCGAGGATCTGGTCAAGCGCGGCACGGATATCGGCGAAGCCCGGCGTTTGATCCTCGATCAGGTCGCCTCCAAATCCGAAGAAACCCGCACCTTCAGCCAGGTGTCGATCCCACTCGGCGGCCGCGACGAGCAGATCACCCGCCGCGATGCCGTCGCGAACGCGCTTCTGCACCGTTACAGCCCAACGCTGTTCACTCTGGAAGATGCCGCTCGCCAGTATCGTGGCATGACGCTCATGGAACTGGCCCGCGAGAGCCTTGGCAATGCTGGGGTCAATACGCGGGGCCTGTCTCGCGACGAGGTGGCAACGCGGGCCTTGCATTCGACGTCCGACTTCCCGGAGATCCTCTCGGCGGTCACCAACAAGACCCTGCGGCAGGCCTATGACGCCTATCCCCGCACATTCATGCTGTTCTGCCGCCAGGTTCTGGCCACCGACTTCAAGGCGATGCACCGGGTCCAGCTCGGCGAAGCGCCGCAGCTGCTGGAGGTGGGCGAAAGCGGCGAGTTCAAACGCGGGACACTCGGCGAGAGCAAGGAGAGCTACAAGGTCAAGACCTATGGCCGGGTGGTCGCCATCACCCGCCAGACGCTGATCAACGACGATCTCGACGCCTTCACTCGGATCCCCGCGATGTACGGCAACTCCATCGCCCAGCTGGAATCGGACGTCGTCTGGGGCATCATCACCGCCAACCCGGCGATGGCGGACGGCAACGCCCTGTTCCACACCAGCCACAAGAACCTCGCAGGAACAGGCGCAGCGCTGGCGGTCGATGCTGTCGGTGCGGCCCGCGCGGCGATGGCCAAGCAGACCGGGCTCGACAAGAAGACGGTGCTGAACGTCCGCCCCGCCTTCCTGATCGTGCCCGCCTCGCTGGAACTGAAGGCGGAGCAGATGGTCGCCCAGAACCTGGTGCCCGCAGCGACGTCCAATGTCGTGCCGCAGTCGATCCGCACCCTCGCGCCGATCAGCGAGCCACGCCTCGATGCCGCCAGCGTAACCGCCTGGTACCTCGCGGCCAGCCCGAACCAGATCGACACCATCGAGTACGCCTATCTCGAGGGTCAGCAGGGCGCGTACATTGAGACCCGGAACGGCTTCGACGTCGACGGCGTCGAGATCAAGTGCCGCCTCGATTTCGGCGCAAAGGCCATCGACTGGCGCGGCCTCTACAAGAACCCCGGCGCATAAAACGGGCCGTCCCTGACATCTCACCTCTAACGGGCGGTCCAATCGGGCCGCCCGTTCCATTTTGCAAAGGATCCCGCAATGAAAAACTACGTCCAGCCCGGCAACACCATCACCCTGACCGCGCCCTACGCCGTGACCTCCGGCGATGGCCTGCTCGTCGGCTCTATTTTCGGCGTGGCCGCCGGGGATGCTGCCAATGCCGAGACGGTCGAGACCGCCCTCATCGGAGTCTTCGACCTGAAGAAAGTCGCGAGCCAAGCCTGGTCCACCGGTGACAAGGTCTATTGGGACAACACCAACAAGGAAGCCACCAAGACCGCCACCGCGAACACGCTGATCGGTGTGGCCGTTGAGTCTGTTGCGGGCGGCGCGGGTGACCTGATCGGCCGGGTGCGCCTGAACGGCAGTTTCTGATGACGGCGTTTGCCGCCATTCTGGATGCTCTGTTCGCGGATCCCAACATCGGGCGTGAGGCGGTCTACACCTCCGATGGCGGCGCGCCCGTGCTGGTGCGCGTCGTCTCCCGGCAGGCTGATGCCATCACCGAATTCGGCGATGCGCGGCTCTGGTCGGAAACGACCCGGATCGATCTTCGCGTCGCGGAAGTTCCGGCACCGCGTCCCGGCGACCGATTGGAAATGGATGGCGACGCCTTCCTCATTCAGGGCGAACCCGTCCGGGACCGGGAGCGGCTGGTCTGGACTGTTGATCTGAGGCCCGCGTGAAGCTGAAGCTCGACATCGATCCGGACATCGTCGCCATGATGGCAGCGGAGGTCGCGGCGGGCGAACGTGCTGTGACAGCTGCCATGCGCGAGGCCGGGACCGGGCTCAAGACTGCCTGGCGCACGCAGATCACTGGCGCGGGATTGGGGCGACGGCTTGCCAACTCGATCCGCAACCAGAACTTCCCGAGGTCGGGCGAGAGCTTGGATGCAGCCGCGCTGGTCTGGTCCAAGGCCCCGGTCATCGTGGGAGCGCATGACACCGGCCCGCTGATCCGCTCGAAAGACGGGTTCTGGCTGGCGATCCCGCTGCCCGCCGCAGGCAAGTCGCTGCGCGGCGGCAGGATAACCCCCGGCGAATGGGAACGGCGACGCGGGCTGCGCCTGCGTTTCGTCTATCGTCGCACGGGGCCGAGCTTGCTGGTGGCAGAGGGACGGCTGAACACGAAGGGTCAGGCGGTCGTGTCCCGCTCCAAGACCGGGCGCGGAAAGGTCACCGCGCCGATCTTCCTGCTCGTGCCGCAGGTGAAACTGCCGAAGCGGCTGGACCTCGCGCGGGATGCAGACCGGGCGCTTGACAGCGTCCCGGGGCTGATCGTGGCGAAATGGGTTGTTCAGCGATAGGATCGGAAATTGGCTATCGTTTCCTCGTGCCAAGCAACCCTAACCAAAAACCGAACTCGTTAACTCCAAGTATTTAGGTCGAGAAAAGTTGGCTTGCTCCACATGTTCGAAATGCGAAACGAAATGCTCGGCCTCCACACTTTGAGCGCGAATATGTGGCTTCAAATAGGTAATAAACTCTGATCCAGCGCCAATTATTATTGGAATCATGTTTATAAAGACCCGATGGATTGGAACTCCGTCCTGATCAGCGAAACGTTCAAATCCATCTGCCTCGATGCGGTGTCTGACGAGGTTCCGAGCATTTGCGCGCAAGCGGCTTTGATCCCTTGGCATGTCGAGGAGCACACAAAAGTCTCCCCAAGAAGCGTAGTGGTCAATGAACCCTCCGCCGTCTTCGCCGTCCCCAGCAGGAAAATCTACAAGGAGGTAGTCTTGGCGTTCGTTCTGCTGCGCATGGCGGTGCACACTGCGGATGCCGTGCGCTTTATTGTGATGCTTGGCATTTCTGTATGCAAGAACAGCGCAACAAAGCGGGTGTGCATAAAAATCAAAATCGACTTCCTGAGTTTCTCGAACTGCGTCGTACAAGCTGGCGAATGTGTCGAGCATGCTCTTACAGGCGAGCTCAACATTGCCGATCGCCTCGCTTGAATCGATGAGGAATAGTTCTTGGAATCTGTATTTCTGTTCAATGAAAACTCGCAGCGACTGTGCAAAATCTTCGAATCTGTCTGTAATCATCTGACTTCCTAGTGAAAACCCACACAAGACTTAGTAGTTTTCCCGAGCTCCTTCCATCGCAGTTCGCAGCCTTTTTTCCGGAGCTCATGGGTGCATTGAGCCAGCAATTTCTACTGTCGAGCCCGGAAAGACACCATGACTGTTCGTGAAACCATTCTCACCGCGCTGCAGGCGCGGCTTTTGACGCTGGCCGCAACCGCCCTGCGGGGTGAGGTCTTGCCCGAGCGCATACCCGCCGATGGCCTGTTGATCCTTCGGGATGGGGAGCCAGGCGATCCCGAGGTAACACTGTCGCCCCTGCGCTACCACTACCAGCACCGTGCCGAGATTGAGGCGGTCGTGCAGGGCACCGACCGTGACGCCGTCTTCGACACGCTGACCGCCAGCATCGGCACGGCAATTGCCGCCGACCGCACGCTCGGCGGCCTATGCGACTGGGTCGAAGCAGAAGCGCCACGCCCGGTCGATCTGCCGGTCGAAGGCGCGGCGAGCCTGAAGGCGGCCGTGATCCCGGTGGTGCTGCATTATTCAACGGCCGATCCGCTCGGCTGACCCTGACAATTCAAGGAGAATACGATGGCACGAGCCCAAGGGGCGCGGGCGCAGATGGCGCTTGCGTTCGAAACGACCTATGGCACGCCGCCAGTCGGCGGCTTCACCAAGATGCCCTTCGCCAGCACCTCGCTCGGCGCGGAGCAGCCGCTGCTGAACTCGGAACTGCTGGGCTACGGCCGCGATCCGCTGGCACCGATCAAGGATGCGGTGACGGCAGACGGCGATGTCGTCGTGCCGCTCGACGCCGAGGCCTTCGGCTTCTGGCTGAAGGCGACCTTTGGCGACCCGACCACATCTGGCACCGGTCCCTGGACGCACGAGTTTCAGTCGGGGTCTTGGATGCTGCCCAGCATGTCCATCGAGACCGGCATGCCCGAAGTGCCGCGCTACGCGATGTATTCCGGCTGTGTACTCGACCAGATCAACTGGCAGATGCAGCGCTCGGGGCTGCTGACCGCGACATCCCGGCTGGTGGCGCAGGGCGAGACGGTGGGCACAACGACCAGCGCAGGCACGCCCGCCGCGCTGGAATTGCAGCGCTTCGGCCATTTCAATGGGGCGATCACCCGCAACGGATCTGCCCTCGGCAATGTGGTCTCGGCCGACATTACCTACGCCAACAACCTCGACCGCATCGAGACCATCCGCTCGGACGGCCGCATCGACGGCGCGGACCCGTCCATCGCTGCGCTGACCGGCTCCATCGAGGTGCGCTTCGCTGACCAGACACTGGTGACGCAGGCGATCAATGGCGATCCTTGCGAGCTTGAGTTCGCCTATCTGCTGCCCTCGGGCGAAAGCTTCACCTTCACCGTGCACGCCGTCTACCTGCCACGCCCGCGCATCGAGATTTCCGGGCCGCAGGGCGTGCAGGCCACTTTCGACTGGCAAGCCGCCCGCGACAGCGTCGTCGGCCGGATGTGCACCGCAACCCTCCTGAACGATGTGGAGACATATTGATGCTCACGCTCGACCTAACGAACGCGCCGCGCTGGCATAGTCTTGCCCCCGGCGTGCGGGCGCAACTGCGACCGCTGACTACCGCGCTGATGGTGGCCACCCGCAGCGATCCCGCCGTCGAAGCGGTCCCCAAAGAGGCCTCCGACGAGGAGCGCGCCGTGGCCTTCGCCAAAGCTCTCGCACGGAGGGCGGTGCTCGCCTGGGACGGCATCGGCGACGCGGACGGCGAGCCGATCGATCCCAGCCCCGAGGCCATCGACGCGCTGCTCGATGTCTGGCCTATCTTCGAGGCCTTCCAGCTGACCTACGTCTCCAAAGGCCTGCTGCTGGAACAGGAAAAAAACGTCTCCGCGTCCTTGCCGAGTGGTCCTTCGGCGGGGGCGAACGCTACTGCGACGCCTGCCAAACGGCGTGCGAAGACTGCCCGGCGTGGCTGAACCGGCCGCTGACTTACGAGGGTTGGCAGGTCTGGGACTTGGTCGACCGTCTCGGCGGCCAGCTCCGCGTTCTGCCGGGTGCGGTGATCGGCTGGGACCTGACCGCTGCGCTCGCTCTCGGTGACGCGCTCGGCATCCCACCCCTGGCCATGGCCGAACTGCTGCCCGTCATTGAATCCGTGATGGTTGCGAAGCTCAACGAACAGATGGATCATTCCAATGGCTGAAAAGCGCGTTTCTGTCCGCCTTGCCGCGGTCGGTGGCCGACAGGTGCGCGCCGAACTGGAAGGTGTCGGTGAGGCCGGGGTGCGAGGGTTCGGGCGGCTCAGCCGCGAGATGGAGGCGGCCAACGCCCGACTTGCGGCGTTCTCCCGTCGTGTTGCAGTGGCTGCCGCTGCCGCCGTGGCCGCCGCCGCTGCTGCTGGCGTGGCGATGGTCCGATCCGGGCTGCAAACCGTCGATGCGCAGGCCAAGCTCGCGCAGTCGCTGGGGACCACCGTCGCCTCGATCCAGACGCTGGAGCGCGCGGGCGAGCTGGCGGGCGTGTCGATGTCCGGCATCGAGCAGGCCACCAAGGATCTGACGCGCCGTCTCAGCCAGGCGGCCGCCGGGACCGGACCTGCCGCCGACGCGCTGGATCGGCTGGGGCTTTCGGCTGCCGACCTAATTTCCCTGCCGCTGGATCAGCGTGTGGGCGCGATCAACGCGGCCATCGAGGAATTTGTGCCCGCAGCCGAACGCGCGGCCGTCGCCGGTCAGCTCTTTGGCGAGGAAGGCTCCATCGCCATGTCGCGGATCGACACCGCGACGCTGCGCCAGGCGAAAGAGGATGTTCTGGCCTTCGGCGTCGTCGTGTCGGAGCAGGATGCCGACCAGATCGAG
The DNA here is from genome assembly GCA_014075275.1 of Boseongicola sp. Taxonomy (NCBI): domain Bacteria; kingdom Pseudomonadati; phylum Pseudomonadota; class Alphaproteobacteria; order Rhodobacterales; family Paracoccaceae; genus Boseongicola; species Boseongicola sp. The sequence goes on from CP046179.1 coordinate 3,601,001, forward strand.
CAGACGAACGACGCCATCTCAAGGTTGGGGCTGATCTGGCGCGGGCTGTCGAACCAGCTGACGGTCGCTGCGGCACCCGCGCTGGAAGCGGTCGCGAATGCCATGGCGGCGGTTGCGAGCCGCACAGGCCCGCTCGGCATCGCGATCCGCAGTGTCTTCGACAACATCGGCCGTCTGACCACCTATGCCGCTACGTTTGTGGCTTTTCTTGCAGGGCGTTGGGTCGCCGGGATTGCCGTCGCAGCTCTCTCGGTCCGTGGCCTCGCCACCGCGCTGGTGCTCCTTCGTGGGGCACTGATCCGCACCGGCATCGGCGCGTTGATCGTTGGCGCGGGCGAGCTCGTCTACCAGTTCACCCGCCTTGTTACTGGCGCGGGCGGATTTGGAGAGGCGATGTCGCTTCTGAAGGACCTCGCCGTCGAGGTGTGGGACCGCATCAAGATGGGGGCAGCTGCGGCGGGCGCTGCGGCCACTGCAATGTTTTTCGATCTGAAGTCTGATGCGGCGTCGGGTATGCAGAGCGCCATCGAAAGCGTCGTGACTTTCGGCAACACGGCCGCGAACACCTTCGAGGGGGCCTACGAGGCGATCAAGGCGATCTGGGGACTGCTGCCAGCCGCCATCGGCGATCTGGCGTTTCAGGCGGCCAACAGCCTGATCGACGGCGTTGAGGCGATGCTGAACGGCGTCGTCTCGCGGATCAACACATTCATCGGGGGGATCAACCAGGGGCTGGAAGCGCTCGGGTCAGAGCGTCGCATCTCGATCATTCCCGATCTCGAACTTGGTCAGATCGAGAACCGGTTTGAGGGCGCAGCAACTGCCGCGACCACAGCCGCACAGACCGCCTTCGACCGCGCTTTTGAGGATAACCCGCTTTCCGCACCCGATCTCGGGCTCACTGCGGCGGCCAATACTGCGCTTGCCACGGCCAACACATATCGTGGCGCGGCCCACGATCTGGCCGAAGGCGCGCGCGCGCCACTCGCCAGTTGGCAGGCATTGCGTGATGCGGTGCGGGGCAGCGATGAAGCTGGCGCGAACGCGCTGACCGAGGCGACCAACGCGGCGGAGCGATTGGAAACTGCCCTTGGCGATGCCGGACAGGCGGCCACGGGTGCGGGTGCAGCGGCCGAGACTGCTGCCGCTGCAGCCGAACCTGACATCGACGCCGCAGTTTCCGGCTGGCAGGCGGTCACCGCAGCGCTCAGCGACTATGCCAGCAAGGCGCGCGAGATTGGCGGGGACATCGGCCAGAGCCTCGTCAGCGCGTTCCAGTCGGCCGAGAATGCGGTCGGCGAATTCGTGAAAATCGGCAAGCTGGATTTCCGCGATCTGGTTACCTCGCTGCTGGCCGATCTCTCCAAGCTGGCGGCGAGGCGGTTCATCCTCGGGCCTATTGCCAACGCGCTCTCTGGCGCGCTGGGGGGCGCGGGCGGGATCTTCGCCAACATCCTGCACGCGGGCGGCATGGTCGGAGACTCTTCGCCAAGCCGGATGGTCCCGGCGATGGCTTTCGCGGCAGCGCCTCGCATGCATGCCGGCGGCGTTGCAGGGCTCCGCCACGATGAAGTTCCGGCCATCTTGCAACGCGGCGAGCGCGTGCTGTCTCGCCGCGAAGCTCAGAGCTACGGCGCAGCCGGTGGCGTGAATGTCACCATCATGGCGCGCGACGCCGAGAGCTTCCGGCAGTCCCGGACGCAGGTTGCGGCGGACATCGCCCGCGCCGTCTCGCTCGGGCGAAGGGGTATGTGATGGCGTTTCACGAAGTCCGGTTTCCCGACAATATCAGCCGGGGTGCGCGCGGCGGGCCCGAGCGGCGGACCCAGATCGTCGAACTCGCTTCCGGCGACGAGGAGCGCAACGCCAGCTGGGCGAACAGCCGCCGCCGCTACGATGTCGCCTATGGCATCCGCCGCGCGGACGATCTGGCGGCGGTCGTGGCCTTCTTCGAGGCCCGCAACGGTCGGCTGCATGGCTTTAGGTTCAAGGACTGGGGCGACCACAAGTCCTGCGTTCCCTCGGGAACGCCGGCACCGAACAATCAGGCGATTGGCACCGGCGACGGCGCGACGACCGCCTTCCAACTAATCAAGCGCTACACCTCCGGGGTGCAATCCTGGACGCGCGCCATCGCTAAACCAGTGACCGGAACCGTGCGCAT